>CANKLV010000051.1 GCA_947483415.1 Chitinophagaceae bacterium
CTCACCTTCCCGCAGGCATTTGTAAATAGAGGTACCTTCATCAATTTCGTCAAACATGGCAACGTACAAAGATTGTGCCCCAGAAACCTTAGCCCCGGCGACCTGTTGCCATAAAAAATCTCCTCCGTTCCTGGGAATAGAATTGTAACTTGCGGTACTATTTTTAAGATTACCCCAGCTAAATCCAGGAAAAACTAGTGGTACATAATCTATCTTATTGGTATTGCACCATTGAATGTCGCCGGGTAATACTGGCCCAGCCACATTAATATAGCTACCCGAATTATACCTTCCAACCGCCCAGGGCATTATAATGTCTGATTTTTTTATAAGACTATGTAACATAGGTGAATTTTCCGTATCCTTTTCTAAGGTTCTCCAGTAGTAAGGCACTCCCAACATTACCGAAACCTTTTTAGAAGGACCCTTAATTTTGTCAATTAAATTGTCCACGTCAGCTATTGTATACTTTCGACCATCATTAAACCCTACACCCCATATTGCAATGAGTGGTTTTTTATTGTGCCTCAAATAATTTGGTTGCTGGGTATTACTAAAAAGAGAGAATAATAATTGCAACTCATTCCAATCCTGTTCTAGATAGGCCACATCAGCACTGGTACTACCGCTTAAGTCGTACATAATGCAGATTGCTTTTTTATATTTATTAGCAGCCTTTAATGCATTTTGTAACACCTTGTTAAAATGAGCTTTTCCTTTTGGATTGGATTGTTTTATTTCAGCGACAAATCTTTGCAAAAAAACGCCGTCAATACCATAATCCTTCATCCATTTGAAATGAAGGTCCACTGATTCTTCATCATTGGGACTATATAAATTGGCGTTTTCGCCGTTGGCAAAACTAAACGGAGAAGGGTACCTTTTTGTATACTCTTTCATATCCGGCCAAAAATCGACCGAAGTGCATCCTGGAAAAAAACCACCGCAGCTATTGTTTTTATAATGATGCCAGCCCCTGCCAGCAGCATCGCCTTCTGCTGAAAACCATCCCTGGTAACCGGCCATTACAAGGTTTTTATAGGATGTATAATTGCATCCTGTTTCGTCATAAGTAACTTCCTGAATAACTGGCAAAACAGGTACAATAGCCCCGCCATTGTAACTGCCTTCTTTTGAACAATTTACCGATACTACAAAAAAAGATACTATTAGAAATATTTTAAAAGGACTCATCGTATTTTATTATCTAATCATTAATAAAAAATCAATGTTGCAAGTTTCGCTATCGGTAGGAAGCATTTTAAAATCTATTTAAGACATTTAAAATTCTACCGCTAACTTTCATATAAAAATAATAATCCATTGAGCCCTTTCAATTTGTTTAAGTCAGGTACTAAAATTCAATGGATTGGAAATTCATTGAATTTTAGTACCGCTTATTTTTTGTAACTCAATAGGTTTTAACCAAAATGTTTACATCAAATAACCATCTTTACAGCAGGCGCATAGTTTGGTTTTGCTTCCGGCACATTTATTAATGCACCCACTCTAAAATAATAACCAAGACCTGGTTTTAACGTTGAGCTGTTGGATGTCAAATCCATTTCAATGGTATAAATAGTGTTAGGAACAGCAGCCACATTGATGGTTTTTTCTGATACTACGAGTCGCATTCCATCACCTAATCTTGAATCGCTATGAGCATATAAACTGATTTTTCTAATGGGATTCAGTACATTTTGTTCGAGTTTAAAGGTGGCAATTACCTTCGTACCAACTTTGCTGATGTTTGTTTCTTTTACTCTAATATAGGGTGTTACAACAAAGTCAAGTATGGTTTGCCCTTTAATGACTACCTCCTGAGCTGGAATATCTATGAAATTGCCTCTTACTGGTCTTACTGTATAGGTGTTAGCAAAGAGCTGGCTGTTTTCATAAGAGCCATTATTTTTTACTATAAGGTATTGCGGTGTTACCGGATTATAGCCCTTTTCAAGCAATTCGATGGTAGTGCCATTGATAATATCCTGCTCAATGGGCTTATTGGTTAGCGCATCAATAAAAGTCCCCGATAGTCCAGCTGTTGGACCATCATAATTATCCTTCTCACAGGAGAAGAATACAAAAGAAATTATGAATAACCCCAATAATAATTTATTCATGATTAAAATTTTTAAAGGCATTTGTTGTTATTTATTCAGTTTATAGTAAAATCAATACTCTGGATTTTGCACAAGTCCATTTGAACCTATACCTGGAATAGCACGATAATAGGATCTGGTAATAAAAGTTCGAGGATTTATATTTGGAGCGTTCACCCTTACAAAAATATATTTGGTGGCAGGAAGTGCCCTCAAATCAAGCAAAGGCATGAGCGAATGCATGGAGCTGCTGTTAAAGAGGGTATGAAATTCTCTTCTGCGAATGAGGTCCCAAAATCTCTTATGTTCAAAAGCCAGTTCAACTTTTCTTTCCCTTTGAACATTTTCTACAGTCAAAGCAATATCTACTTTGTGCGCGGCCCTTCTTCTAATGTCGTTAATTGCTTTGGCAGCTGCAATTGCATCGCCTGTGCCACTTTCTACCACTGCTTCTGCAAAATTCAACAATATTTCTGCATACCTGAATTCCATAAAATCTGAAGTACTTTGGTTCCATCCCGGTATGACTGGACTTAACTGGTTCATAAACTTTTTAAAGCCAAATCCAGTTTTTGTATTATTACCTCCAAACCCATCAAAACCAGAATATAAGCTTGTGTTTGGAGCACCATATGTATAGTAAGTAGTTCCGCTAATGGTCATATTGGCTGAAGTACGTATAACTGCTACACCGTCAGGTTTTACATAACCCGCCTGAATAATAATGGTTTTGTCTTTCCAGATTGTGCCTGGCAAAATACTCGTTGCCCATAGACGCGCATCTTTATCTTTAAAAATTTCATTAGGGGTATTATACTTGATATAATTTTGGCTTGGGTTGTATCCGTTATAATCGTTTGTATTATTATCCATGGTAGTTACAATGGGTGTATTTTTTCCTGGATTTGTATAAGATTCGTAACTATCTGCCAAATCAAGCGTTGGGTTCATTCTTCCAGGATGGGGCCAGCCATTTGCTGTCTGTGCCGGCTGAAACCATATATCATAATTGTGGCCCTGAAAATTGCCCACAACGGCATGTCCTTTGGTAAAAATTGCTTCTACGGTTGCTCCATTTGCATTGGGATCC
This sequence comes from Chitinophagaceae bacterium, assembly GCA_947483415.1. Taxonomy (GTDB): domain Bacteria; phylum Bacteroidota; class Bacteroidia; order Chitinophagales; family Chitinophagaceae; genus Ferruginibacter. The sequence continues at coordinate 3,193 of CANKLV010000051.1, forward strand.
TGGAAAAGTAGTCTATAATTCTCGGCGGCTTCCTGCGGATTTGCCGGCGTTGGCTTGAACAATTGAAATTTGCCAGACTTCATAATTGCCTCTGATGCGCTAATAGCTGCTTTGTAATAATTACTTGCTAAAGAAGTCTCTAAACCAACAAGTTTTTCTGTAACTGCAATTCCTGACTGCGGTGCCAGGTTACCAAATTTTGCCAAGGAGGCCGCGTGTAATGCTGCTCTTGATTTCAATGCATAAGCTGCCCATTTAGTTGCCCGTCTTCCAGTTGCATCACCTAAGTTTAAAATGGCGGTATCACAAAGTGATAACACATAATCCCATGTTTCCTGCTCAGTACTTCTTGGCACTTTTAAACTTTCCGCATCTCCTGAGTACACTTGCGAATTTTTAATAAGTGGAACACCCCCGTATCTTTTGACAAGTCCAAAATAAGCGAATGCCTTAATAAATGCACTTTCCCCTATCAGACTCCTTCTTTCCTGATCACTAATTTTTAGTGTTGGTATTACATCTACCAGAATATTGACATCACGCATTAATTTATATCCATCAGCCCACCATTGAAAATCACCATCACCCACGCCTGCTCCACTCTCGCTATGTGTAGCCTCATCTGTTACCATTGATGAACATTGACCGCCATTATTAGGACCGCTCTGGTTGTAATTAAAGCCTTGTTTCATATAGGTAAAATCTTCTATCGGTAACTGACTGTAAAGATTTGCCATATATATTTCAACCCCTTTAGGATCTCCAAAAATAGCATTTGCCGTAAGACGGTCGGTTGGTTCCAAATCCAACACTTTATCACAACCAAGCAGAAACACAATTGCTAGTAATGTGCAAATTTTTATGTTATTCGTATTCATGATTAAGAAATTTAAAAGTTAATATTTAAACCAAAATTGAAATTTTTGGTAAGGGGATAATTGAAACCAGAATTAAAAAGACCTTCCAGTTTTTCAGGATCAAAAGGTTTTACAAATGGATCTGTCCATGTTACCAAGTTAAATCCATTGGCATAGATTCTCATACTTTTAATACCAGTAGCTTTGTAAATTTTTGAACTAATTGTATATCCTACCTCCAGACTTTTTAATCTTACATAAGAAGCGTCTTTCCTCCATACAGAACTTTCTTTATACATACTGCCTACATCGCCAACAAACCGAGACACCGGCCATTTACCGGGAACCCACGCACTTTCTGAATTGTAAGAATCTGTTTTATGCCACCTGTCAAAGAAATAGGCGGGCGTATTTCCTCTAAAGGCCAATACTTGTGCATACACTTCACTAAAACGAACAGTGTAAATCCCGGCGCCTTGAAATAACATATTTATATCAAACCCTTTGTAAGAGGCATTTAATGATAATCCGAAATTTATTCTGGGATTTTTTCTTCCACCAGCATTTTGGTCATCATTAGTTCCATTAGCACCAATAAATAAGGGCAATTCATCTAAACCATTTATTACTCCATCACCATTGATATCTGCATACTTAAAGTCACCGGGTAATTCACGAATGTTTGCCTGATTTCCGTTTTGAATAGGGTAATTTGAGATTTCATTTTGGTCTTTAAACTGACCAAGATAGGTATATCCCCAGACAACATCGTTGTACCTGTTACCTCTTCCATTTCTCCACCGATCATAACTATTTGTAAATGCTCCTTGCTCAACATACCTGTTCTGTGTGCGGGCATAATTGAAATTTCCGGAAACACCATAGGTAAATGCAGCTGCCCTATCATTATAACTGATTGTAAAGTCAGTACCCTCTGTTCGGTTACTATTTAAATTTTCCTGAGGCAAACTCGCACCAAATGTATTCGGCAATGAGAGAGCCTTTGTGGCAGGTAGTCCTTCCTGGTTTCTCCTGTATATATCAAATTCAATGGTTAATTTATTCTTCCAAAGGCCAATGTCGATGCCAATGTCTGAAGTTTTTGCAACAGCCCATGTAAGTGTGGGATTTACAATTGCAGGTGATTGTGCACCTGCAACAAGACTGCCATTGTTGAACTCATAAGAACCACCTCCTGATAAACTAAATCCAGGTATCCACTGAAACGCAGTAAATCCTTGATTGGATGCCACTTCTCCATAAGAACCCCTAAGTTTTAAATTTGAGATTATCGGAAAATGTTGCTTCATGAAACTTTCTTCTGAAATTCTCCAGCCTGCAGAAGCAATTGGGAAAAGGCCCCACCTGCTTTCAGAAGGATAAGCATGAGTTCCCATATACCTGAAAGCCATTTCAACAAGGTATTTATCCTTGAAACCATAGTTAAAGCGGCCTAATAGCGATTGATTGGCCGTTTGTGACTCATTTCCGTCATTTGTTTGCAAGTTGGTGCTCGCCCTGTTTATTTGGTCGATGGTATAAAAATCATACACCCTTTTTAAAGATGAGGTACGAGCCCACTCCTGCCTTTGTTCAAATACCGCTGTGGCTCCAATACTATGTTTTGTCGCAAATACCATATTGTAATTGGCCTGAGCCTGCACAGTAAGCCTGCTAAAGTTTGTGAAACTATTAGAAATGAATGCCGTACCTACCCTCTGTTGTGAGGAAACATATTCATTATTTATATAAGTATATTCTTTAAATGGCTTATATAAGTCCTTAGCCTGGTAACTATTCCTATCAAAGGCCGCTAAACCTTTTATGGAGAGCCCTTTTATAAAAGGTATATCATAGGTCAATGCCATCGTCGTTTGAAGATTATTATTGTCATCGTCGCTATAACCTGTAATATCCCTGTTTGACAGCGTCAAAGGATTTTGGTTACTAGGGGCTGCCACTGCAGGGTAATCAGGGTTATTGTTTGCAAAAGGCCCTTGGTTTGGCAGAGTAACGCGGGTTCCTTTAAATATATTATGGAAATTTTCCCCTGGAGTGGTTCTGTTGTCATAAAGACCACTTATTAATAATTCTCCTTTTAGGTTTTTTGCTAACTCGGTGGTTATATTAGATCTCAAATTAAAACGTTTATACTCAATGTCATCACTTTTCAACAATCCCTTTTCGTTAAAATAGCCGAGTCCGAAATAATATTGTGTTTTTTCATTTCCTCCAGTAGCTGAAATATTATGCTGTTCCTGCATAGCGGCGTTTTTCATGGTTACGTCATACCAGTCGGTACTTTCATATCCAGGAGCACCATCGATATATTTTTGCATTTCTTCCTTTGTTAAAAAGGGAGCTCCTGTTCCAAATATGGCTGCGTCGTTCCGCATCTGAATCCATTCGCTGGCCGTAGCCATTCTTGGTATATCTGTAGGCTTCATAAAGCCAACAACACTGCTAAAATTAAAAGACGTTTTCTCTTTACTACCTTTTTTAGTTGTAACAATGATTACACCATTAGCTGCACCAAAACCATAAATAGCGGCTGAGGCATCTTTTAAAAAAGATATACTCTCAATGTCATCCGGGTTAAGACGTTGAAATTCAGATGAGCCACCCCGAATAACACCATCGATTACGTATAATGGTGTACCAAAACCCCTGATATTGATCATGTTATTGAATGTACCTGGTTCACCACCTAATTGACGTATTTGTAGGCCGGCAACTTTTCCCTGTAATTTTTGGGCAATACTGACAGCCGTAGTTGTTTGAATTTCTCTATTGGATATGCTAGTAACCGAACCGGTTAAGGTTTCTTTACGTTTTGAACCATAACCAATTACTACCACTTCTTCGATGGTTTCACTGTCTACTACTAATAATACGTTGATTAACAATTTATTACCAATTGCTATTTCTTGAGATATATATCCAATATAACTAAATACTAAAACAGCATTGGCATCTGGCAATTCGATTGAATACTCTCCATTAATATCTGTTGCAACTCCATTAGTTGTTCCTTTGATTAATACATTTACGCCTGGTAATGTTTCTCCTTTTTCATCGGTAACTTTTCCTTTTATGGTAATACCAATGTTAGGTTCGTCTAATTTATTCTCTATTATGGGCTCTTTCAACTTATTTTCTACCTTACCCAAATTTTCATTTTTTGTAAGAACAATCTGGTTATTTCGCATTACTTGAAAGGAAATATTGTATGGTGTCAATACCGTTTCCAAAATTTCAATTACTGTTTCATTGTTTAGCTCAATATTGATTTTTTCAGTCGTATTAAGAACTTCTTTTTTGTATGAAAAATCAATATCAATCTGTTTTTCAATTGCTTGAAGTACAGATTTTAAGCTACCATTTTTAATAGAAATTGTAGCTCGCTCATTTAATTTTTCTTGCCCATAAATGCTATTTGCATAACTTATACTTACCATGAGGGTAATTATGATAAGTTGAATTAGAGAAATTTTCATAATTCTGAAAATCATTTGTTTTAATAGAAAATTTGCCATAATTTTTTTTTTAAGTTACCTAAAAATCAATCTTTTGTTGAAAAGCAGAGATTTAAAACTACCGAAGGTTTGATGTAGCCGCATCATTCCTTCTTTTTATTTGGTTGTGTTATGTATTTATCTATTCATAATAGAATGGCTTTAAGTTTTGAAAAATTTGTTAATTACAGCCTTTTGATTCCAGGATAATTTGAGCATCTACTTTTTTATAAGTTCCGCCTATGATTCTGCAAATCAAGTCTAATTGGTGGTATATTGATTCATTTCTAAGTTTGGTAGTGATAAAGCAGTTTGATAAAAGCTCGATGTTGAAAATTATTTTAACACCATACCGTTTTTCAAGCACTTCTAAAATTTGACTAATCGCTACTTCATCAAATTCAGTTGGCAACTTTTCATTATATTTATCGATAATTGGCATGGGCACTTCCACTAAATGTTTACTCAAGTCTTCAGTTGGGCGATTATAAATTGCTTGTTGGTTTGGCAACAAGATAACTGCCTCAGTTTCTGGGTCGTTAATATTTATTTCGTTTTGGTTGTATACCGAAACTCTGCCTGTTTTTACTTTTACAATTACTCTTTTACCATTGTCAGATGCTTGAATGCTGAAACTTGTACCCAAAACTTTTGTGACAACTTCATTGGCATAGACATAAAAAGGTTTAATTGGATTTGTGGCAATTTCAAAAAACGCATTTCCACTCAATATTACCATGCGTTTATTGCTTTCGAAATGGTTTGGATAACTGAGTTTACTATCTTTTTCTAAGGTAACGGTGCTGCCATCTTCTAATTTAACTTGCAGCGGGGTTTTACCATTGTTTACCTGCTCAATTAAGGGATGTTTGTCTTCGGTTGCTACAACTAAGGCTTTATAAGAAAGAGTTCCATTCGAATGGGTACTCCAAAAAAGCCAAGTAATGCCTATCAAAAAGATTATACCCTCAGTCAACTGAAATACAGGTTGTTGCCAAAGTTTTAACTCAGTTTTTCTGGCATTTTCATTTTCACCAATACTTGTCATCAGTTTAGCCCAAACGTTTTTTTGGCTTAGTTCTTCGGTTCTTTTTTCCTCAATGGTATTGACTTCTTTTATTAATAGTCTGGCTTCATTTACTAAAGATTGTTTGTTGGGATTTGCGAGTAAAAAATTTTTCCACTCCTTTTCATCTTCATCAAAAAGTACCCATTGGACAAATGAATCGTCATTTAGAAAATCCAGTATTTCACTATAAGTATGTTTCATTTTGCTGAACGATTAATTGCCTCTTTATTATAGAGGGAATGATTTGAATAAAAAGTAACTATTAATTTGTAATTATTTTTCAAAAAAATGTCTAAAACATTTTTTTGAACTTTTAGCCAATAGAAAAGAATGATTCTTAACAATTAAAAAGGCAAAAGATTAAAACAGAAATATGGTTTTTGAGAGAAATCCTTAATATTGCGTAAGCCTTGGATAGTAGGTTTTTAATTACTTGCTTGGGTAACTGCATGATTTGAGAAGTTTCATCAAGACTCAATCCCTGATAGAAACGAAAATGAACAGCCTCACCTTGGCGATTACTTAAATTCTTCATCGCTTTATGAATTAATAAATTTCGGCGATGGACAGTTTCATTATCTATGTATTCTTGTTCGGAAGATAAAGTGGATAGAAAATCTAAAAATGTATTAATATCTTCTGTCTCTTCAAAAATATCCTTTTTATGATTTCTTATATTTTGATTGCGTACGGCAGAAAATAGGTAAAACTTTACATTTTCTATATCTCCCAAAAACTCTTTTCTTCTCCACAGTTCAATAAATACATCGTGGATTACATCTTCAACTAAATTTTTATCACTATTTAGCCGAAGTCCGTAAGCTCCTAAAATTCTAAAATATTTTTTATAAAGCAACTCAAAGGCTTCTATGTCGCCTCTTTTAAAAGCTTGCCAAAGATGAAAATCATCAAAATCTTTCATATTTACTTTTCTCTTCATCCCAAAACTATAAATATTTTCTGCTATTAAATCAAATATAGTATTATGTTTTAAAGAAATTTGATAATATATCAAAAAGTTTAGAAAATCAATATAATTAAATAATTACTGTTTAAAAGAATTAAATAACGCCATAACGTTGATTAACCAATTTTCGTTTCATTTTAGGATAAATAACCTTCAATGATAAGTGATTTTTATCATTTAAAAGATACAGCTTTTTATTTTCTCACTGTCCTAAATTAGCTTTCCTTTCTCTCTTCATTTTTACCATTTTTGTTTCTAAATATTTTAGGATAATTGAACTTGAATATAATTTTTAGTTAAAATTCGAACTTTTTATTCTTTTATGAGATAAGGTGAAATACCTTCAATTACTTTCACCAACTGGTCTGCAATCGTTTCACCAAAATAAGCACGCAGTGTGTAATCCCCCGATGCTATAAATTTGTCGTAGTGAATAAAATAAGGTGCATCACTTTTTCTTTTCTCTATGGTAAGATCCCAACGAAATTGATTGAATCCTTTTATACCGTTTATATTAATTTGCCAAATTTCATTGTTCATTTTATTAAATAAGGCAAGTTTGATTGTTTTTGCTTCTTTTAACCAGAATGAAAAATCAGCTTTTTCAAAACTTCTATAATCAGCTTCTCTTCCATTTGAATTGAACCATGGTCTTTGAATGGTTCC
>CANKLV010000052.1 GCA_947483415.1 Chitinophagaceae bacterium
TCAAAACTTACATAAATATCTGTGCAATCACTTAAGTAACGAAGTACTTTTCTGCTTACGTTTTCTGCACCATTTCTCCTCACTTCACTTGTAGGAATTACTTTAATGCCAAATTTTTCAATAATGTGCTTTTCTTCTTTTTCAAAGTCACGCAATGAAATAAAAACCACATCTTCCGGCAAAACTTTCTGATTTATTTTACCTATTGTTTTGAGTTGATTCCAAATTTTCACTGTTTTTTCATCTACTTCATGCACTTTGCATTCAATGTTATCTTCTGCAATCGCAGTAGCAATGGGCATTCCATGCATGTTGCCTGATGGGGTAGTGTATGGTGTATGTAAATCGGCATGTGCATCAATCCAAATTACGCCCAATTTGCTTTTTGGTTTTGCCATTTTGATTCCAGCAATTGTACCGCCAGCATTACTATGGTCACCACTTAAAACAACTGGAAAAAAATTGTTTTTCATACAGTCACAAACCGATTTGCTGATTCTTTCGTACATGTTTAATACACCATGAATTCTTTTAGCATAAGGCGATTGTATGGGCTCAAACAACAAGTTGTTTTCAGATTCAATTCTTTCAGAAGGAAAGTGTATAAAAAAATTACTCATAAAGTCCAAGCCAGCAATTTTAATGGCATCAATGCCCAAACTTGCACCTCTTGTACCTGCACCTATTTCGGATGGAACTTCTATTAATTTGATATTGTTCATAAATTATTTTTAAGTTTAATATTCAAATCTACAATATTCTTATGAGTGGGTCAATGCCTTTTAATTTCCCATGTGTTGAAATTATTTTAAATCGAACAAACATATCCTCACTATACCATTTTTCTTGTCTGGTTTTTTTTACAACTTCACGATGTTCTTTCATACTGTAAGCAAACATTTTCATGTCATCAACAGATTCCCAAACACTAAAAGTAGCTTGTTTAATCCATGGTACTTCTCCAATTCCAACCGAAAATACATATCCTTTAGCAGAAGTCATTTTATTGGCAATTGGTGCCACATGTTTCCAAAAATGATTAATTTTTGATAATCGAATTGTAGCTCTAGTTAAAGTTGCAATCGGACCATTATAAGTATCATTTGATTCAAATGACCCAAACGCTGTTTTCCCATCCCACAATCCATGGCCATTAATAGGTTCAAGCTGGATAGAAAAATTCTCCATTGAAAAAAAGTGAAGCCATTTTTTTATAAAACGACCATAAAAGTCAATTGGATTGAATGTTGAATTTGAAAATGGTGTGCCATCTTTAAACACACATAAAATCGCCCATTGGTTAAAATCTGGAGTTTTATCAAAAGTTCCATTTTTACCTGTCCCCATCAATTTGTAAAATGAAATTTTACGATTGAAAAATAATGGGATATGAAAAATAGCCATTGATAAGAATGCAAAAGGAATAAACCTGGATTTATATCGAATGATGGTTAAACTTGCTTGCAATTTTTATTTTTATTTTAAATTAATAATTCGTGTGGATAGAAATCTTCAAATTTTCATAAAAGGTAAAAAAAAACTCCATCAAACAGATGGAGTTTGATAAGTTGTTTATTGAAATTTAGAATTGCTCTAATTTGCTAAAAAAGAAATCACCTTCAATTGCAGCATTTTCATCACTATCACTACCGTGAATGGCATTTTCGCCAATTGAAGCTGCAAAACGTTTGCGAATGGTTCCTTCTTCAGCATTAGCTGGATTAGTAGCGCCAATTAATTTACGGAAATCTTCTACTGCATTATCTTTTTCTAAAATAGCAGCAGTAATAGGACCGCGACTCATAAATTCAACCAATTCTCCGTAAAATGGTCTTTCTTTGTGTACAGCGTAAAACTCGCCTGCTTTCTCTGCACTTAAATGCAACATTTTCATCGCTGCAATACGAAATCCAGCAGCATTAATCATTTCTAAAATAGCACCAGTATTGCCTTTCTCTGTGGCATCGGGCTTAATCATCGTAAATGTTCTATTCATTGTTTTAATTTTAATTTTGGTCGCAAAGATAATGGCAAAATTGTAGTTTTATACTTGTTTTTAAAGATTGTTGATTTATTAATTTGAAATAATGGTTTCGAAATTTTGTTTTTTGCTTGATTTCAAACTATAAAAATTTTAACAAAGGTGATAATTTTCAAATTTTTTCATTCATAATTTACACTTACTTTTGCGACTTGTTTATGAAAAATATCAATTTAATATATCCTGAATTACATTCACCCAAAAAGATTGTGATTACCATGCATCAAAAACCAGATGGTGATGCAATGGGGTCAACGTTAGGTTTATTTCATTTTTTAATTCAATTTGGCCATGAGGTAAATGTAATATCTCCAACCAACTGGGCAGATTTTTTAAAATGGATGCCAGGTTGTGCTAAAGTTTTGGATTATGAAAAAGACGTAAAAAAATCAGATGTATTCATTGAAAATGCAGATTGGATTTTTTGTTTGGATTTCAATACGCTAAGCCGTACCAAAAATATGGAGCAGGTATTGTTGAAAACCAATGCAACTCGAATATTAATTGATCATCATCAACAACCACAAACAGAGGTTTTTGGATTTGGTGTGAGCGACACAACCAAAAGTTCTACTGCAGAAATGGTGTATGATTTTATTATAAACGCTGGATTTGAAGATAAAATTAACAACGAAGTAGCGCAATGTTTATACGCTGGTGTAATGACGGATACAGGCTCATTCAGGTTTCCATCAACATCTGCTGATGTTCATACGATGATTTCAAATCTGAAAACTAAAGGTCTAAATCACAGTATAATCCATGAGGCGCTTTATGATAATTTTTCTGAAAATCGATTACGATTTATTGGAAATACATTGCTCAATAGAATGGAAGTGATTTACGAATACAATACTGCTTTAATTTATATCACTCAAGACGATTTGATCAAGTACAATATTAAAACTGGCGATACTGAAGGTCTTGTAAATTATCCATTGAGTATTGAAGGCATAAAACTAGCGGCGATTTTTATCGATCGTGGAGAAGAAAGAAAATGTTCATTTAGAAGTAAAGGTAGTTTTGATGTAAATACTTTTTCAAGAACACATTTTAATGGCGGTGGACATTTTAATGCGGCTGGAGGACAAAGCTTTGATTCGTTAGAATTGGTTGTGTCAACATTTAAACAAGTCATTAAAAATTATAAAAACGAATTATCTACTTATCAATTTTAAACTATAAAAAAATGCGTAACATCTCACTATTAGCCATTGTTGCTATTTTATTTTCATCTTGTGGACAGGATTTCAAAAAAGGTGAAAAAGGATTGGAATACAAAATCACCGCTACCGGAAGTGGTGAAAAATTAAAAGTTGGAAACTTTTTGCAAATGCATGTTTGCCAAATCATCAGCAATGGCAAAAAAGACACCATCGTAAATGATACCAGAAAAAATGGAACGCCAATAATCGAACCATTTGATTCAACATCTATCCCACCAGAATATTTTAAAATCATTGCACAATTAAAAAAAGGGGATAGTTTAACCATTCGTTTGTTGGTTGATTCAATGTATAAAGATAACCCAGGTGCTATGCCGCCATTCATGAAAAAAGGCAATTATTTTTTAACTACTGTTAAATTGTTGGATGTGTTTAAAAACCAGACACAAATGGAAACGGCGCGTATAAAAGACATGCAATTAAAAATGGAAAAAGATTCTATTGAAAACATTCAAATTTTAGCAAAAGAAGATAAAATACTTCAAGCATACTTTAAAAAGAACAACATAACAGGTTTACAAAAAACGGCGTTGGGAACTTATGTCCAAATTACACAACCAGGAACTGGAGCAATGATTGATACCTCTGTTGTTGTGGTAACGAATTATACAGGAAGTCTATTAAATGGAAAAAAATTCGATAGCAATACGGATTCTTCTTTCAAACATACAGAACCATTTAATGTGAATATGACCAATGATTATACTTTAGGTGGGCCTGTAATTAAAGGTTGGACAGATGGTTTGAAACTTTTAAACAAAGGTGCAAAAGCTAAGTTTTATATCCCTTCAGTATTGGGTTATGGAAAACAAAAAATGGGGGAGATAATACCTGAAAGCGCTGTTTTAATGTTTGATATAGAAGTGTCTAATATCTTAACAAAAGATCAAGCCAAAGCAATTAATGAATCGAAATTAAACTTAAAAAAAGGTATCGAAAAGAAATTTTACGATAGTTTGAAAAATGTAAAAGACAGACAAAAATAAAAATATACAAGCTTTTAAAAAATGCCGTTCAAAAATTGGACGGCATTTTTTTTATGGTATTCGAATAAAAGCATTGAAAATATCAATAGCTTCTTTTGCTTCTTTTACATCATGCACGCGTAATATGCTCGCTCCGTTAATTAAAGCCAATGTATTTGCAACTGTAGTGCCATTTAGCGCATTTTCCGGAGTTGTTTCTAGTGTTTTATAAATCATCCCTTTTCTTGAAACGCCCGCTAGGATAGGGCAGCCCAACATTTTTAACGAAAGCAATTCTCGCAATAAAGTGAAGTTTTGTTCAATCGTTTTACCGAATCCAAACCCAGGATCAATTATGATATCGTTGATTCCAGCCATTCTGCAGGCTTCGATTTTTTTAATGAAAAACTGAATTATTTCAAGTGTAATGTTATTGTAAGTAGGATTCAATTGCATGGTTTCGGGCGTTCCTTGCATGTGCATACAAACATAAGGCACTTTCAATTTCCCAACCGTTCGAATCATATCCGCATCTAAATTTCCAGCACTAATATCATTTACTATATCAGCACCAGATTCTATCGCATGAGCAGCCACTTTACTGTAATAACTATCAATAGAAATGATTATTTCAGGGAAGTGTTTTTTAATTGCTTTGATGATAGGGATTACTCTATTCAATTCTTCATCAGCATCAATTCGTTTGCTCCCTGGTTTTGTGCTTTGTCCACCAATGTCTAATATTGACGCCCCGTGATCAATCATTCCTTCGGCCATCATTAATAATTCGCTTTCCTTTTTATTTAAATGTCCTTCAAAAAAAGAATCTGGTGTAATGTTGATGATGCCCATTACAACCGCGGAATTCAGGTTAATGATTTTTCCATTACAATTGAGTGTAAACATTGCGTCAGTAATTGTATTTTTGTTAAAGATTCAAAGATGCGAATAAATGTTTGTATCTGTTGAAAGGGAGTTTTATATTCACATTTTAAATCTAATTGAATACATGTTAACAACATTGGATCAGTACAATCAAGCAATTTCTTCTTGCTGGGATATTTTCTTAAAAAAAACGATGGATTACGGAACATCCTGGAGGGTATATCGAACCATCTCAATTGTTGATCAAATTTACATTAAGGCAAAAAGAGTAAAAACCATTCAGGAAAAAAAACAACAAAAAATTGAAGATGGCATATACAGTGAATTTCAGGGTATACTTAACTATGCAATAATAGGATTGATTCAATTGAAAATGAATAATGATGACACCGAACAATTATCGGTAGACGCAGTTCAAAAACGATACGAACAAGAAGTAGAAAATGCTAAAGATTTAATGATGGATAAAAACCATGATTATGGTGAAGCTTGGAGAGAAATGAGCCAAGAAAGTTATATAGATTTAATCTTGTCGAAAATTCTGCGCATTAAGCAAATATTATCCAATAATGGGATGACGATAATAAGTGAGGGAGTAGATGCGAATTTTTTTGATATTTTAAATTATGCAGCGTTTGGGTTAATTCAAATAAACGAAGGGAATCATACTAAATAAGATTATAAAAGAAAAGTACAAATTATGAATTCGATAAAAAAACATCTTCCATTAATTGTTCGCATTTTAGTTTCAGCACTTTTTTTATTATCCGCTGTAGCAAAATTATTTCCAATTTGGGCGTTTGAAAAGCAGTTGGTAGACTTGGGCATCATCGATTGGTGTTATGCTCCACATTTGGCTAGGTTAATCATTGCGCTTGAAACCGCCATTGCTATTGCTATTTTACAAAAGCATTATTTGAAGACATTTGTAATACCCGTGACCATTTTCTTACTAGTTGGGTTCTGTATTCATTTAGGTATTCAAATGGTAGAACATGGCGCAATGAATGGGAATTGTGGTTGCTTTGGTCAATTAATACCCATGACGCCATTAGAAGCGTTTATCAAAAATGTTGTTACCATTTTAATGCTGATTTACTTATATCGAAACGTGGAGAATAAGCCAAAAGGGGAAAATAAATTTGTCGTTATTTTATTTATTTATTTTCTGTCGGCTTTTATCATGTTTTTTTTCTTTCCGTTTTGCCCATGCAGCAAAACAAAAACTCCAGAAATAATTGTACCTCAAATAATCTCAGATACTACAACAACAGATAGTTTGAAAAAAGAATCAACGGAACTTGTCGATACTTCCAAAGCCAAGGGAATAGAAATTGTAAAACAAAAAGATTCAGTTAAGAAAATAGAAGTTGATTTAGGACCGGCAAAAGCAGTATCAAAGTTTGCTATATATAATAATTTCAGTGGAAAATCGGTGAATTTAGACGAGGGTAAAAAAATTGTTTGCTTGTTTGTACCTGGTTGCGACCATTGTAGAGATGCCGCAAAAGAGCTAGCCATTTTGAAAAAGAAAAACAATTTGCCACCCATTTATATTCTATTTATGGATGAGGAAACCTTTAAAATTCCAGAGTTTTTTACGGAAACGAAAAGCAATTTTCCATATTTTGTCATGAGCGATATACCTGCATTTTTTAAATTGTTGGGAAACAAAGCAACCACGCCAGGTATAAATTATTTATGGAATGGCAATATCATTAAAGCTTACCAAGGTGTAGAAGATCAGAAATTTAATGGTACAGAATTGGTAAAAATCATTACATCCAATCAGAAATAGTAATCTCTTTTTTATACATGTAATTATTAGTCATGGATTTTATAACCGTGAATGGAAAATTAAGATTTGTAAACGGCAAATTAATTTTTAAAAAATTAAAAATGGCGAATCAAATGCACATTCCTTTGCTTATGTTACTATAATTTTACTATTTATTGCATTACAATTATATTCAGCAATTAATGAAAAGCCAAGGGCTTGGGTAATGGTATTCATTGGATTTGTCTGGCTTTATCCATTTTTAGAGAAATTATACAAGTCGTTATTTGTATTCAAATGGGGAAATGAAATAATAATAAATCAGGGTAAAGAAATTGATATTTTACCCATTGAAAACGAGTTAGAAACAAAAGTTCGTTTGAAATTTTTAAATAATAGAATTAAAATTTTGGTTTTTAGAACCCATGAAAATCAAGTGGAAATGTTCTACGATTTTGTTAAAAAGGAATCAAATCAACTCAACTCCATATTACCACATCCAGTCAAATAATTTAGCAAATACAATTCTGTTTTCTTCTTAAATAATTTAGCTTACTCTGTTAGTAAATCTTATTAATAACAAGCTATAGAGTCTATTATATATTTATAATTTATTAATAAGTATTTAAGGCGCTATTATACTTCTCACTCTGAACATAATGCTTGTAGGCATAGCAATTGGGTATCCTTAAGAAATTAATTTAAAAATAAATAACTGTAGCACAATAAGAATAAAAATGCTGCGTTTATTGTTATGAATTAATCCGCGTTGTGATTTTTCAATGAATAATAAATCCGATTTATTGTTTTATCAAACGCAAAATATCTAAATCCTAATCCGAAAAACCCATGAAACCAATTTTTTACCCAAAAACTATACTCGTTAGTTTAATTTTTTTGCTTTCTTTTTTCTCTGCTAATGCGAGAAATTATTATGTTAGCTCATCATATACAGGTAGCGTATCAAACGGAGGGCTAACAACTCCTTGGAAATCTTTAGCCAATGTTCAAAGTAATTTAGCAAGTATCGTTTCTGGCGATTCTGTGTTATTTAACAGTTCAGATCGATTTTCTGGTACACTTACTTTGCAAAGCAAAACAGGCATATCATTTGGGGCTTATGGTACAGGATCAGGACCTTTATTATGGGGTACAGGATCAGCCATTTCTTCACTAATAACCTTAAGAAATTGTAATAATGTTTCTTTTAATAATTGGATTATATCTGATACGACGATTTCATTTACCGATAGAACAGCACAAGTAAAAATTGGAATAGTTTTCACTCTTGAAAGCAACACCATTAACACTACCATTAGAAATTGCAAAATGGATAGAATGGGATATGGTGTATATATTACTGAAACTTCAACATTTAATACCATCGTTGGTTGTGATATTGGAAATTTAAGAATGATAAGAAATACACCTACTTCTGTTAATCCTGATGATGATTATGGTGGAGTGCCAGTTCAGATTTCTAGTTCGAATAATTCTATTTTAAATAATTATTTCCACGACTGTTATGCCGTAAGTTACGATTATGGATATGATGGTGGTGGAGTTGAGTTTTTTGAAGAAGGTGTTGCCATTGAAAATAATATTGTGGCATACAATACCATGTATGATTGTAATGGATCTTTCGAATTTGGTAGTAATTCTGATGGTATTGCCAATAACCTTATTTCAAACAACAAAATTTATTACAATAAAATCATCAATTCGAGTTCTTTGTTTTATATAAATAACAATGGACAATATAAAACAGACGTTAGAAATTTACAATTTTATAATAATGTTATTATTCAAAATGTAGCAAGTCGTACAGGAGAAACTAAGTTGGGAAGTATGGCTATAAATCAAGCAACAGCAGTAATTGTAGTCATGAAAAATAACGTTTTTCAAGTATCAAACGGTGCGAGCGTTATGAGAAGTGGTCAATGGACTACAGGACAACTTGTTCATTCAAACAATGTTTTTAAACTTTTAGGAGGTGGTGTTTTGAATTTTACTTTAGATCCAACAGAAATACAAACGACTGCAAATTTTTGGAGTAACACTACAAATTCAAATCCACTGAATTGGGATCTTCATCCTGCGACAAATAGTTTGCTAATTAATTTTGGACAAAATGTAGGTCTTAATGCAGATATGGAATCAAATCCAATTTCGGGTTTGCCTGATGCAGGTGTTTATGAATATGTAAATTCTATACCTTTAATTCAACAACTTGTAGCTAGCTCTACTAATACAAATATTGCTTGTAATGGTGGTACTTCAACTGTAGTAGTATCAGCAACAGGTGGAACTGCACCTTATAATGGAACTGGAACTTTTACAGTGGTTGCTGGAACTTATTCCTACATTGTAAATGATGCTGGAGGAAAAAGGGATACAGTTAGTGTTACAATAAATCAACCAACATTAATTATTGCAACAATTACATCTGGAACAATAACAATTCCTGGAGGATCAACTTCAGTAACTGTTACTAACGTATCTGGTGGAACAAGTAATACTTACACATTTAATATTGATGGAGGTGCATATCAAACAAACAATACATTCTCAGGTGTATTAGCAGGAAATCATACCATTAATATTAAAGACATTAATGGTTGTATAATTTCAAAAAGTTTTTTTATTAATGCCCCAGTAGTTTCAACTTTGACTGCCAATGCTGTTGCGGGTACAATTTTATGTAATGGCGGTACAACAACAGTTACAGTTTCTGCAACAGGCGGTGTTAGTCCATTGACTGGAACTGGCGCATTTACAGCTTCTGCTGGTTTAAATAGCTATACAGTTACTGACGCCGTTGGTACAACAGTTACAACTTCAGTAACGGTTTCTCAACCTACAGCAATATCATTATCATTAACATCGGGAACAATCATTGTAACTGGTGGAACAACCATAATCACTGCAACAGCAAATGGTGGAACATCTGCTTATACATACAAATTAAATAACGGAACTTACCAATCTAGCAATGTATTTACAGCAGTAGCAGCGGGTACGCATACCGTTACTGTAAAAGATGCAAATGGTTGTACAAAATCAGGAACAATAACAATCGCTCA
>CANKLV010000053.1 GCA_947483415.1 Chitinophagaceae bacterium
AGTAATGTCGGGATGGCAAGATTCGAACTTGCGACCTCCTGGTCCCAAACCAGGCGCGATAACCGGGCTACGCTACATCCCGAACGAAATTTTTTCTAGCCCTAAAACTGCAAATAAATTTTCAATTCTGCGGAGAGAGTGGGATTCGAACCCACGGTACAGTTTGACCCGTACGACGATTTAGCAAACCGTTCCTTTCGGCCTCTCAGGCATCTCTCCTTTTTATTGCACCTCTCTATCAAGGCGTGCAAAAATACAATTGTCTTGCTTATTACCCAAAATAAATTTATAAAAATTCAAACTATTTTTTAAAGAAAAATAGTAAACCGTTTCTTTATTTTTCTATTTTTAAACCCTTATTACATAGAAGCCAACTGAACCTTATGTTGCAGTTCCAATACACTCTCTTTAAACAAATTATCTGTATCCATTAAATCCTTCACCGTTTGACAACTATGTATCACCGTTGTATGATCTCGTCCTCCAAAATGCTCTCCTATCGTTTTTAATGAATTTTTTGTAAATGACTTTGATAAAAACATCGTTATCTGACGCGCTTGTACAATCTCACGTTTTCTTGTTTTTTGCAATAACTTATCATACGGCACATCAAAATAATCACATACCATTTTTTGTATCGTATCTATTGTGATTTCTTTACTTGATGTCTTGATAAAATTGCGCAACACTTTTTTTGCCAACTCCAAATCAATCTCACGCTTGTTTAATGACGATTGTGCCAATAACGAAATCAACGCACCTTCTAACTCACGTACATTACTATTAATGTTATACGCAATATACTTTACAACCTCACGTGGCATATCCAACCCATCCTGCTTCATCTTGTGTTCAAGAATTTCAATCTTAGTTTCATAATCAGGCAATTGCAAATCTGAGCTCAAACCCCATCTGAATCTGCTCAACAATCTCTCCTGAACCCCTTCCAAATCTTTAGGCGATTTATCACTGGTTAATATCAATTGTTTTCCACTCTGGTGCAGATGATTAAAAATGGAGAAAAATGCATCCTGTGATTTTTCTGCTCTTATGAAAAATTGAATATCGTCGATAATCAATACATCAATCATTTGATAAAAATGAATAAAATCATTGATGGCATTATTCTTACTGTGATCAATAAATTGATTGATGAATTTTTCTGAACTTACGTACAAAACAACTTTATTGTTGTACAAACGCTTTACCTCATTTCCGATAGCTTGTGCCAAATGCGTTTTACCTAATCCAACACCACCATAAATGACCAAAGGATTAAATGAGGTTGTGCCTGGTTTTTCTGCAACTGTTTTTCCTGCTCTTCTCGCAACACGATTACAATCACCTTCAATAAACGAATCAAATGTATACGAACTGTTTAATTGAGGATCGATTTGCATTTTTTTCAGCCCTGGAATTACAAAAGGATTTTTTACTGGATTATTAATTACCAAAGGGAAATCCATTTCATTATTGAAATATGACTTATACCCATTTCCATGACCAGGAACGTCCATGGTTAGTGGTTTATTTTTGCTGTTGCCACTGTCTACCATTATTCTATATTCCAGTCTTGCCTCTTTACCCAATTCACGCTTTAATGTTTTTGCTAGCAATGCTACATAGTGCTCTTCTAGGTATTCGTAAAAAAATTGACTTGGTACCTGAATAATCAAAATCTTTTCTTTTATGGCAACCGATTTAATTGGCTCAAACCATGTTTTGAAATGTTGCCACTCAACTATATCCTTTATGATATCCAAGCAATTTTGCCAAACTTTTTCAAACGATTTCTCCATTATTCCAATTCTATTTATATTGAGTGAACGATAGTTATATTTCTCCGAAATTGTTAAATTTTTTTCGGGGGAGCGAATATCAAAAATAATATGTTTATAAAAAAATTTTTTATTACCTTTTTTTTAAGTTAAAGCAACTATTTATAAAAAAATAATTTTCACTACATAGAAACCTTTTTCGCCTTTCCGAACCTTGAATATAGACATTATTATTTCTAAACACATAAGTTTATCAACATTTTTTTATTTTTTTTCTCTTATTTTAAATGTGAAAAAACAAAATGAAATCCCGAAATAATCTATACTTTTGAACTTCTTAAATAAAAAAGAAATGAGTTTTGAAATTATTGGCAAGTTGATTGCAAAGTATGACACCGTAAATAGAACTGAAAGTTTTAGAACAAGAGAGTTTGTTGTTGAAAAATCAGAAGAAATCAACAACAGAACTATTGTGAACTATGTGAAATTTCAATGTGTTCAGGATAAAACAAGTATGGTTGATAGCGTAAACATTGGCGACAATGTGAAAGTTTTATTCAATATCAAAGGTTCTAAATGGGAAAAAGATGGCAAAACTAACTACATCACCAATTTAGACGCTTGGAAAATTGAACAGCTTTTAAAAGTTGCTCAGGTTAGTCAAATTGATAATGAATATATGGAGCCATTAGATACATTTAGTTCAACGGCTTCTGATGGTGATGATTTGCCATTTTAATAAAGTTCGATAAATTGTTTTTAGGATAATACCTAACACAGCTCATGCAAAAAAAAACCACACTTCGGCTTTCTCCAACCGATGCTTCTAACGAATCTACCATTCGATTAAAGTTTGGGCAATTTCATAGTATTAAGCCTTCGCTTATTACAGGATTCCGACTTTTAAAAAAATCGATAGATGCCAGAAGTAAGCAAGTTTATTTCAACCTAACTTTTGATGTTTATATAAACGAGCCTTTTGCTCCTTTTGTTCCAGCTTCCTTTACATTTAAAGACGTTTCTGCATCAAAAAAATCAACAATCATCATTGGCGCAGGACCAGCAGGAATTTTTGCAGCACTAAAACTAATTGAAAGTGGTATAAAGCCCATTATCATTGAGCGTGGTAAAGATGTAAAAAGCCGAAGACGAGATTTAGCCAGTCTCAACAAATCAGGTATTTTAAATTCAGATAGTAATTATTGCTTTGGCGAAGGTGGCGCAGGTACGTATAGCGATGGAAAGTTGTACACAAGAAGTAATAAAAGAGGCGACATCAATCGTATTCTAAATCTTTTTGTGCATTTCGGCGCACCTGATAATATTCGATACGACGCACATCCACATATAGGCACCAACAAACTTCCGCAGATTATTACCGCCATGCGTGAGCAAATTATTGCATGCGGTGGCGAAATTCATTTTGAACATCGACTTACCGATTTCATCATAAACAATGATAAATTGATGGGCATCAAAACCCATAATGGCCAGACTTTTCAAGGCGATGCTTACATTTTAGCAACTGGACATTCAGCGCGTGATATATTTGAAATCTTGCATCAAAAAAACATTTTAATAGAAGCCAAACCGCTTGCTATTGGCGTTCGAATTGAACATCCTCAATTGTTAATCGACCAAATTCAATACCATTGCCAAGTTAGAGATGAACTTTTACCTCCAGCTTCTTACAGTCTGGTTAATCAAGTTGAAGATAAAGGCGTATTTTCTTTCTGTATGTGTCCGGGTGGTATTATAGCACCTGCTTCTACCAATCCAAACGAATTGGTTGTAAACGGATGGAGTCCTTCGAAAAGAAACAACCCTTTTGCCAACAGCGGCATGGTGGTTCAGGTTGAAAATGAGGATGTGGTTACATCTTTGAAACATCTTAATATTGGTCCCGATCATCCTTTACGCTTCATGTATTTTCAAAAAATGATTGAAGAAAATGCATATAAAGCTGGTGGTGGAAATTTTGTTGCTCCAGCACAACGTATGACTGATTTTTGTAAAAATAAAATTTCAAATGATTTGCCTGAAAACTCTTATATCCCTGGACTTCAATCGTCAGATTTAAAAACTGTTTTACCCCATTTTATACATCAACGCTTGGCCAATGGATTTATCGCATTTGGCAAAAAAATGAAAGGTTATTACACCAATGAAGCCGTTGTTGTAGCTACGGAAAGCAGAACCTCAAGTCCAGTTAGAATTCCAAGAAATCCCGAAACCTTCGCCCATCCTCAATTTGAAAACTTATACCCATGTGCCGAAGGCGCTGGTTATGCTGGCGGTATTGTGAGCGCTGCTATGGATGGTGAAAGAATCGCAGACATCCTTGCTCAAAAATGGAATTTTAGTAATTGATGTTACTACGTTAGCATTTAATCAGCTAAATTTACAAGGCATCTATTTTAATCAGTTCGTTTTTAACTACAATTATGGATTTCCTCTCCTTACACCATTTAAAAAAATATTTCGCAGATCAAAAAGCGGTTGACGATATAAGCTTCAATATCAGTTCTGGCAGCATTTTTGGCTTGCTTGGTCCAAATGGAGCTGGCAAAACCACGCTTATTAGGATGATTACTGGGATTTTTTATCCCGATCACGGACACATCGATTTTAATGGACAGCGTTTTAATCCCATGGTTGATTCTACAAAAATTGGCTACATGCCCGAAGAAAGAGGCTTGTATAAAAAAATGAAAATTGGCGAACAAGCTCTTTATCTGGCACAATTAAAAGGCATGAGTAAATCTGACGCCATGGAAAGTGTAAAAAAATGGTTTGTGAAATTTGAGATGGAGAGCTGGTGGAATAAAAAAGTAGAGGATCTCAGTAAAGGCATGAGCCAAAAATTACAATTTGTCATTACCGTTTTACACAATCCACAATTGATCATTTTAGATGAGCCCTTTAGTGGTTTAGATCCTGTAAATGCCAATTTGATAAAAGAAGAAATTTTTACATTGGCAAAAAACGGTGCTACCATTATTTTCAGTACGCATCGGATGGAACAAGTGGAAGAAATTTGTGACCATATTGTATTGGTCAATAAAGGAAATAAAATTCTTGATGGCACAGTACATCAAGTAAAACAAGACTACAAAGAAAACATTTATAAATTAGGTGCAAATGTAATTGCAGAGCAACTTATGACCGGTTTATTTGAAGTAGTAAAATACGAACCCAATCAATTGTTACTAAAACTACCAGAATACACTACAACAAACGAAGTGCTTAATTATTTTATAAATCATCAAGTAAAAATCAATTCATTCAATGAAGTACTTCCTTCTTTAAATGATATTTTTATAAAAATCGTTGAAGACACTACGGCCACCAGAAAATTCGAATCCATACAATAATACATATATGCACAAAATTGCGTTAATCATAAAGCGAGAATATTTTATCCGAGTAAAAAAGAAATCTTTTTTATTAACTACTATTGGCGTTCCATTATTTATAATAGGGTTTTACGCCATTATCATAGCTATTTCTTTAGATGAATCTGGCGGTAGCGATAAAAATAAAATTGCTGTGGTTGATGATGCACAATTGTTTAATGGAAAAATAGAAAATGCAAACCCCAATATTGTTTATAGCATTATTAAAAACGAAACAGAAAGCAATTACATAAAAAAATATCAAAAAGCAGGGTATGATGCATTTTTATTTATTCCAAATGATAGTGTTGCAAAAACAAAAAGCATATACAACTTACACAGCAACACTTCGATGAATCTGCCCTTAATGTCTTCTATAGAAGAAACCATAAATGAAGCCATTAAAAAGAAAACATTAATTGCAAACGGCATAAATCCAGAAGCATTTCAAAAAATGATTCATCCTGTAGAATTGGAAAACACCGTAGATACTGAAACTGGACAAAAAAAGAGTTTTGCTGATGTGGCTTATGGGGTTTCATTTGCTTGTGGTATTTTGATTTATATGATGATGTTGATTTACGGAACACAAGTAATGCGTGGTGTTACCGAAGAAAAAACAAATCGAATTGCGGAAGTGATGGTGAGTTCTGTAAAACCATTTCAAATGATGATGGGTAAAATCATAGGCATTGGCGCTGTTGGACTAACTCAATTTGCGGTTTGGATATTTTTAATGTTTCTGATGCAAATGGCTATCCCGTTGATTTTCCCGGATATGATGCAACAAATTAATAACGCCAGTACAACAAGTAGTGAAAATATAAGTATGGCTTCAAATATTATGCAAGGCCTATCCTCATTGCATTTGGGGAAAATTTTATTTGCATTTTTATTTTATTTCCTCGGTGGATATTTAACCTACGCTTCAATTTTTGCAGCAATAGGAAGTGTGGTAAGCGAAGATCAACAAGAGGCACAACAACTTGTATTTCCTGTAATGATGCCGATAATCTTGGGTTTTGTAATTATGACGAAAGCGGTAAACGAACCGAATAGCAGCTTGGCTGTATTTGGAAGTATTTTTCCACTAACTTCTCCAATTGTAATGATGGGCAGAATTGCTTATGATATACCGAGCTGGCAAATTGTAGTATCTATACTTTGTTTGATTTGCAGCTTTTTATTCTTTACCTGGATTGCAGGAAAGATATACAGAACGGGCATTTTACTTTATGGCAAAAAACCATCTTGGAAAGAAATGATTAAATGGGCATTTGCAAAGTCATAGAAATGTGATTTTGTAAACGAACTATTTTTCTTAAAAAATTATTGGAAACAATTTTGCATTTCTGCTGCAGATTGTATGCATTCATTCCAAACTTCTTTTACAATTTCACCAGCAGGTTTTATGGCATCAAACAAAGTACTCACCTGCCCTATTTCCAGTTCACCTTCTTCTAAATCGCCTTCAAACATGCCTTTTTTTGCGCGGCCTCTTCCTAATAATTGTATAAGTTCTTCTTTTGTTGCTGCTCGATTTTCGGCCTCAACGACTTGTTGATAAAATTTATTTTTTATCAATCGAACTGGAGTAATATTTTTTAGAGACAATGCGGTATCGCCTTCTTTAAGGTTAATGATGGTTTGTTTGAAATGATCATGACTGCTTGCTTCATCACTAGCCACGAATCGACTTCCCATTTGCACGCCATCTGCACCAAGAATCATTGCTGCCAACATTTGTTTTCCTGTAGCAATTCCGCCAGCAGCAATAACAGGAATATCAATTGCTTTTCTTACCGCTGGAATCAAAACCATGGTTGTTGTTTCTTCTCTTCCATTATGCCCACCAGCTTCAAAACCTTCGGCCACTACTGCATCACAACCCGCTTCCTGCGCTTTTAATGCAAACTTGCTGCTGCTTACTACGTGAACTACAATAATGCCATGGTCTTTCAATCGCTTGGTATGCAATTGCGGATTTCCTGCAGATGTAAAAACAATGGGAATTTTTTCTGAAATGATGGTTTGAATATGTTCTTCAATGTTGGGATACAACAAAGGTAAATTTACGCCAAAAGGCTTTTGTGTAGCGCGTTTGCAGTTTTTGATATGCTCCTTTAAAACTTCGGGATACATACTGCCACTACCTAATAATCCCAATCCTCCAGCATTACTAACGGCCGATGCTAAGCGCCATCCACTTGCCCAAATCATTCCCCCTTGAATAATGGGAATGTCAATATTAAAGAGTTGATTTATTTTATTTGACTCCATAATTAAATGATATAGTGCTGCAAAAATTTAACTTCTACTTCCGCCTAAATCAATGGCTGTATTGTCACCAATGTTTAAATTTCTGCTTACACCTTTTACCTCAGCATCGTTGCCAATTAATGAGCTATTTAAAACGATTTCAAATAGATTTGAGTAAGACCCAATAATAGAATCTTTTATTATACCATGGTTTATGCTGGTATGTTCGCCAATAGCTACATTTGGACCAATCACAGAATTTTTTATAACACAACCTTCGCCAATTGTAACTGGAGGAATAATAATGGTATTTTGATAGATATTTTCTTCTGTAGTATTGCCGCCAAATTTTTTAAGTAAAATCGCATTGGATTCCAACAAGGTTTCTTTTTTTCCACAATCGAACCAATTAGACACTTTGAATGATTTTATTTTAGCTCCTTGATTGATCATACATTCAAAAGCATCGGTTAGATTGATATCTTGGAACTCCTCTTTTGACTCAACTATTTTTTCCAGGCATGAATACATAATCTCAGTTTCTTTGATTTTGTAAATACCAACAAGTGCAAGGTTACTTTTTGGTATAGCGGGTTTTTCAACAACACGATTGATAAACCCTTCTTCATCCACTTCAGCCACACCGAAATTTCTGGGATCATCTACTTTTTTCAAACCAAACATCGAATATGGAGAAGCCAATACTTCTTTTATGTCGTATTCAGCAATGGTATCGCCTAAAACGATAAACACATCATCATCACCCACAATATTTCTGGTTAATTCAACCGCATGTCCCGTACCAAATCGATTGTTTTGCGTTACAAAATGACAGTTCAAATCTGGATAATGATGGGTAACATAATCTTGTATTTTTTCGCCCAAATAACCAATGATAAAAATAAATTCATTGATGCCTGCATCTTTTAATTGATCAACGATGATGTTTAAAATCGTTCTACCCGCAAGCGGAATCAATGCTTTTGGCTGTGTATATGTATGTGGTCGTAGTTTGGTTCCGGCACCTGCTACTGGAATAATGGCTTTCATTTTATTGTTTTTTTGGCTATGAAAGTAGGACTTTTTGAGTAAAACGAACGTTATTGACTAAATGTTCACGATTTGTTTAAAAAAATTTTATTTCTTTTAGATGATTAATAATAGGGACTTATCTTTGTGGCCTAAATTTTAGATATGTACAAAGACAAAGCAGTATTTGATTTAATAGCGAAAGAATTAGACCGCCAAAGACATGGCATTGAATTGATTGCGAGTGAAAATTTCACTAGTTTAGAAGTGATGCAAGCAACGGGATCATCATTAACCAACAAATATGCAGAGGGTTATCCTGGTAAAAGATATTATGGAGGTTGTGAAATTGTAGACCAAATAGAACAATTGGCGATAGACAGAATAAAACAAGTGTTTAACTGCGCATATGCGAACGTTCAACCACATAGTGGAGCGCAAGCGAATGCAGCATTGATGTTAGCCATTTTACAACCTGGCGATAAAATATTGGGATTAGATTTAAGCATGGGCGGTCACCTTACCCATGGCTCCCCAGTAAATTTTTCGGGGAAATATTTTAAGCCATTTTTTTATGGGGTTAAAAAAGAAACCGGTTTGATTGATTATGAAATGCTAGAAGAAAAAGCTAGAACAGAAAAACCACAATTAATTATTTGCGGTGCATCGGCTTACAGCAGAGATATTGATTATGCAAGAATAAGAAAAGTGGCTGATGAAGTTGGGGCTTTTGTATTGTGCGATATGGCGCATCCAGCTGGATTAATTGCAAAAGGATTATTATCTTCCCCATTTGAACATTGTCATTTCGTAACCAGTACTACCCACAAAACCCTTCGTGGACCAAGAGGTGGTATTATTTTAATGAAAACTGATTTTGAAAATCCATTTGGATTAAAAGATATGAAAGGCAATATCCGCATGATGAGTAACTTATTGGATATGTCTGTTTTCCCAGGAACGCAAGGCGGACCATTGGAACATGTGATTGCGGCAAAAGCGGTTGCATTTGGCGAATTGCTTTCGGACGAGTTCACCACTTACATTAACCAAGTACAAAAAAATGCACAAGCAATGGCTGCTGTATTTATGGCTAAAGGATATGATATC
Organism: Chitinophagaceae bacterium; assembly: GCA_947483415.1. Lineage (GTDB taxonomy): Bacteria > Bacteroidota > Bacteroidia > Chitinophagales > Chitinophagaceae > Ferruginibacter. Next base: position 9,572 of record CANKLV010000053.1, read on the forward strand.
ATCAGCGGCGGAACCGATAACCATTTGATGTTGATTGATCTACGCAACAAAAACATTACCGGTAAAAAAGCGCAGGAAACCCTTGATTTAGCGCATATCACATTAAATAAAAACTCCGTTCCATTTGACGATAAAAGTCCGTTTGTAACCAGCGGTATTCGTGTAGGCGTACCAGCAATTACCACAAGAGGCATGAAAGAATCTGATATGCAAACGGTGGTAGATTTCATCGATCGCGTATTAATGGATATTGATAATCCCGAAACAATAGCAGCGGTAAAAGGAGAAGTTGGTAAGTTTATGGAGCAGTTTCCGTTGTATCCGGAGTTGGGGTA
>CANKLV010000054.1 GCA_947483415.1 Chitinophagaceae bacterium
AACCGAAAATCCAAAAGAGTAGGAAAAATCTAAAAACAACAACAAATGGAACATTTAAAAATCGCAAGCGACAATTACGTGGCATTCACGTTTTTTATCGGAACAATGGCCATGATGGCTGCATCTGTTTTCTTCTTTTTTGAATTGAGTAACACCTCTCAAAAATGGAGAACATCTGTTTTAGTATCAGGATTAATTACTTTCATTGCAGCAGTACATTACTACTACATGAGAGGATACAATCTTGAGACAGGAGAATCTCCTACTTTTTTCAGATACGTTGACTGGATCCTTACTGTTCCATTAATGTGTGTAGAGTTCTATCTAATCACCAAAAAAGCAGGTGCAAAAATCGGTTTACTTTGGAAATTGATCTTCGCTTCACTTGTGATGTTAATTACTGGTTACATTGGAGAGGTTTTAGATCCAACTAAGAGTGTTCTTTGGGGTGTTATTTCAGGTGCAGCTTATTTCTATATAGCTTACCTAGTTTGGTTTGGTGAAGTTGCGAAACTTTCTCAAAGTGCTGGACCACAAGTAGCAAAAGCTACTAAGATCTTAGCTTGGTTTGTATTGGTTGGTTGGGCAATCTATCCTTTAGGTTACATTTTAGGGACTGAAGGTGGTTTGTTTGGAATGAAACTAGTAGCTGATAAAGCTGCTGCGTTACATGCTATGGATATTGTTTACAATATTGCTGATGCTATCAACAAAATTGGCTTTGGTTTAGTTATCTACGCATTAAGTAGAAACGAAGACTAATTTGTCTCTTTATATTTAAAAAAGGGTTCTTCTAATTTGTGAAGAACCCTTTTTTTATGAAGTCTAATACCAAATTGAAAATAATGTCAACACAAAACCCTCATACTAAAGTAGATTATCTGTTTGCAGGTGCCGGCGCTTCTGCAACACTTCTGCTTATGTGTATGGAAAAGCAGGGACTGTTGAAAGATAAAAAGATTTTGATTTTAGATCCTGACACGAAACATAACAATGATAAAACCTATTGTTTTTGGTCAGAACAAAATGAAGCAATTACGCTACAATGCCAACATTTAATAAGCCATCAATGGAGTGAAGTAAGTGTCAATCGAAACAAGCAAGAATCTTTGTTACCCAAACAATATTTTCATATATCGAGCATTGATGTTTACACAGAATCAAGGCGCATCATTGAGCAACATAATCTACAAAGAATACAAAGTTCCGTTGTTGAATTAACCCCTTTTGAAAATGGAGTTAAGGTCATAACTGACACCGATATTTGGGAATCAACTATCGTATTCGATAGTCGCCCACCAAAGTATTTACCCCTTAAAAAAGACGACGCTCATTTACTTCAGTCTTTCATTGGTTATGTAATTACAACTGATGAACCAATTTCAAATATAAATTGTGTGGACCTGATGGATTTTAATGTAGATCAATTGGGATCAACTCAATTTATGTATGTGCTTCCATTGGGTGAAGGCAAAACACTCGTTGAATTAACGCGTTTTGGATTGGAACTTATTAAAGAAAAAGAAGCAAAACCAATCTTAGATGTATACATCAAGCAACGTTTTGGAAATTATCAAATTATAAACATAGAAACAGGATGTATTCCCATGAGTACAGCCGATATTTCTGTTGAAACTTTACCAGGAGTCATTCCCATTGGAGGAAGAGCAGGTGCTGTTAAACCCAGTACAGGATATGCTTTTAAAAATATGTTTCATCATGCGGAAAGATTAGTGGATAGTTTGAGAAAAAATATCGTACCTGCTGTTATTAATGAATCATCACGTTTTCGGTTTTATGACCGGCTATTACTTTTGATACTAACTAAACAGCCTTCCCAAGGGAAATTAATCTTTGAATCGTTATTCAAAAAAAATGAAATAAAAAATGTGTTTCAATTTTTAGATGAGAAGACTACATTGTTTCAAGACATTCGAATATTTCTGACATTACCCATAAAACCCTTTTTAAAAGCTGTAAGTTGGGTAGCTTCATCAAGCATTCAAAGATTAATAACACCATTATTATTGTTCCTGTTGTCAATATTGATGTTGTTAATGTATAAAACCACTCCTCAAATATTTAACTGGTTACAAATTACAATGTTCACCATTGGAATATTTTTAGTAGGCATCCCACATGGCGCTGTTGACCATTTGCTGGAGACCGGCAATTTTAAAAATAGCATCAAACCCGGATTTGTAATTAATTATCTTGGATTGATTTTTCTAAATTTATTGTTATGGTATTTCTTTCCAATTGGCGCCTTGTTCTTTTTTATTGCTTATTCTGCATGGCATTTTGGACAAACTGATTTAAAGGAATGGCAACTTAAAACCAAACATGTTTTAAAGAATATTGCCTGGGGTATTTTGATATTGAGTATCATTCTGTTTGGCCATATTTTTGAAACCAACGGCATTTTGACAAACATGAATACTTTGGAAATACCTTTTAGTAATGTCATGGGGAAACAGATAAGCGTATTGCTTTCGCTCGTTGGAATGACATGGGCAATCTTTGAAAAAAGATGGATGATGATGTTAAGCAGCTTAATGCTTTTAGTGAGTATTGAATTGCCGCTTCTCACATCATTTGGCTTATACTTCATTGGGCAACACAGCATAAATGGATGGACTCATTTAAAACAAGGAATGAATGTTAATAATAGCGAGCTCTATTTGAAAGCATTACCATTTACGATAGGCGCGTTTGTATTATTTGCTGCTTTTATTTTCTTATTGAGCAATAATTATTTAGCTTCTTTCAACGAAAATATGATTACTATATTTTTTGTATTTATTTCTTGTATTAGCTTTCCTCATGTGATGGCAATGAATAAGTTTTACAAGAAAAACACGAAAAAATAAATCAACTTAAAATATATTTTCTACTTATTTCTTTTTATATTTACATTAAAAACTTTTTATCTAAAACAACTACAAAAAAAATGTTTAAAAAATTTACTATCACAGATAAGTTGTTATTTATTTCAGCATTTCTTTCTCTAATATTTTCAGAGATTTTGTTCTTCAAAGGTGAACAAAATGCAGGAATATTCATCGGCATATGGGTACCTTCAATTCTCGCTTTTGGAATTTATTTAAAACTTATAAACAAAGAAAAAAATGACTGATTTAATTCCTTATTTCGCAGGAATAATTACTTTACTTTTTTCAGTTGGCTTTTTGTTAGCCCTTAAAGAAATGAAAAAGCAAAAGAGATAATTTTTATTTTTTAATCAAAAATTAAAAAATTCTTTTCAATAGTCTGTTCGTGAGAAGTTGTGTTTCATTAACACATAGCTTTTTTCCAATCAAATATATAATGCTTTGGCTTTTGCTCAACCACTAGGTATAAAAGATGAAAACAAATTTGTTCTCATCAAAATATACCGCCAAAATATGTGGCTAGTTCCCTTATTATTTGAACAAAAATGTATGTTTAATTGTTGTTTAAAAAAAATTTATTATGCAACAATATTTAATCATCGGAGGTTCGAGTGGCATTGGCCAACAATTGACAAAACAACTTAGTAAAGATAACAATCGGGTTTTTGCAACCTTTAATAAAAATAAACCTGATCAATATAATTCAAATACGGAGTTTCATTATTTGAATGTAATGGATGATGTAATCTCTCTCGATTTTTTACCTGATCAATTAGATGGCCTTGTTTACTGTCCGGGAAGTATAAATCTCAGGCCTTTTGAACGCATTAAACCTGAAGACTTTGAATCCGATTACAAACTACAAGTTATAGGAGCCATTAAAATAATTCAACAAGTACTTCCGAGATTAAAAAAATCCGAAAACGCTTCTATTATTTTATTTTCTACAGTTGCCGTTCACACCGGCTTACCATATCATACCCAAGTAACGGCTTCAAAAGGAGCTATTGAAGGACTTACAAAAGCGCTCGCTGCAGAATTAGCCCCAAAAATCAGAGTGAATTGTGTTGCCCCTTCATTAACCAATACACCCCTTGCTGCCACTTTACTAAATACAGATCAAAAAATGGAAGCCAATGCATTGAGACATCCATTGAAGAGAATTGGTACAACTGAAGACATTGCAAATATGGCATCATTTTTACTTTCAAAACAATCTGGATGGATAACTGGACAAATTATGCATGTTGACGGGGGAATGTCAACATTAAAAATTTAGGTGAAATATTTCAAATAAAAATGAATTAAAACAAAATCTGGAGTTGTTTAGTAAAACGTAATATCTAATCAATTAAAATAATGTTAGAGCAAAAAGATATAGACAGAATCATTGAAATGGCATGGGAGGATAGAACGCCATTTGAAGCCATTAAAATTCAATTTGGTTTTTCTGAAGCCAATGTAATTGCACTTATGCGAAAAGAATTGAAACGCAGCAGTTTCAATCTCTGGAGAAAAAGGGTGAACTCTGGTGTTAGTCAAAAACATTCCATGAAAAGAAATCCCGAAATAAATAGATTTAAATGCAGCCTTCAAAAAACAATTTCAATGAATAAAATAAGTAAGCGATAAATGGAAATCAAATTTGACACATCGTATAATGCTATCCTCGAAAAAATAGATACAATTAATCCTATAAAATATGGACGTACACGAAATTATATTGATGGCGATGTAAGTTATTTATCTCCATACATATCAAGGGGTGTAATAAGCACAAAACAAATTCTGGAAATCGTTTTAAAAAAAGGATATAAAATTTATCAAATTGAACAATTTGTAAAAGAATTATGTTGGCGAGATTATTTTCAAAGGGTTGCTCAGGTAAAAGATTTAAATACAGAAATTAAACATCCCCAATCACCAATTTTAAACCATGAAATTCCTTCAAATATTTTAGAAGCACACTCTGGTGTAAGCAGTATCGACGATGCCATAAATACATTGTACCAAACAGGCTATATGCACAATCATTGCAGAATGTATACCGCTTCTATAATTTGTAATATTGCCAAATCTCATTGGCATCATCCAGCTCAATGGTTGTACTATCATTTACTAGATGGAGATTGGGCTAGTAATGCATGCAGTTGGCAGTGGGTGGCGGCGGCCAACAGCAGCAAAAAATATTTCGCAAATCAAGAGAATATAAACAAGTATACTTATTCCAATCAGAGAAATAGTTATATGGATAAATCGTATGAAGAAATTGAAACGATGGAAACACCCACTCAATTACTTGATACAAAAAAGTTTGAACTACAATTAATATTACCAGAAAGTTCTACTATTAAAATCAATAATACCCTCCCTACGTTTATTTATAATTACTATAACCTAGATCCTCAATGGCATAAAGCAGAATCGGGCAACAGAATTTTGTTAATAGACCCCGACTTATTTTCAAAGTATCCAGTGAGTAAAAAATGCATCGATTTTATGTTGGATTTAAGCAAAAACATACCTGACATTCAATTGTATATTGGCAACTTTAAAACGTTAGTAGAAAGGCATGAGATTGATCATGTTTACTTCAAAGAGCATCCTTTTAATTTTGATTACAAAGGAATACAAGAAGATAGAGATTGGATTGCAGAAAAAGTTTCAGGATATTTTCCTTCATTTTTTGCATATTGGAAAAAAGTTGAGAAGCATTTAAAATAATCAAACCAATGCATTTACATCAGGCTGATATAGAAAATTTAGAAACAAGATACAGAACTACTTTTGTTAATTCACTTGCTGGTTTCCGACAAGCCGTTTTAGTAGGCACTAAATCGGAAGCAGGATTGACGAATCTAGCCATCTTTAATTCTCTCATTCATTTAGGCGCAAACCCAGCCCTTTTGGGTTTAATTAGCAGACCTGATGTTGTACCAAGAGATACCTACAAAAACATGCTCGAAACAAAATCTTATACCTTAAACTATGTTCATTATACTGATTTTGAAAAAGCACATCAAACATCAGCTCGTTATGAAAGTGGAATATCTGAATTTGAACAGGTTGGTTTTAATGAAGCGTACACCCATGGTTGTTATGCCCCATTTGTATCAAATGCTATTGTAAAAATTGCTATGAAATTAGAAGACACCATTCCTATTCCGTTAAATGGTACAATCCTTATAATAGGTAGTATCCAACAAATTGAAATGGATAATAAATTGGTTGGACAAGATGGATTTGTAGATTTATCACATGCTAAAGTGTTGATCAGCCAAGGACTTGATGCATATTATGTTTCAAAAGCAATTGGAAGACTTGGGTATGCCAAACCTTAAAAATATTATTAATTATTTAATCAACATCAAAAAATCAATACTAACCAAAGTAATCTGAGATAGTTCAAGAATCAAATTATAATAATGTGCAAGAAAACTCAAAACAAGATATCGCAATCGTATGGTTTAAAAGAGATTTAAGATTTACAGATCATGAGCCATTATATTTTGCTCAAAAACAAAACCTGCCCATTTTACTCATTTATTGCTTCGAACCATCCATCATGAATTATGCGGATAGTGATGTACGTCATTGGCGATTTGTATATCAATCTATTCAAGATATGCAAAACAAACTTGTAGATTACAAAACAACGATTTCAATTTTTCATAATGAAGCACATCAAGTTTTTCAAAAAATCCAAACTAAATACAACATAAATATTATTTTTTCACATCAAGAAATTGGTAATCAAATAACCTATGATAGAGATTTAGTCATGAAAAATTTCTGTGTTGATAATCGCATTGAATGGAAAGAATATCAACATAATGGTGTGATCCGAAAATTAAAGTCGAGGAAAGATTGGGAAAAAAGATGGAAAGAAAAAATGCAAGAAACGCCCAAAATCGTTGACGAAAAGAACTGGCATTTTTTAAATTTAGACACTACCTTTTATGCAAGTATAAAAGGAGATGAATTGAATAGTGAAATTACCGTCTATGATAAATCCTTTCAGATGGGAGGTGAAACTTTTGCATGGAAATACTTAAATAGTTTTTTGAAAGAGCGCTATGTCAATTACTCCAAACATATTTCCAAACCTGCATTAAGTCGAAAAGGTTGTAGCAGAATTTCTCCATATTTAAGCTATGGAAATATTAGCATGCGCATGGTGTATCAGTTTACGATGCAGCATTACAAGGATGCGAGTAATAAAAAAGCCCTTTCAAATTTTGTCTCCAGACTGCATTGGCATTGTCATTTCATGCAAAAATTTGAAGATGAATGTAGCATGGAAATGGAAAATGTAAACAAGGCATACAATATATTGGTTAAGCCCAAAAACGACTTATATATTTTAGCATGGCAAAATGGAAATACAGGCGTACCAATCGTAGACGCATGCATGCGTAGCGTAACAAAAAATGGTTACTTGAATTTCAGAATGCGCGCAATGGTCGTTTCGTTTTTCGTTTTTAATCTATGGCAAGATTGGCGCGAGTTACATTTTTTAGCAAAACAATTTTTAGATTACGAGCCCGGAATTCATTATCCTCAACTGCAAATGCAATCGGGGGTTACGGGCATAAACACAATTCGAATTTATAACCCAATTAAAAATTCAAGAGAACATGACAAAGAAGGTGAATTCATAAAAACATGGATTCCGGAATTAATGAATGTGCCTGTTGAACTAATACATGAACCATGGAAAATGAGTTTAATGGAACAAAATTTATATCATGTAATAATAGGAAAAGATTACCCCTATCCTATTGTAGATATTGAAGCCACGCGAAAATTTGCAAGCGATGAAGTTTGGCGTTTTAGAAAAACAGATGCCGTAAAAAAAGAAGGCAGTAGAATTTTAAAAAAGCATATAAATACTTCAAAAGTGAAAAGTAAAAAATTAAAAAGTAAAAAATAAATAAAATTACCAATTCATAAACCAATAAAATACGACATTAAAAATAATGGTAAAAGAAAATAAAAATAAAAAAATAGGCATCATTTTTCCGCATCAATTATTTGAGCAGAATATACTTTTTTCAACATGCGAAACCATTTATTTGGTTGAAGAATGGCTTTACTTCAAGCAATATAATTTTCACAAAAGTAAGATTGCTTTTCATAGAGCGAGTATGAAATTTTATGTAGCTTTTCTTCAGTCCAAAAACATTAAAGTCGTTTATATTGAATCAATCGATGTATTATCTGATATACGAAAACTAATTCCATTTTTGAAATCAAATGGCGCAAATGAATTTGAATATGTGGACACCACTGATTATTGGCTTGAGAAAAGAATTCAAGACACTTGTGCTACACAAAATATTATTCCTAATAAAAATAGTACACCACAATTTTTAAATACTGTTGAAGAGATTTACAGTTATTTCAAGGATAAAAAAAGAATGTTTCAAACTGATTTTTATAAACACCAACGTTTAAGCAGAAATATTTTAATTGATACTCAAAAAAAGCCAACGGGCGGCAAATGGACTTTTGATGATGAAAATAGATTGAAATATCCAAAGGGGATAACACCTCCGATTTTGCATTCCTTGAGTCAAAATAATTATTACGCTGAAGCCATTACCTACACTCAAAAAAACTTCCCAAATAACTATGGCGAAGTGAACACAAAATTTATATATCCCACAACTTTTGATGAAAGTAAAAATTGGTTAAGTGATTTTTTTCAATCGAGGTTTTCAGAATTTGGTGCTTATGAAGATGCCATTGTTTCAAAAGAAAATATCCTACATCACAGTATATTAACCCCAATGATGAATGCGGGTTTATTGACACCACAATTTGTGATTGATGAAACAATTCAATATGCGATAAATAACGAAATACCGATAAATTCTTTGGAAGGCTTTATTCGTCAAATAATAGGTTGGAGAGAATTCATCAGGGCTGTTTATGAATTGAAAGGTAATGAAGAACGAACAAGAAATTACTGGAATTTCAGCAAAAAAATACCTGCATCTTTCTGGAATGGGACTACGGGAATTGAACCAATAGATATTACCATAAAAAAAGTTTTAGAAACAGGCTATTGTCATCATATTGAACGATTAATGGTTTTAGGAAACTTCATGCTGCTTTGTGAATTCGATCCCGATGAAGTGTATCGTTGGTTTATGGAATTATTTATTGATGCTTATGATTGGGTAATGGTACCCAATGTGTATGGTATGAGTCAGTTTGCAGATGGCGGATTAATGGCCACAAAACCGTACATCAGTGGCAGTAATTATTTAATGAAAATGAGTGATTATAAAAAAGGAGAATGGCAAAATCTATGGGATGGTTTATTTTGGAGATTCATGCATGTACACAGAGATTTCTTTTTACAAAATCCTCGATTAGGCATGCTGGTAAGGAGCTTTGATAAAATGACAGAAACCAAACAAAATACACATTTAAAAAATGCAAATGTTTTTCTTGATTCATTGGTGTAAAGCAAAGAAAAATCAATTTCAATTTTTTAATTTCTTCTAATCCTAACCGTGATACTAATGTTGCGTTTGAATATTATTTCAGAATATTTAATAAATCATACAACGTTTGTTTAACTAGCATCATCTTCAAGATAAAATGAAAACGATATTAACAAAAAAAGTACCCTTCTATTTATTAATCCTTACATTTTAAATTTCTTCATTTATTTCAATAGTAGGTTTCAGTTGTTTAAAATCGAATTCCCAAAATGAATTTTCTGAAATTGACAACTCAATAATCCCGAAAAATCGTTCATTTTGTAATTTAAATATCGGCAGACTTAAAGGTTTCCAATTCATTCATCCTTTATTATATGCCGAACCTAAATGTGAATCAGAGGAATTAGCAGATTGCAAAAATCAAATCAATCAAATTATCAATGACAATGTGACCAGTGGAAAAATTATTACAGCTTCTGTATATTTAAGGGAATTTAGCCAGGCACAATGGATTTCAATTAATCCTTCGGAATTATACAGCCCTGGATCACT
>CANKLV010000055.1 GCA_947483415.1 Chitinophagaceae bacterium
CCATGTCCGCCCCAAGGATGACATTTACCCAGCCGTTTAGCTGTAAGCCACAAACCTTTTATTGGTCCATATTTCCTCAAAGCTTGTAGTCCATAATTTGAACAAGTTGGTGTAAACCTGCATTTTGGTCCAAGTAATGGCGATAAAATCCATTGATACAATTTTATCAATATTACAAAAGGAAAACTCGCTATTTGTTTCAATAATTTCATTCGATAATGTTTAAGTGAAAAGTCAAAATGTAAAAGTCAAAATTGTTGACTCATCTTTTTTCACTTTTCACTTTTGAATTTAAATTTCCTTTGTTCTCATCTGCTATTTTCACAATTCGCTTTATAATTTTTTCAGTGCTTTCCATCAATTGATCATATTCGGGCATTTCTTTTCCGATATACATAAAAAAAACAGAGAGGGTTTGTTTGTTTTGAATTAAATGTGATTCAAGCTTTAGCTTTTGCAACCGGTAGGTTTCGCGAATCAATCGTTTTATTCTATTTCTATCAACTGCTTTTTTGAAGTTTCTCTTGCTTGCGGATACGCCTGCTTGCAGCGGATATTTTTCGTTGCCAAAAATATACACCGCTTTCAAAGGATAAACCAAAACATGCTTTCCCTCAGAAAACAATTGTTGTATAACATTTCTGCTTTTTAGTTTACTTTCTTTCCCAAAAAAATATCGTTGTGTATTTTCCACTTCTTGTAATTTATACCAAAATCATTGCATTTTAAAAAGATAAATTTCTGAGTGTTTGTCGTTTGTTGTTTGGGGTTTGGCGTTTTGGACATTGGACCATTACAGATATCCAATCGGTATAATTCTAATAACAAAATGTCGATCAACCGTTAAACCATTAAACCGTTGAACTATTGACTTGCCAAACCACAAACCACAAACCACAAACCCCAAACAATTTTCTAATTAAAAAAGCCCTTGCAATTGCAAAGGCTGTATAATTTTCAATGGCATTTGCCAAAGTATTATTTTATTTTTTTGAACCGTGCTCGTCAGAAACCGTTAATTTATGACGACCTTTTGCTCTACGGCTTGCTAATACTTTACGTCCGTTTGCATCTTGCATACGAGCACGAAATCCATGCACCGATTTTCTACGACGTGTATGGGGTTGATAAGTCCTTTTTTTACCTGGCATTGTTTTAAGTTTTTCCTTTTACAAATATTGTTTGCTTATACTGTCCACCAGGCACCATCCCGGCTTCATGTGAAAGGAGGGCAAAGGTAGGGGAATTAAACAAAAAATGAAAGAAGATTGTAAAAGATTTTATGAGTTTTTTTAATTTTTTAAAAAATCAGTTTTTTTGCAACTATATCTGCGCCAAAAAATAAGCTCGCGTGTTCATTAAAATCTACAACATCGCCAGTTGTAAAAAATTCCTTTTTGCCCATTTTACTACAACTCACTTCCATTTCTTTATGGTTGCTCAAATAATTTTTCAAACTTTTTGCTACAATTTCACCCTGAGAGATGATTTGTATTCCGGCTGGCGTAAACTGTTTTATCTTATTGATTAATATTGGATAGTGTGTACATGCCAACAATAAAGTGTCAATTTTTGCATCTTTCGATAAAATGGAGTCAATATGGTATTTTACAAAATAATCGGCTTCCGTTGATCCATAAAGATTTTTTTCTACCAATGAAACCCACTCTGGACAAGCCTCTTGCATTACGTTCACATCAGGAAAAAACTTGGCAATTTCAATTAAATAGGATTCTGATTGTATGGTTCCCTGTGTTCCCATAATGCCAATATGTTTCGTATCGGTTAATTGACCTATTACTTCAGAGGTTGGACGAATTACGCCCAATACCCTTTTTTTGGGGTCTATTAATGGCAAATTATTTTGTTGTATTGTTCTTAATGCTTTGGCCGAGGCGGTGTTGCAAGCCAAAATAACCAAAGAGCAACCCTGATTAAAAAACCATTCTACACTTTGCAAGGTGTATGCGTATACTTCTTCGAAGGTTTTATCGCCATAAGGAGCACGCGCATTGTCACCAAGATATAAATAATCATATTCGGGTAAAGCGGCCACCAATTCTTTTAAAATGGTTAAACCACCATATCCACTATCAAATACACCAATTGGATTATTACTCATTGCTCAAAAATAACAAAGCCACCCGATAATGAGTGGCTTTGTAAAAAGAATATGTGTAAAAAATTATGGTTTTTTGATTGGAGCAGCTGGTACAACTTCTTTTATACCCAATTTTGCTTTTACCATTGGTAAAATATCATCTCCTGGAGGGCCTACCAAAACTGCATTGTTATCTAAGACATGGGTATAACCCTTTTCTTTTGAGACAGTACGGATTGTTTCTACCGCTTTTTGCTGAATAGGTGTCATTTTTTGCTGACCTATTTGCTTGATTTTTTCTTGCGCTTCGTTTGAATAATTTTGTACACGTTGAATTAATTTTATCAATTCTTCACGTTTTATTTCTTTCATTGTTGGTGTGTAACTTGATGAATCTTTCAAAAATTGATCACGTTTTTGTTCTGCCTCATCATTTAATTCTTGCCCTTGTTTATCCAATGACTCTTGCAAATCTTGCATTTCTTTCATCGCTGTTTGGTATTCTGGCATTACAGCAATTAATTCATCAGTATTGATATATCCAATTTTAATTTCTGCTTTATTCTGTGCGCTTGCTCCGAATCCTGTCAAAGCCAATGCAGCAACTACGAACATTTTTTTCATTGCGTTTTTTATTTTTTTGATTAAAGTTTAATTGTTGATTATTAAGAAAATGCTTGTTAATGTAATATTTGATTTTATTTTACGCCCATACTTTTCAAAATCTCTTCACTTTTATCCAGTTTTGGGTCGGCAAATATAATGGTAATTCCTTCACTTTTATCCAAGATGAAATCATATTGTTTTTCTACCGCCATTTTTTGCACTGCATTGTACACTTTATCTTGTACCGGCTTTATTAATTCTTGTCTTTTTTTAAATAAATCGCCTTCAAATCCAAATCGCTTTCTTTGTAAATCACGTAGCTCTTTCTCTTTGTTGAAAATTTCATCCTCACGCTTCTTTTTTAAATTATCTGGCAACATAATTTGCTCTGCTTCAAACTCCTTTACCATCTTGTCCATTGCCACTTGTTTTTGATCAATCTCTTGTTGCCATAACTCACTAAACTGGTCAAGTTTGGTTTGCGCCTCTTTATATTCTGGCATTTTATCCAAAATAAATTTAGAATCTATTACTGCATACCGTTGTGTAAAACCGGCTGTTGCCATCAACATTGAATAGGTAAATAAAAAAAATAATTTTTTCATAAAATGGTTGTTAATGTTTTTATTATTCTGGTTCTTGACCCAGCATAAATGTAAATTTAGCTGCGCCTTTTAATCCCGTATATTGATTAAAACGATCTAGTCCTACACCATAATCAAATCCAAGCAAACCAAACATGGGAAGGAAGAAACGCATACCTACGCCCGCCGAACGTCTTAACTTAAATGGATTGTAGGTTTTAAAATCATACCATCCGTTTGCTGCTTCAAAAAAGGCAAGTCCATAAATAGTACTGCTTGCGCTGGTACTAAATGGATAACGCAATTCAACAACATATTTATTATAAATGGTAAAATATTGAGAAGGACTTATTCCATCTGGGTTAATCCTTGGATTAGAATTGCTGTAAACCGGATATCCACGGTGTGCAATGATATCATATCCAAGCAATGCTTGCGTGTTACTTAATCCTGCATCTCCAACTTGAAAGCGTTCAAATGGAGATACATCTAAATTCTGATTGTATCTACCAATAAATCCAAATTTAGCCGCAGTGCGTAAAATAAATTGTCTGTTTTTTTCAGCGCCTCTTGCTCTGCCAATTGGCGTGTACCAATCGCCCGAAAAACGCCATTTGTGAAATTCTGGCAATTCGTATTTATTTTTTGAGTTAGAATTGATGCCCAACAATGAGTAAGGCAAAGTAAATTGGCCACTCAAAGAAAAATTAGATCCACTTGTTGGGAAAATCGGATTTGGTCCAGCTGAGTTTCTAAGCAAAGTTAATTTTAAACTGATGTTTGTAGAATTACCATTACTGAAACCACTAAATATTTGACCATAATTTTTCAACTTATATTGTTGAAAATTAAGAGAGTATATCAAATTGAAATAATCATCAGGCCATTTCAATTGTTTACCCAAAGAAATGCCCATACCAACTGTTTTTACGTAAGAAGTATCGCCACAATATTTACAAAAGTTTCCAAATTGATCTGTAGAGTTAGAAAATTTGGTGTTGTAATAATTTACAGAAAATGAATTTCTTTTTTTACCTCCTAGCCAAGGTTCAGTAAATGAGAAATTGTATGAACGATAAGCACGCCCGTTAGATTGAATACGTAAACTTAATTTTTGACCGTCTCCAGAAGGAAGTGGATCCCAAGTAGCTTTGCTGGTAATATTTTTTATAGAGAAGTTGTTAAACGTAACCCCCAAAGTACCCGTTAACCCAATTCCACCGCCAAAACCTGCTGATAATTCCAATTGATCAGATGATTTTTCTTCTACTTCCCAATTGATGTCTACCGTTCCATTATCAGAGTTTGGCACCACATTCGGATTTATTTTTTCAGGATTAAAGTATCCAAGTTGAGAAAGCTCTCTTTGTGTACGGATAATATCAGCACGACTAAACTTTTGACCAGGAACCGTGCGCATTTCACGCAAAATCACGTAATCTTTTGTTTTATCGTTACCAGATACTGTTATGTTTCCATAAGTAGCTTGCGGACCTTCAGCCAATCTGATTTCAAAATCTATGGTGTCGTTGTAAACAGATGTTTCAATGGGGTCAATATGAAAAAATAAAAAGCCATCATCTTGATACAAACTGCTGATGTCGCCACCTTCTGCAGACATTTGCTTGCCCAATCTTTTATTAAGCAATTCATTATTGTAAACATCACCTTTTTCAATACCCAATAAAATATTTAAAATTGAATCTGAATATTTTGTATTTCCTTTCCAAGCGATATTTCCAAAATAGTATTTTCTACCTTCATCAATTTTGATATCAATATTCAGATTTCCTTTGCTGTTTAAAACTTGGGTATCTGCTACAAGTTGGGCATCTCTTAAACCTTGCGCATTATAGTATTCAAGAACTTTTTCTTTATCTTCTTGATATTTTGTTTCATTGAATTTTGCGCCACTAAATTTAACTCGGAGATAAGGATCTAAGAAACTGAGGATTTTTGTAGGGGATAGAAAATCGCGATTGTGTACGAAGCTTTTCAAATCGTAACCTTTAGAAGAATCGCCATAAGGGCTAATAATTTTTTCCGGAAACAAGGAGAATCTTGCCATTTCCTTGGTGCCCTTCATTTGTTTTTTTAAACGGGTATCTTCAACTTGTTCATTTCCAGAAAAGTTGATTGAATTGATTCTCACTTTATTTCCTTTTTCAACAGTAAACGTAAGCGAAACGCCATTGGTGATGCCTTCAATAATGTCTTCTTTCATTTGAGTAGAAACATTTCTAAATCCTTTTTCGTAGAAGAATTTACGCATGATTTCAATCGCGCTAAGTTTCATGTTTTCGGTAAGTACCCTATCTTTGGCCAAACCAATTTTTGTGTCAAGATCATCTTTTTCACCGCTAGAAACGCCAATAATTTTATAATCAATCAATCTAGCACGTTCAGTAATGTCAATGTCAAGGTAAATGTTTTGGTCTTCTAGCTTGGTGATATTGATAACTACATTTGAAACTAGGCTTTGCTTCCACAATTTTGCAATGGCCTTACCAAAAACGTCTGTTCCGGGAATTTGCACTTTATCGCCTACTGCAATGCCAGAGATAGAGCTGATGAGTGCGGGGTCGAAAGCTTTTGTTCCGGTAACGGAAATGCCTGCAATGGTATAAGATTTTGGGTATTTGGAATTAAAAATTTCCATTAATGCGGGGTTAACAGAAACGGGAATGCTGTCATTTTGAGCATAAGATTGAAATCCAATCGTAAAAAAAAGAGAGAAAAAAATAAACCTGCTTAAATTCCTATGCATCAAAAATATTTTAGTGTGGCAAATTAAGCCCATTAATTAAAACTATTTGTTAAAGAACCACCAAATTAGATAATCCGTATTATTTTGAAAATTACAATTTAACCTGTCTGCTCGTTTTTCCGAATCTTCTTTCTCTTTGCTGAAAGTTAATAATGGCTTCATATAAATTTTCTTTTCTAAAATCTGGCCAAAGGGTTTCTGTAAAATACAATTCGGTATAAGCCAATTGATATAAAAGAAAATTGCTAATTCTATGTTCCCCACTTGTTCTAATCATCAATTCTGGATCGGGGATTTGGGCAGTAGTTAAATATTCATTGTAAGTGTCTTGATTGATTTCCTCCGGTAGTAATTTGCCTGATTGAATGTCTTTGGCAATGTTTTGTGTGGCTTGTATGATTTCCCATCTGCTGCTGTAACTAAGCGCCATCACTAAGTTTAATCCGGTGTTTTGTGCAGTTTTATTAATGGCTTCTTGAAGTTCAGCCTGTGCTGATTCAGGCATCATGTGTGTGGCACCTATTACAAGGAGTTTGATATTATTTTTATTTAATGTCGGTACTTCCTTTTTTATAGTATCTACCAACAATTCCATTAATCCTAATACTTCATACTCAGGTCGGTCCCAGTTTTCTGTGCTAAAAGCATATAAAGTAAGAAAGTTAATTCCAATTTCTGCGCATCCTTCTACAATATCACGCACACTTTCAACGCCATGAATGTGTCCAAACAAACGATCCTGCCCCTTTTCCTGAGCCCATCTTCCATTACCATCCATGATAATAGCAATGTGCTTTGGCAATTTGTTTATATCAACGATTTCTTTAAAGCCCATTTATGTAGTTATAAATTCGATTTCTAAAGTGGCAAAAGTAACGAAATTGAATGAAAGTAAAATCCTTTGCTGCGCTTGCTTTTTAAGCAATGCGATTTACTTTTCTAGCCATATGATAGATAGATAAGTTTTATGAATTTTTCTACTGATTGTAATTGAAGGTTAAAATACTATTACTTAGCTCAAATTTAATATTCAATCACGGCGTTTCATTAACCTACGATTTTGTCAATTTCCAAACAAAGGCTATGATAAATTTCATCAATAGAACCTTCTCCTTTAATCATTTTTACTTTGTTGAACTGCTTGTAATAATCTGCAACTGCTGCTGTTTTGTTTAAATATTCGGAAATTCTTGCACGTATGACTACTTCATTGGTATCGTCGCTACGGCCACTGGTTTCGCCGCGTTTCATTAATCTTTTTACCAATTCTTCTTCCGAAACCTCAAGAGCCAACATAATACTGATTGGTGCTTTTTTTAATTCTAATAATTTATCAAGCGCTTCAGCTTGTGCGGGCGTTCTAGGAAATCCATCAAATAAAAATCCTTTAACAAACTCATTTGAATCAATTGCAGAACTAATCATACCAATTACCACTGCATCTGGAACCAATTCACCTTTATCCATAAACTGCTTTGCTTCTAATCCTAAGGCAGTTCTCCTTGCAATTTCGGAGCGCAATAAATCTCCTGTGCTCAAATGTTTTAAACCATATTGAGCCATTAGTTTTTCACTTTGTGTGCCTTTTCCACTTCCTGGAGGCCCAAACAGAATTAAATTAAACATAATTAAAGTTAATGTCCTTACAATATAAATTATTTGAAACTTGTATCAAAAAAACAGTTGAAAATTTTTTCTGTATGAAATCGATTTTTCTGATTTTTTCCGCTAAAAAAACTGTTTTATACCAACCATTTTAAAAAACAAAGCATCTTATACCTTTTTGAACTACAATTTAGTTCACAATTTTATAGTATAATGCCGATTTGATAGATGTTTGGGACAATTTCATTGGACCATTACAGATATCAATTTTTTATTTACGATACAAAAATTCAATTTTTTTTCAAACTAGAACAAAGATAAGACTCAATAGTTAAATTTTACAAATCAATCAATTCTTATCTGTTATTTGAAATTATGCGAGGGTAAGGGTAGGTTTTTTAAATAACTTTTAATGTTGTAGTTAAGTTTTTGAAAATCCCAACTCAATTTTTGTTTTAAAGTTCATTAGCAATACTTTTGTGGTTTAGAAAATTTCAATAAAAAAAACATGTCTAAAAACAAACTTAGTCATTTGGCTGAAACATTAATTGCATCCGAAATTGTGAAATTGGGTGCTATGGTTAAAGAAAAAATTGCAGCAGGAGACCACATTTATAATTATACGATAGGGGATTTTGACTCGAAAGAATTCCCCATTCCGGAAGAGCTCAAAAACAATATCATTAACGCATATACAGAAGGGTTTACAACCTATCCTGCTGCCGATGGAGAATTGGATTTAAGAAAAGCGGTTTTGTCTTTTGTAGAAAAAAATCAGGGCTTAAAATACGGGACTAGTGAAATTTTAGTGGCTTGTGGAGGACGTCCTTTGATATATTCTATTTTTAGAAGCATCGTGGATAAAAAGGATAAAGTGATTTATCCCGTTCCAAGTTGGAATAACAATCATTATACGCATTTTAATGAAGGCGAGCACGTACAGATTTGTTCATTGCGTGAAAATAATTTTATGCCTACAGCTGAGCAAATTGCACCACACTTAAAAGGAGCCACACTTTTAGCGCTATGCTCTCCTTTAAATCCAACAGGAACGGTATTTACGAAAGAAGAGCTTGAAAAGATTTGCGATTTGGTTATCAATGAGAATGAAAGCAGGGGAGTTGAAGAAAAAAAGCTTTATGTGATGTATGACCAGATTTATAGTGCATTAACATTTGGAGACACCAAACACCATGACCCGGTTTCATTAAATCCAAAAATGCGCGATTATACCATTTTTGTAGATGGAATCAGTAAAGCATTTGCAGCTACTGGTGTTCGTGTGGGTTGGTCGATGGGTCCGGAATATGTAATCAATAAAATGAAAGCGATTAATAGCCACGTTGGCTCTTGGGCTCCAATGGCAGAACAAAAAGCGGTTGCCAAATATTTAATCAACGATGCCGCAGTAAATAGCTATTTGAGAAACATTAAATCTGAAATTTCGTATCGGTTAATTAATTTGCATCAAGGGTTTCAGCAATTGAAAAGCGAAGGATTTAGTGTTGATTCTATTGAGCCTCAAGCTGCTATTTATTTAACCGTTCAAATAAACTTGGTGGATAAAAAAACAGCCGATGGAAAACTTTTAGACAATCAAGCAGCCGTTACTGAATATGTATTATCACAAGCGAAATTAGCTTTAGTGCCATTCGGATATTTTGGATCAGACCGCGAAAACAATTGGTACAGAATAAGTGTAGGATGCTGTAAGAAAGGAGATATCGAAAATGTAATCAAAAAATTGAGAGAAGCATTATCCCATTTAAGCTAATTAGTTTAGATTGGATATAAAAACAAATGGATGATCTTTTTTTGATCGGATTAGTTTTTTGATTTCAAAGCTATGGTTGTGTATTTTATATTTATTGAGGTCAATTAACTCGTGCGCAGCAGCAAAGCAATCAAGTCGCTCTGTTTTATATAAAAGTTCGTGCAATTTATTAACCTCAATTTCTACAGACTGAGGTGTCATTAATTCTTGCTTGAGCATTACCAATAAATCTCGATTAGATTTATGCATTTTTAAAATTTAAAATCCTGTCATTCCTCTACTATTTGGACATCCACAATATACTTTTTTAGAACATCCGGTAGAAAAAATTAGAGCTGTTAATAGTACGATTAACAAAGTTTTCATAATAAGGTTCATTTTTGTAAAATCTAAAATAAACTAATTTTACCAAATTACAGGATCGGGTTTAATTTTTTTTAAAATTATTAAAAATGGCGG
>CANKLV010000056.1 GCA_947483415.1 Chitinophagaceae bacterium
CCAAATGATGGGGCAATTTTCTGATAAATCCTACCGTATCACTTAACAAAAAAGGCGTTTGTTCAAATACTACTTTTCGAGTGGTGGTGTCTAAAGTGGCAAATAATTTGTTTTCTGCAAATACGTCACTTTTACTCAACACATTCATCAATGTTGATTTGCCCACATTGGTATATCCTACCAAGGCCACGCGAATAAATTCTCCACGCTCTTTTCTTTGCGTAAATGATTGACGATCTATATCTACCAAGCGCTTGCGCAATAAAGTAATTTTGTCCTTTACAATCCTTCTATCTGTTTCAATTTCTGTTTCTCCCGGTCCTCTGGTACCTACTCCACCTCCTTGTCTTTCCAAATGCTTCCACATCCCTTTTAATCGGGGTAAAATATATTGATACTGCGCGAGCTCCACCTGCGTTTTTGCCTGAGCCGTTTTAGCCCTACTCGCAAATATGTCTAAAATCAAATCACTTCTATCTATTGATTTCATGCCAATTGCCTTTTCGATATTGATGATTTGCGCACCCGATAATTCATCATCGAAAATTACAATGGTAATGTTTCCTTTTAATAAAATGTAATTCTTAATTTCTTCCAGCTTTCCTTTTCCTAAAAATGTTTTGCTGTCGGGGTGAGCCATTTTTTGCGTAAACCGTTTTACCGATTTAGCTCCTGCAGTTTCAGCCAAAAATTCCAATTCATCCAAATACTCAATGACTTGCTGCTCTGTTTGATCTTTCTGAATTAATCCAACCAGAATAGCAACCTCTTCATTTCCAAACGATTTCTTTTTTTCTATCAATGTTTATTGGTATGATTGAGTGATTTGTAGTGGGGTATTTACTTTTCGACTATCCCCTTTTCATCTGTATATTATAGTAAACGTACTATTTATTTTGTAATTAAAATCATGATGCTATTTTGCTGAGGCATTTGCTATTTCAATCCAATGTTTGAGTGATGCACAGTTTAAATATTCTGCATCAATTTTTATATAATACCCTTTGGTTTTTATATCAAACCATTTTTCTAATGCCACTTCTTTTTTCTCCTCTATTGCCCTTTGTGCAATTTTGTTGTAATCGTCTTTTAAATTTTCGCGATGTGGTTCAGATTTTGATTTCAAATAAATAACCCTCAACCCTTTCTTTCCACGTTCATCTGTGTATTCTAACGGTTGTGAGTACTCGCCAATTTTTAAATCTTTTAATTTTACCACCAAATCTTTATCCAACTGATCGATGGTTAAAAAATTACCATCTCTACCTTGAATCATTCCAGCCGTAAATTTGCTCGATTCGTCATCGCTATATCTCGAAACAGCTTCTCCAAAATCTATAGTTCCCGCAATCAATTTCGCACGTACACTATCTAATTTACTAAAACCAATTTTTAATTCTACTTGTGTTACTTGTGGAATCTTTAAAATGTGCCTTACTACTGCATCATCACCCAATCGAGATACCAATTGAATGATATGATACCCGAATTTTGATTTGAAAGGTGCAGAAATTTGTCCTTCTTTTAATGTAAATGCTTTCGACATCCAGATGGGATCTAAATCTTTTTGATTTCTGTTTATCTCATACATCCCGCCACGATCTTTACTTCCTGGATCTTCTGTATATACAGATGCCATTGTGCCAAATGCTTTCTTCCCGCTTTCTATTTGCTTTTTATATGATGTTAATTCTTCAATACAATATTGCTCTGCATCTCTACTTGCTTTTGGATAGACTAAAATTTGTCCAACTTCCACTTCTGTTTCGTAGTATGGCAAACTGTCTACAGGTATTTTTACAAAAAAGGATTTTACTTCGTTGGGTGTTATTTTAATATCGCCAACAATTTTATTTCGCATGGCTGTTGCTAACTTTCTATCTCTAAACCCTTCTTTAAAATCCTCCTTTAATTGATATAGTGATTTACCTGCAATACGTTCTACTTCATCTTTAGAGCCATATTGACTTATAAAATATCGAATTTGATTGTCGATTTCTGCTTCTACTTCTTCGTCTGTAACTGGAAGAGAATCTTTTTCTGCTTGAAGTACCAATGCTTTAATGCCTATGGCTTGTTCCAAACTCATGCATCTGGCATCTGAAGTAACTTCCACGCCTTGACGTTGCATATCGAGCAAACTGTTATCTATGTCACTTTTGAGGATAATTTTATTTCCAACTACTGCAATGATTTTATCTGCCAACACTTTTTTTGGTTGGGCAAATGTGCATGTAATAGATAATAATGAAACGAGTGTAAACGCAATTTTATTTTTCATCTTTTTGTATAAGTCAACATTGAATTTGTTGATGCCAAAATTAAACCCGAAACGATTGATTTAATCCGATGTTTTTTATTTAACAAAAGTTTGAAGCCGAGAATAAGGTTCAAAAAGTTCAAATCGCTAATCTGTTTTAATGGTTAATGGTTGGAGCTGTTTTCCGATTTTATCTTTTTGAACCTTTTGAACTCATTGAACTTATTGAACCTTTTAAACCCTTGTCCACCATTATAACGTACGCTTCACTTCAACTTCTTCAAATGCTTCTACGATATCACCAATTTTTAAATCGTTATAATTTTTGATTACCAATCCACATTCCATACCTGAAGTAACTTCTTTGGCATCATCACGGAAACGTTTCAAACTTGAAAGTTCGCCGGTGAAGATTACGATACCATCGCGTACCAATCTGATTTTGCTGTTTCTGGCAATTTTTCCATCCAACACCTGACAGCCAGCAACGGTTGCTTTATCAAAACGGTATGTTTCTCTGATTTCAACGTTTGCCAAAATTTTCTCTTCAACGGTTGGCTCTAACATACCTTCCATTGCCGATCTGATTTCTTCGATGGCGTTGTAGATAATTGAGTAAAGCTTAATTTGGATGGATTCGTTTTCTGCTAAACGTGCAGCTTGCATTGAAGGACGCACATTGAAACCAATGATAATCGCATCAGACGCATTCGCCAAGGTTACATCACTTTCTGTAATCGCACCTACCGCTTTATGAATCACTTTAATTACAATTTCTTCTGTACTTAATTTTTGTAGTGAATCACTTAACGCTTCAACCGAACCATCCACGTCACCTTTTATAATTACATTCAATTCTTTAAAGTTACCCAATGCCAGACGACGTCCAATTTCATCCAACGTAATGTGTTTTTTAGCACGCATACCTTGTTCACGTAAAATTTGTCCACGCTTATATGCAGTTTCTCTTGCTTCTGCTTCATCCGCAAAAACCTTAAATGTTTCACCTGCTTGTGGTGCTCCATTCAAACCTAATAATAATACTGGTGTTGATGGAGGAGCTACTTCTACGCGTTGATTACGCTCATTGTACATTGCTTTTACTTTACCGAAGTATTGTCCAGAAACAATCATGTCTCCTTGTTTCAATGTGCCATTTTGCACCAAGATTGTAGCTACATAACCGCGACCTTTATCAAGCGATGCTTCAATAATTGTACCAGATGATTGTTTTTCAGGGTTTGCTGTTAACTCGAGCAAATCCGTTTCCAATAATATCTTTTCAAGTAACAAATCTATATTCAATCCTTTTTTAGCACTTATTTCCTGGCTTTGAAATTTACCACCCCAGCTTTCCACCAAAATATTCATTGAAGCGAGCTGTTCTTTAATTTTCTCTGGATTTGAGCCATCTTTATCCATTTTATTAATGGCAAATATCATCGGCACATTGGCTGCTTGCGCATGCGAAATGGCCTCTTTGGTTTGTGGCATTACGGCATCATCCGCAGCAACCACAATAACCGCAATATCTGTAACCTTAGCACCACGGGCACGCATAGCTGTAAAGGCTTCGTGACCAGGTGTATCTAAAAACGTAATGGCGCGTCCATCAGGTAACGTTACTTCATACGCACCGATATGCTGCGTAATTCCTCCGGCTTCACCTGCGATTACATTTGTTTGTCTGATATAATCAAGCAACGATGTTTTACCATGATCTACGTGACCCATGATGGTAACAATTGGAGCTCTTGGTTTTAAATCTTCAGGATTGTCCACCTCTTCATCTACTTCAAGTTCGGCAGCATCATCAACCCCAATAAATTCTACTTCATAATTAAATTCGCTAGCTACAAGTTCAATTACATCGGCTTCCAAACGCTGATTGATGGAAACCATGATTCCCAAGTTCATACACTTGCTAATGATGTCTGCAAAACTTACATCCATTAGACCAGCCAATTCACTTACCGATATAAATTCTGTAACTTGTAATTTGTTTGAGATTTCACCATCGCCCATATTTTCGGCCATCTCTTCACGCTTCGCTTTACGATATTTTGCTTTTAAGCTTTTTCCTCTTCCGCCAGCACCTGCAAGTTTTGCTTGGGTTTGTTTTAATTTTTCTTGAATTTCTTTTGCGTCAATTATTTTATCTTCTTGACGCTTTGGAGGAGCTCCAGCACCTGTTGATGGGCGTTGGAAACGATTGCCACCTTGTTGTTGACTATTCCCTTGTTGACCTTGCTGACCGAATGGCGGCCTATTGGGTTGTCCTCCACGAGTATCAGGTAAAACTTTATTTCCTCTATTGGGTTGTCCAGGTTGAGATGTTGTATCGCCTGGCTTTTTTTGAATTGGAATGCGTTTGCGCTTTTGTTTCTCTTCGTTTGTTTCGCGCTTCGGACGGGTATCATTGTTAACTGGTAAAACAATTTTACCTAGAATTTTCGGACCCGTTAATTTATCTGCTTGAATGTTTTCAATAACAGCAATGGTTGGCTCTTCTTTTGTTGGCGTTGTATCAACTACAGCTTCAACTTGTGGAGCTATTTCTTCTTGCTCTTGAGGTATAGGAACTTCAACAATTTTTGGCGTTTCATCAATTTTTGGAACTTCTTTTACAACTTCTTTTTTAGTTGCTTTTTTAGGTCTGCTTGAAGAATCAATTTGGTTTAAATCAATTTTATCTAAAATTTTTAACCCTTCGATTTCAGGGGCAACTATTTTTGTGATTTGTAGTTCATTTTGTGTAGCTGATTGTTCAACTACAGGAGCTTCAGCCGCAGGTTTTTCGGGCGCAAAATGATCAACTTTAAGCGTTTCCAAAATAGGTCTTTCCACCACAGGTATTTCTACTACAGGCGTTTCTACCACTTCAGGTTTTACTTCCTCAACTACAGCATCTGCCTTTGGTTTTTCGTCTTTTTTCTTGATCGATAAATCCTCTTCGTCGCGTTTTTTCTTTGGGTCTCCACCAGCACCTTTTGGCAAATCAACTTGCTCTGCTTTTTGCTTTGCTGCCTTATCTTGCTGAAATTCGGACTGTAACACGCGGTACATATCCTCAGACAGTTTCGTTGATGGCTTTAGCTCATCGGCATTGAAATTTTTTGACACCAAAAATTCTATCAAGGTATTGGTACCTATGTTAAATTCCTTGGCTGCTGCCATTAATCTGGGCGTAATTACTTCTGACATTCTTTGATATTAAAACGACACTTTTTTGAATCGCTTGCTTTTTTTAAAAATTCAATCTTATTCTCTTTCAAACTCTTCAGTTAATATTCTTCTAACTTCTGCAATGGTTTCTTTTTCAAGATCAGTACGACGTTCTAATTCATCCGCATTAAGTGCCAATACTGAACGAGCGGTATCACAACCAACGCGCTTAAACTCGTCGATGATCCATGATTCAATTTCATCACCAAATTCTTCTAAATCGATATCATATTCATCTTCTTCT
The DNA here is from genome assembly GCA_947483415.1 of Chitinophagaceae bacterium. Classification (GTDB taxonomy): domain Bacteria; phylum Bacteroidota; class Bacteroidia; order Chitinophagales; family Chitinophagaceae; genus Ferruginibacter. The sequence continues at coordinate 5,730 of CANKLV010000056.1, forward strand.
CCTTCATTATCACGGAATACATCAATTTCATAACCGGTTAATTCGCAGGCTAATTTAATATTTACACCTCTACGGCCTATTGCCAAAGAAACTTGGTCTGGTTTTAAAAACACATTTGCATGTAGTTTTTCTGTATCCAAATCTATACTGGTAATTTTTGCAGGTGTTAAAGAACGTTGAATCATTAACTGGATGTTTGTTGTCCAATTGATTACATCTATATTTTCATTTTTTAACTCTCTTACGATACCATGAATCCTGCTACCTTTCATTCCAACACAAGCACCAACTGGATCAATTCTATCATCATAACTTTCAACGGCTACTTTTGCTCTTTCTCCTGGATCTCTAACAATTTTTTTGACAACGATTAAGCCATCAAATATTTCAGGAACTTCGATTTCAAGTAGTTTTTCTAAGAAAATTGGACTTGTACGAGAAAGAATAATGATTGCCTGACTATTTTTGAGTTCTACTTTTTTTACAACTGCACGAACGGTATCACCTTTTTTGAAATAATCGCTTGGAATTTGCTCTGTTTTTGGAAGCAGCATTTCATTTCCATCTTCATCAAGAACCAACACTTCTTTTTTCCAGACCTGATAAATTTCTCCGCTTACGATATCACCTACACGATCTTCATATTTTTTAATCAATACGTTTTTCTTCAAGTCGTTGATACGTGCTGCAAGCGTTTGCTTACCGGCTAAAATGGCTCTTCTGCCAAATTCAGCTTGAATATTTACTTCTTCGTACAACTCTTCGCCAACCTGATAATCTGGCTCAATTAAAATTGCGTTTTTATATTCAATTTCAGTTAAAGTATTATACAAATCGTCGTCATCTACGATTGTTCTTCTACGAAAGATTTCTAAATCTCCTTTTTGATCATTAACGATTACGTCGAAATTTTCGTCGCTGCCGTATTTTTTTCTAATAAGGGTTTTAAAAACATCCTCCATTACTTTCATAAGTGTAGGACGATCTATACCTTCTGATTCTTTAAACTCCTGAAATGATTCAATCAAGTTAATGCTTGCCATAATCCAATCCGAACTTCCCTACTTTTTTTTAGGGCCTCCCCGGAAGAGGTTTTTTAGTTAATTAAAATTTTATCAAAACTTTTGTTTGCTTAATATCCGAAAAAGGTATTATTTGCTGATGTTCAACCAATTTCTTGCCTTTTCCTTCTGTATATCCGATTGTTAATTCGATTTCATTTACTTCCAATAATTGTCCTTCTTTTTTTGAGGCATCATTAAAGGTTACTTCAACATTTCTGCCCACATTTTTTTTGTACTGACGAAATAATTTTAGTGGTTCGTCTATTCCCGGACTTGATACTTCCAGAGAAAAATCGCCTTCTGGATATAGGCCCATTTCCTCCATGTGTTTATACAGTGCTCGGTTTATTTTTATACATTTTTCAATCCCCAATCCCCCATCTGCATCTAAATAAATTTTATAGTTGTTGATGGGCTTTACTTTTATCTCAACTAAAAAAATATCATCGATTAAAATCGATTGCAGCAATTGGTTAATGGTATCGATATGAGATGTTGTATTCATGTGTGTATTATATTTTTCTTTTTGCCACATGTTATACCCTTGATACTCATCCCCGGTTGGCCACAAGCTTTTCTCTTATGGGTATTTCATATTATTAAAAAGGAGAAGGGAACGCTTCCGTTCCCTTCATTTATCATTTTACAGCACAAATATAGGCATTGAATGTTTATCCGCCAAACTCGATTTGTAATTATTTTAAAAATTAACTCGTTTATTCTCGATTGAGTTTTAACTTTGGACTATGTTTAAATTACTGGTTGAATTATTTCTTTTTTATCTTTTATACAGATTCATTTTCGAATTGGTGATTCCAATCTTTAGAACTACGCGTGAAGTAAAAAAGAAAATGAACGAGTTTCAGCAAAATATCAATAAAGCTGCTGAAAATAATCGCACTTCAAATGAAAGTGCAGTTAAGCCAACTGCTTCAAAACCTAAAAGCAATGATTATATCGATTTTGAGGAAATGACATAATACCTTCTAAAAACAGTTAATTATTAAGCATCAAAGGCATTACCAACATCAATAAATCTTCGTTTTCGTGTTGTTCTGTTGGGCGAATTATCCCTGCTTTTGAAGATGTACTCAATTCAATAATGATTTCCTCTGTTTCTGCTCCATTCAACATTTCAATTAAAAACTTTGCATTGAAAGCAATTTGTAGATTTTCGCCATCGTATTGACAAGTCATTCTTTCATTTCCTTCATTGCTAAAATCTACGTCTTGGCTGATTAAATGAAGCTCATTTCCGTTTATGCTTATGGCAATATGATTGGTACTTTTATTGCTGAATACACTTACACGTCTTAATGCATTTTGGAAATCTTGTTTATTAACAACAAGCTTGTATGGGTTATCGGTTGGAATGACTACCCTATAGTCTGGGAATCTTGCATCAATCAAACGACAAATTAACTCTGTATTGCCATGTGTTACAAATAAATGGTTGTTGTTGTATGAAACATTCAATTCGTCTTCATTTAATGGCAAAACACTTTTCAACAGATTTAATGGTTTTTTGGGAACGATAAACGTGTGCTTTTCTAAGCAAGTCACATCTTTTCTTGAATATCTTACCAAACGATGCGCATCTGTAGCAACCAATGTGATGCCTTTTGTATCATCTAATTCAAAAAACACACCTGTCATAGCGGGTCTTAAATCATCTGTACTTACCGCAAATATGGTTTTATTGATTGCTGTAACCAACCCAGAAGAGGTAATCACAAATGAATTGGCGTTTTCTTTTTGAGGTTCACGAGGAAAGCTTTCTGGATTTTCGCCCATCACTTTATATTTTCCATTATCGCTGGTAATTTCGATTCCGAAATTCTTGTCAATACTGAAGGTTAAAGGTTGATCTGAGATATTTTTTAGCGAATCCATCAATAATTTAGCCGGGATACAAACCTTTCCGTCTTCTTTGGTTTCAATGGGCATACTAATTTTCATCACGGTTTCAAGGTCGGTTGCCACTACTGTGAGTTTGTTTTTTTCTATTTCAAACAAAAAGTCTTCAAGAATAGGCAAAACTGGATTGCTGTTGATAACGCCACTGATTTGTTGTAATTGCTTCAATAACACAGAAGCCGACACGATAAATTTCATAAACTTATTTTAATAAACAAAGATAATTTAATGATTGTAATGATACGAAGATAATTTGTTCCTAATTTCAACATTCAAAAAAATAATTTTCAACATTTGAGTAAAGTTTTAAACATCGGTATTGAAAAGTCTACTGAAAAAATAAAGCATTACTGTGCTTATCAGGAGCGAAATCATCAGGAAGTGAAGGATAAATTGTACAGTTTTGGTTTATATCCAGAGCAAGTAGATACCATTATTTCAGAATTGATCACCGAAAACTTTTTAAATGAAGAAAGATATGCCATTGCGTTTTCGCGGGGGAAGTTCAACATTAAAGATTGGGGTAAGCAAAAAATAAAATATGAATTAAAAAAAAATCGGGTTAGTGATTATTGCATCAAAATTGGATTGAGTAAAATTGACGAAGACGACTATCAAAAAAAATTGGAGAAATTGTTAATTGCCAAATCAAATACTTTGCGATCTGAAAAGAATATTTTCGTTAAAAAGAAAAAGATACAATCCTTTCTAATGCAAAAAGGATACGAAACTTCTTTAATAAATGATTTGATACAAAAATTATAATGGTTATGGCTGAAGAATTATTGATTTATACTGGAAATAAGAAAGAACAATACGAAAGTTTGTTGCCACAAATTAAAAGCATTATCGACAACGAAACAGATTTGATTGCGAATTTGGCCAATATTTCGGCTTGTTTAAAAACGCAATTCAATTGGCTTTGGGTAGGGTTTTATTTGGTAAAAGATAATGAATTGGTTCTGGGACCGTTTCAAGGCCCTATCGCCTGTACCCGAATCAAAAAAGGAAGAGGCGTTTGTGGAACTGCATGGCAGGAAATGAAAACAATTATTGTGGCAGATGTAGAAAAATTTCCTGGCCATATCGCTTGCAGCAGTTTATC
>CANKLV010000057.1 GCA_947483415.1 Chitinophagaceae bacterium
ACAACTTTTTCTTCCGTTTTTTTAATTTCTTCCAACACAAAATCTAAAAGCATCTTGCCTATTTTTTTCCCTTGCTGATTTGGAAAAACATACAATTTGTGCAATTTGTATGTTTTTGGATATTCATCGATTTTAGAAAAGCTAGCAAAGCCCAACTCGTTTCCCAATTCATCAAAGGCTAATAAAAACAGATGTTTTAATTGATTGTGTTGATTTGACAATGCATCTAAGTCATACATCATTTTAAGCATATAGGATAATTGACCATCGCTTAAAATATTTCCATAAGCAATGGGCCAAGTTTCAAATGCAATTTTTTGAATTAAATGCAATTCGTTTTTTTGAGCATATCGAATTACCATAAAATTATTGCGTAATTATTTTTATGTTGGGTGCATAAAAAGATCTGCCAGAACTGTCTTTTACGATGATATCACAAAAGAATAATTGTTCTCCAGGTTGTATATCTTCTTTAATAATTCGAACCCATTTTTCAGGTAATGGTGTACTGGTAAAATAATCAGTAGCCAAGCTGGTTGTAGGGGATAGTTTGCCTGTTTTTTCGTCTTCTGTAACAGCGCGCCTAGTGTAAGCAAATTGATAATAAACAACTTTATAAGCATTGTTCTTGTCATCTTTAACTAAAATTGAGGTGCCTAAAATGGCTTTTACTTGCTCTGTTTTAAGTACAACAGAATCTTTGAAAATGCCTAAGGTAGAAATCAATTTAGGTACTTTTATTTTAACCGGTTGATTCTTTTTTATTTGGGCAAAGTTGATTTGACTAATGATCAAAAAAAATGCAATTAATATTTTCTGTTTGCCCATAATTTATTTTTTGGTAGTAAAAATAAGTATTACCCTTTACAGATTTTTAATTTTAACGAATAAATAATTAACCAATCATATCCTTCAAACTCAATTCAATAATATTGATTTTCATTTCGGCATCTGCTTTTTTCTTATATTCCAAATCTAAAATTTCCTGCTTTGCGTTTTGAGTAAATTTCTCGTTTGACAATTTCTTTTCAACTGATATTAAAAAGGATTTCAGGTGACTTAACTCTTTTTCTAATGCAGATTTTTGCGTACTTAAATCAATCGGCTGTTCGGTCAAAATGTAGAATTTATCTTTACCGATTACAGATGTAAATGAGTTTGCAACAGTATCATTAGCAAATGATATTTCGTTTGCGTTTACTTGCTTTGATAAAATAGGCATTAAACTTTCAAACACCGGCTTTTCTTCTGTTTGGATAAAAAGTTTGATGCTGTCTTTAGGTTTCATTTGCTGCTTGTTGCGTACATCTCTAATGCCGCTGATAACCTGTTTTAGCAAAACGCCTTGATCCAATTGTGTTTGATTGGGAGAGTCTTTTTCTATTAATAATCGTACACATAAATCGTCATTACGCTTATCCAATTGATGGTAAATTTCTTCTGAAATAAATGGCATGAAAGGGTGTAACAATTGCATTAAATCGGTGAAAAATTCAGTTGTTTTATTGTACACATTTGCTTGAATCGGTTGCTCAAATCCTGGCTTTACCCATTCTAAATACCAACTACAGAAATCGTCCCAAATTAAAGTGTAGATGGTTTTTAATGCCTCACTTAATTTGAATTGCTTCATCATTTGTTCAACCTCAATACTTACTTCGCTCAATCTATTTTCAAACCAGTTTATCGCAAAGTCGTTTTCATTTGTGTGCTCATGTGTTTGTCGCACTTCCCACATTTTGATCAACTTAAGCGCATTCCATATTTTGTTGTTGAAGTTTCTGCCTTGTTCTAATGCTGTCTCATCAAATAAAATATCGTTTCCGGCAGGAGATGCAATCATGATTCCAAAACGCGCAGCATCCGCCCCATATTGATCGATTAATTCTAAAAGGTCTGGAGAATTACCCAAGCTCTTACTCATTTTACGTCCTTGTTTATCTCTAACAATTCCTGTAAAATACACTTCTTGAAATGGCTTTACATCCATGTATTCATGCCCTGCCATAATCATTCGTGCAACCCAAAAGAAAATAATTTCAGGCGCAGTTACCAAGGTGTTGGTAGGGTAGTAGTAGTTGATGTCTGCATTATTGGGATTGCTGTAACCTTTAAATACTTCAAAAGGCCATAACCAACTGCTGAACCAAGTATCCAAACAGTCTTCATCTTGTTTTAATACCGCATTTGAAATATTATGTTCCGTTTCGAAAACTGCGATGGCATCTTTTTCATTTTTAGCAACCACGAATTTCCCAGATTCATGATACCAAGCAGGAATGCGATGTCCCCACCAAAGTTGTCTGCTTACACACCAATCTTTGATATTTTCCATCCAATGGCGATAAACGTTTTTGAATTTTGGCGGATAAAATTTAATCTCTTCTTCCATTACGGCTTTTAATGCCGGGCTTGAAATGTCTTTCATGCTTAACCACCACTGCATACTTAATCGAGGTTCAACTACCACATCTGTTCTTTCACTATATCCTACTTCGCTGGTGTATTCTTCCGTTTTTATTAAAAATCCTTTTTCTTCAAGTTCTATTGCAATTTTTTTACGCACTTCAAATCTTTCTAAGCCAATATAAATTTGAGCATCTTCGCTAAGTGTGCCATTATCATTAAAAATATCTACGATTTCCAATTGATGCTTTTGGCCAAGCGCATAGTCATTTACGTCATGTGCTGGCGTTACTTTTAAAGCACCTGTACCGAAATCCATGGCTACATAATCATCTGCAATAATTGGAATGCGCCTATTTATTAAAGGAACGATTGCAAATTTACCATGAAGGTGTTTGTAACGTTCATCATCAGGGTGTACACAAATGGCAGTATCTCCCATAATGGTTTCCGGCCTTACTGTAGCAATAGTGATATTGTCGTTTGTGCCTTCTATGGCATAATTGAGGTGATATAATTTCTGGCGGGTTTCTTTTCTAATTACTTCTTCATCGCTCAAAGCAGTAAGCGCTTTCACATCCCAATTGATCATTCGCTTGCCTCTATAAATAACGCCTTTTTTGTAGAGGTCCATGAAGATATTGATTACAGAATCGTAATAATCTTTATCCATAGTAAATGTGGTACGATCCCAATCCAAACTACAGCCTAGTTTTTTTAATTGCTGTAAGATGATGCCACCGTATTTTTCTTTCCATTCCCAAGCATAACTTAGAAACTCGTCACGACTTAAAGATGATTTTGCAATTCCTCTTTCGCGCAACATCGCCACAACTTTTGCTTCCGTTGCAATAGATGCATGATCCGTACCTGGAACCCAGCAGGCGTTAAATCCCTTCATTCTAGCCTGTCTGATTAAAATATCTTGTATGGTATTATTTAAGCAATGCCCCATGTGTAAAACGCCCGTAACGTTCGGAGGAGGCATTACTATGGTATATGGTGTTCTTTCGTCGGGTGTACTTTTGAAATATTGTTTGTCCAACCAATGGCTATACCATTTATGTTCATTTATTTGATGTTCGAAATTCTTACTTAAAGTCATTTTTTAAAAATAGGTTTTTTAATGGACTTCTCGATTTCTAACTAACCCAAAAAGATTAGAAATTACGAGATGGTTATTTTGCTTTTGTAATGATTCAATGTTTGTAAAAAAAAACAAAAAATAGTCAATAATTGAGTTACAACGTTTGTTTAAAAATATTGAAATTGAAAATGACTGTTGATAATTTGTTTGAATTAAAACAAAAATACACAAACAAAATTTAATTTAATGCTTCTACAAATGGCTATCTTTAACCATAAATTAAAAATGCCTTTCGAATAAATAGAAATGATGTATTGTATTGTAGATATTGAAACAACAGGTGGGGTTCCTAAAGAAAGTGGCATTACTGAAATTGCCATTTTGGTTCATAATGGCGAACGCGTTGTTCACGAATATCAAACGTTGGTAAACCCACTAAGACCAGTACCTTTTTACATCACCAATTTAACTGGGATTTCCAATGCGATGGTGGCATCTGCACCTACATTCAAATCTATAGCACAAGATGTATTTCAATTGCTCAACAACAATTATTTTGTAGCACATAATGTTGGCTTTGACTTTTCTTTTATTAGCCACTATTTAAAAATTTATGGATTCGAATTGGATGTACATAAACTGTGTACGGTTCGGTTAAGTAGAAAAGTTTTTCCAGGGTTACCGTCCTATAGTTTAGGGAAACTGTGTAATAGCTTAGATATTGAAATTGAGTCAAGGCACCGTGCTTTCGGAGATGCAATGGCTACCACAATTTTATTTGAAAAGTTGCTTGCTCACGGCGACGGAAATTTGTTTGTTAAACCAGGTACAAATATCTCTTCTAGAATTTAGTTTATTTTTTCTGATTCAATAGAAACGCTTCAAATTGATCTAAAGTAAAACTGCTGAGGTTGTTTTGTTTTTTTACCATTGCTTTTTGTGCTACAGAAACACCATATTCTAAGTCGTTGAATCCTTCAATCTGATGTGCATCTGGATCAATTGAAATTAGTACGTTTTTCTCCAATAAATAATCAATATAACGCCAATCAATATCAAGTCTGCTTGGATGTGCATTCAATTCAATTACCACATTGTTTGCAGCGCAAGCATCAATAATTTTTTTATGATCAATTGGATATCCAGGTCTGCTTAAAAGTAAACGTCCAGTCAAATGCCCTAAGATCGTTGTATATGGATTTTCAATGGCAGTTATTAAACGGCTCATCGCTTTTTCTTCAGTCATTTTAAGGTTGCTGTGAACAGATGCTATAACCAAATCGAAACGTTTTAGAATGTCATCATTGTAATCCAATCTTCCATCATTTAAAATATCAGATTCTATACTTTTGAAAATTTTGAAAGGGTAGAGCTTTTCATTCAGTTCGTCTATCAATTGATGTTGTGCCAATATTCTATCAACAGATAAGCCTTGTGCATAAAAGGCAGATTGACTATGGTCGCTGATAACCAAATATTCTAAACCTCGCTCTATTGCAGCATTAGCCAATTCTTCAATGGTATTACTTCCGTCACTCCAATTGCTATGGCAATGAATAATGCCCTTTATGTCATTGGTTTGAATAACATCTTCAACGATATTTTTTTTCGAATAATCAATAATAGAATTCGTTTCTCTTAAAAAGGGAGGGATATAGTTTATTCCAATTTGTTCAAAAAAATCTTGTTCGTTTTTGCAGGAAATAAAATTATTGGGTTTAAGTTTTTCTAATTCATTCCAAAAAGAATCTGAAGAACTGTATTGAATACATTTTTCAAACAGATGTGCATATTCAACAGAAATGAGTTTGATATTTATTCCGTTTGGAGTTGAAAAAATAAATTCATTTTCTATTTTCTCGGTCAGATTAAAAATATCATTTTCAGCAAGATTTTTTTCTATTTCGATAGTTGTAGCATTGGTGACAAACTCCAATTGATTAATGATTTCTAATTGACGAGCATAATCACCAACAATAAGTATTTGGTTAGATTTAAAAATCTCGGTTAATAAAAGTTGAATTTCGTTGGAAAATGGTTTTACTTGTGCGAATAAAAAACTGCCTTTGCTTTTAAAATAAAATTCGATACTATCGATTACATTGTTTTGTGTTTTTTCGCCAAACCCTTTAAAGTTCTTAAGTCTATTTTCTTTGCAAGCATAAAGCAATTCACCTATGGTTTCAATTTCCATTTCTTTCCAAATGGTATTTATTTTTTTAGGGCCAATGCCTTTAATGCTAAGCATTTCAATTATACCTGCTGGTGTTTTTGAAATGATTTCATTTAAAACTTTGAGTTCACCGGATTCTAATATTTCAATAATTTTTTGAGCTGTTGACAATCCGATACCTTTTAAAGATTCAATTTTGCTTGTTGGAATCGAATAGAGTTGTTCGGGTAGTTTTTCAATTGCAAAAGCGGCAGATGCATAAGATTTTGATTTGAAACTATTCTCTCCATGAATGTCCATTAATTTAGAGAGCAATGAAAAATAATCAGCAATAGTATAGTTGTTCATGTTTTAAAAATAAGAAAACTTTGTCATTGAAATTTAAGTAGAAAAAAAAAGTCTCGGAAGAATCCGAGACTATTTTTTTTTGCTTTTGAAAGCAAAAATAGATTTAGAAATAAATTATTTCTTTTTTGGAGCCGCTTTTTTAGCTGCTGCTTTTTTTGCAGGAGCTTTTTTTGCTGGTGCTGCTTTTTTTGCAGGAGCTGCTTTTTTAGCTGCTGCTTTCTTTGCTGGTGCTGCTTTTTTCGCAGGAGCCGCTTTTTTTGCTGGTGCTGCTTTTTTCGCAGGAGCTGCTTTTTTTGCAGGAGCCGCTTTCTTTGCAGGAGCTGCTTTTTTTGCTGTTGCCATTTTTTTAAAATTTAATTGGTTAGTAAATAATACTTAAAAATAAATACTATTTTTAAATTACCAAAAAATATTTTTTTAATTGGCTGGGATTACAGAAACTAAATTTTTATCTCCTTTAGTTTTTTTGAATTCTACAACGCCATCAGTCAATGCGAAAATTGTAAAATCTCTTCCTAATCCAACATTTTTTCCTGGATGATAAACTGTTCCACGTTGACGTATAATTATATTTCCATTCTCAGCAGCTTGACCACCAAAAATTTTCACACCTAATCTTTTGCTTTGTGAATCTCTTCCATTTTTTACGGAACCTTCACCTTTTTTATGTGCCATGATTTATTTATTTAAATGCGATTAATTTAATTAAGCAATTGCAGTTACTTTGATTTGAGTGTAGTGTGTACGATGACCATGTTTTTTACGAAAACCTTTTCTTCTTTTCATTTTAAAAGCGATTACTTTATCACCTTTTACTAAATCATTTAAAATCTCTGCTTTAACTACGGCATTAAGATTTTCTCCGGCATTAACTCCGGCTCCATTGTCTGTAAATAGTACATCGGTAAATTCTACTTGGTCGCCAGTTTTTCCCTCAATATGAGGTACATATAAACTATCTCCGGCTTTAACCTTGAATTGTTGTCCTGCTATTTTAATTACTGCTAACATAATATGAGCTGTTTTTTTGGACGGCAAAGGTAATGAAACCTTCTAATTTTTTTGAATTAATTGGATATTTTTTTTAAAATAATATTTTACAGATAAAATTAAGTGTAAAAAAGGGTATCTCATACGAAATATAGTAATGTCATATTATATCAAGTCCGGGTTTTTAAACTAAAAATGGTGAAGATAAATGTAATCACAACTATAAAACGATTAAAACGAATTTCTTCTCTTGTATTATAATATCCATTAAAATTCTTTGATTTAATGTGGGAATTCCAATTCTATTTTGATTAGCTTGTTTTTTTATGTCTTTTTTGAGGTGAAAAATTGTCCGTGATTATTTCCGAAATTCTACTAAATAGAAATATTTTACATTTGCGAAAAAAAACGATGAAAAATAATATTAATCTATTTGTTGTTTTGGGGATGATCTTATTTTTTTCTTGCAAGAAAAACGAATCCATAAATAATATCGTTCCACCACCCGACTCATTGGGCGCTTTTTCTGCAACCGTTAGTAACAGAATGGCAACTACTGCAACCGTTACTTGGAATGCATCGGTCAATACCAATAATGCCGATACGGTAAAATATAAAGTATACATCAACAACAATATCGTAGCTACTAATCTACTTGCACAAAGTTTCAACATTACAAATCTAATTGCAGCTTCTGCTTATCAGGGAAAAGTTTTGGCATACACAAACTCAGGTGATACGGCATCTACATCTTTTAGAATAGACAGCTTTGCAACATCTGTTCCTAATTATAATTATGTAACTGGTTTTTATCGCGTAACAGAAACATCAAAGGTTTTGTCAAGTGGACAAATATCTAATTATGTATTTTATGCGCAAGTTAATTTGACCAATGATTCCACCATTCAATTTATTCAAAATCGCCGTAATCCGCGTACATGGTGGACTGTAGATTTTTCTACACAAATTTATCCACTGATGGGAGATAGTTTAATTGGGGGAGGGATAACACCAAGAGGAAGAATATTGAATCCGAATACCATTCGTATGGGTTATTTGTATGGATCAAGTGTAGTTTATAATGTGAATCAATTATGGGAAAAATTATCAAATCCAGCAGATACCGCTACGATTACGTATACATATCCTAATATTAGCAACATGATAACCACTGTTGCGGGAAGCAATACAAGTGGCTCTGGATCGGGTTCTTCAGGTGATGGAGGATTGGCAACCAGTGCAACGTTGCTAAATCCCACAGATGTGGTAGCAGACAATAATGGAAACATTTATTTAAATGACGGGGGTACAACATTCTCTATAAGAAAAGTAGATGCGAATGGAATCATTACAAGATTTGCTGGAAACAACACAAGTGGATTTTCTGGTGATGGTGGACAAGCGTCATCTGCACAATTGAACTATCCACAAGGGTTAGCTTTAGACAATAATGGTAATTTGTATATTTCGGATATGAGTAACCGTGTGATTAGAAAAGTAAGCCCATCAGGTGTGATTTCAACCATTGCAGGCACACCTGGTTCATTTGGTTATTCTGGTGATGGCGGACCTGCAACATCAGCACAATTGGGTGCACCTACAGGAATTGCCATAGACGCTGCTGGAAATATTTATTTTTCAGATTTAGGAAAGCATGTCATCAGAAAGATAAATACATCAGGGGTTATCACAACAATTGCTGGAACGGGCAATACATCTGGTTATTCGGGAGACGGCGGGTTGGCAACCGCAGCAAAATTATATGGACCCAATGATATTTGTATTGATGCATCAGGTAATTTATATATCGCTGATAGAGATAATCATTGCATTAGAAAAGTAAATACTTCAGGCATCATTTCTACAATAGCAGGAATAGGAGGGTCATTGAATTATGGATTTACAGGAGATGGCGGAGTGGCAACTTCTGCAAAATTGAATAAACCACAGAGTATATCAGTTGATAATTCTGGCAACTTATATATCAGTGATTATACCAATAACAGAATAAGGAAAGTAAATTCATCTGGTATTATTTCAACCATTGCTGGAAATGGGCAGTCTGCTGTATTGGGCGATGGTCCTGCATTTTATGGAGGTGATTATGGGGTGGCAACATCTGCTTCAATAGGGGCACCTTATGGAAATTTCTGGATAAATAATTTTCTATATGTAGCAGCAAGTTATAGGATTAGGAAAATAAAGTTGTAGGGTAATCTTATTGATTATTCAAAATTTCGACAAATGCTCAGTGATCTTTATTATGCATAAAATCACAGGATTTTGGCTTTAGTGTTTTTAATAATTTCATTAATTCTTTTCCATAATAGCTCACTAATCAAATTATTTTAATCCCAATTTTAAAAAGATTGGGATTTTTTATAGGTTTTATTTTATATTTGCACTCCCAATGGTAAAACGGTGTTTTTACAACGGTTAAAATCAACTGGATTCCTTATTAAATTAAAGGAAAAATAAAAAAAAAATGGCTGCGTAGCTCAACTGAATAGAGCATCTGACTACGGATCAGAAGGTTTTAGGTTTGAATCCTAACGCGGTCACATAGAACAGTAAAGGGTTTCAAGAAATTGGAACCCTTTTCTATTTAGG
>CANKLV010000058.1 GCA_947483415.1 Chitinophagaceae bacterium
ATCCCCAGCCCTTCCCCCAAAGGTGAAGGGAGCGTGAGCATTCTAAACTTCAAAAAGCTCTACCGTTTCAAGAAGCCACAAACGGAAAATACTTCCAGCTTCCCCCTTGGGGGATCGAGGGGGCTAAAAGATTCAAGAAATCAAAAACGTAGAATGCTTCCAACATTTTGAACCCATTGAACGCATTGAACCTTTTGAACACTTTCTTGGGAGGGGGCCAAAAAAAACCGCCGTATTTACATACAGCGGTTTGAAATTTTTGATACCTATTAATTACAGTTTTGTAATCTTTTTAATCAACGTTTCTCCACTCAAACGAAGCGTTACTAAATAAATTCCTTTGTTTAAATTATTTACATTAACAGGAATATTGTTACTTCCTGCAATTACATTCGTTGTTCCAATATAAACCTTTCTTCCGCTTAAATCTGTAATAAGGATAGTGGCTTTTTCAGTTACTTCTGCTTCCAATGAAATATTCATGGTTGATACAACAGGATTTGGATTTATCATCATTTCTACAAACCCAAGATTTTTTACATTTCTAACCACACTTAATTTATAACTATTATCCAGATCAATTGATTTGATGCGATAGTAATTATTTCCTTTCGATGGATTTGCATCCATAAAGCGATAGCTCTGTTTTGAAGCACCGTTTCCAATTGCATTTATGCTACCAATTGATACATAATTTATGCCATTGGTACTGCGTTCTATTTCAAACTTACTAGAATTTATTTCATTTGTTGTTGTCCAAATTAAGTTATTTGATTTACCAGCACGTACTGCATCAAAACTCAACATGGTTACTGGTACAGTTCCTAGATAAGAAATATTAATATCATCTAAACCAATTACGTTACCATAGTCACTTACCCCTTCAAACCCAATTTGAATGGTTTGTCCGTTATATGCCGATATGTCAACCAATTTGTTTGTCCAATCTGGTGTTGCAAATGTTGCATCATATCTTTGATAACCAGCAATTCTTGTCCAAGTAGCACCTCTGTCTGTTGATACACACACAAACAAACTATCATTATTGGCTCCTGCTTCATTGTCATGACTCATATAAAAACTAAGGGTAGAAACCACACTATTTAAAGACGCTGGTGTTGGTAAAGTAATACACTTGCTAAACAATCTACTGGTAAAACCGTTAGAAGCTGAACCGCTATAACAATCAAATATATAGTAACTATTTCCTGTTGACCTTGGACTTAAAGTGCTATAGCTGGTATAATCGCCAGTTTGTACTGACCATAAATTTAAATTGCCCGCTACTATTTCTGTATTGGGGAAACTTGTAGGAATAGTAGATTCAAAATCTTCAGAAATTGGATAACTTGTTAAAATAGACGAAGTAGAAATCGTGCTAAAAGCAACGTCATTTAATGCATTTTGATCACTAGAATAGACAACAGATGCTGTATCAAAGTTTTGTCCAGGATTATTTAAATTAACTCCTGTGAAATTTATCAATTCGTTTTCTCCTGGCAAAATTGGGCTGGAATTAGAAACGTTTCCAACATATGAATTTGAACCAGCAACTTTTAGATTAACGGTTACTGTTCCGGCTGGCAACGTATTTAATCCTTGGTTAGACAATGAAACTTTTATGGTTTGGTTGCTATTAAAACAAGAAACAGATGGGTTTATGATATTTGAAACTTTTGCATCAAGGTCGTATGTATGCTTGAATTGAATAGATGGTCTAAACCCAGATGCTGTTAGTGTTGGATTTGCACTCAAAGTGCTAGTGCTGTTGTATCTACGTGCTGTATTCAATGCTC
This sequence comes from Chitinophagaceae bacterium, assembly GCA_947483415.1. Taxonomy (GTDB): domain Bacteria; phylum Bacteroidota; class Bacteroidia; order Chitinophagales; family Chitinophagaceae; genus Ferruginibacter. Next base: position 1,797 of record CANKLV010000058.1, read on the forward strand.
TGTTTGAGCTATTTCCTTGTGTACAATAAAATGCAAAACCGGGATATGAAATACCATCAGTTCTTTCAACCAATATCTGCAAATTATCTCCAGCATTTCTTACAAATGGTGTTTGTAATGTTACAGAGATCATTCCGTTTACAGGGTTTGCATTTAATACGCCATCATACACTAATGTGTAAGTTGGTCGATTTGCTAAATATGTACCAGATGTAAAAGCTTGTGTAGCAGAAGAAACATTCTTCATGTATAATTTAAAATTGGAAATGTTTGTAGGAGAACCAACAGTAAAAACAAAAAAACTAACTTCCTGAATAGCAGAACCAGCAGAAGTGAAATTGTTTGTTCCAATTTCGCTGTTTGTATAAATAGCTTCACTTACATGAAATTTGGTGGTATTTGGAGCTACACCCGCTGCGCCAACAATGTAATTTGGACTATTTAATGTGCTATCAATTTTAATTGTTTGAGCAATTGTCGATATACAAGCCAGTAAAAAAGTAATTGGTAATAAAAAACGCTTCATAAATTTGTTTTTAATTTTTACGCAATTTAAATTATTTGAAGGCTTTAACCAAAATAAAATAATTACATAACCAAAACTTAAAATAAAAGCATTAAATTGTTAATTCCCTTTAATTTCACGAGAAAAAAAGATGAAAATAATTGCACTTATTCCTGCTAGATATGCCGCAACCCGATTTCCATTTAAATTAATGCAAAAAATTGGCAATATGTCAGTGATTGTACACACATATCTAAACACAGTTGCTACAGGATTATTTGATGAAGTGGCCGTTGTAACGGATAGTGAAATTATTTTCGAGGAAATTACAAAAGCCGGTGGAAAAGCAATAATGAGTAAGCAAGTTCACGAAAGTGGTAGCGATAGAATTGCTGAAGCCATTTTGGACATGGAAGCCGATGTAGTCATTAATGTTCAAGGTGATGAGCCTTTTATTGATGCTTTATCATTAAAAAAACTCATTGAAGCATTTAACGACAAGCAAGTAAGTGTGGCATCAGTAATGAAAAAATTTACAAACGAAGCAAATGTGTCCGATGTGAATTATGTAAAAGTGGTGGGTGATAAAAATAATAATGCGTTGTTTTTTAGCAGAAGTCCAATCCCATATCATAGAGACAAATCATTGGATGCTGTATATTTTGAACACATTGGCGTTTATGCATTCCGTAAAGAAATGTTGCTTCAATTTACAAAATGGGAGATGACTCCTTTAGAATCTATTGAAAAAATAGAATGTTTAAGATATCTTGAAAATGGTGTTACCATTAAAATGGTTTTGACCGAACATACCGGTGTAAAAATTGATGTGCCCGAAGACTTAGCAAAAGCACAAGCCTATTATGATCAGCAAAACAAGAATGGTTTTACTTCACATCAAAATCAATAAAGACCTTTTCTGTAGTAGGATGAGCTTGACAAGTCAAAATAAATCCTTGCTCTACTTCTTCTTGTTCTAACGCATAATTTACGTCCATTCGCACATTCCCCCTCATCAATTTTGCCCTGCAAGTACAGCATACGCCGCCTTTACATGCAAATGGCAAATCGGCTCCTTGTTGCAATGCTGCATCTAAAATATTTTGACCTTTATAAGCCAAATGAAAATCAAATGTTCTTCCATCTAATTTAATGGAAACATCACTTTTGGGACCAGTATTTTCTGTATCAATATTGGTATTTAAATTGGTATTTGTTTGTAATACAGGTGCGCCGAAAAGTTCAAAATGAATTTGATTTTTTTCCATGCCAGCATTTTGTAAAAAATCTGATCCAGCAAAAATCATAGCTTCCGGTCCGCATAAATAAGCCGCGGAAAATCTATTGTAATCAATGATTTTTTTTAAACCACTCAATTTATCGGTATCAATTCTGCCATAAAATATTTCAGCATCCATTTTTTCCCTGCTCAATATATTTATAAGCGTGAACCTTTCAATGTATTTATTTTTTAAATTTTCTAACTCTTCGAAAAAAGCAATTGAGCTTCTGTTTTTATTGCCGTAAATCAAAGTAAAGGTGCTATTTGGCTGAGTAGATAACGTATCCTTTATAATTGAAATGATTGGAGTAATTCCACTACCAGCAGCAATACCTAAATACTGTGGTTGCTGTTCAATATGCTTTGTTGTAAAATTTCCGGTTGGCAGCATAACGTTTAATATGTCACCGCTTTTCAAAACATCATTTGCAAAAGTTGAAAACAAACCGCCATTTATTTTTTTAATCGCAATTTTTAATTTGTTTTCAAATGGCGCCGAACAAATAGAATACGATCTTCTAAGTTCCTCTCCATTGATTTCTTGTTTTATGGTAATGTTTTGGCCAGCTTTGAATTGAAATTTTTCTTGTAGCTCTTTTGGCAAATCAAATTCAATTGAAATACAATCTTGAGTTTCTCTAATAATTTCTTTAATGCGAAGCGCGTAAAATTGATGTGCCATTTTTATTTTATTATGCCGTTTAACAATTGCGTTACCATTGTTTTTTCCAATTCCGCTATGTCGATATTTTTTTTATGTTGTTGCCAGAATTCCAATCCCCTTACTGCCGATAGAATTGTAAATGCTAAAACCTGTGGATTTAATTTTTTTATTGACTTTTCAAAAATCCCAATTTTAATCAACTCGATCAATTTGTTTTCATAGAGTTTTCTTTGATTTAAAAAATTTTTTAAAAAAGGCTCTTGTAAATGCTTCCACTCATGATTGGCCACATAAACCATATCGTAGTCTTCAAGCATTTTATGAATATGAAAACGTATTATTTTTTCTAATTTGATTGTAACATCAATTTCGATTTGCTCTAATTCATTGATTTGGTTTATAAAATCATTGGCCACTTTAAAGCAAATGATTTGCAATAATTCACTTTTAGAACCGATGTGATTATACAAACTCGATGCTTCAACGCCAATATCAACAGCCAATTCGCGCATCGATGTTGCTGAAAAACCTTTCTTCCTAAATAATTTTGACGCATTTTTGGAAATCGTTTCCTTTTTCGACTCGTTGCGTACAGGAATAATCTTAGACATCCTTGATATTTTTACAAAACTAACGCTTATTCGTTTTTAATTGAAGCTATTTTTTTAGTTAATGGGGTTTTTTGAAAATAAATTTGAAATAATTATGAATTTAATTTTTTAGTTTCTACTTTAGCAACCGAATTTTCAACACGGATTTTGCATTTGGAATTCCCAACTGAAAAATCTGGATTTAAGCACCTAATCTGCAGTATCTTATTCAAAACTTCCCTCAATAAAATAATTATTATTTATACCGATTGTTTTTTTTACAGCCATCGATTTTACATACTTTATGTGCTGGTTATTGCACAAGCTTTTTCTTGTGGTTTCAGAGGTAAGCAAGGCCGGTGATTTCTATCACTGGCCATTTTTTTAAAATAAACTTCTATTTATAAATTCTACTAACGGCTTCCCTGCTTTAATGATGGTTATAATATTCTTTTTAAAATCGTTTGAAAGCAACATTTCATCGGTGATATTTTTTTGAACAATAAAGCTTTTTAATTTTAAAACCTCTATCGCTATATTGTCTTCCTCATATCCTTTTGGAGGCCTTACCAATTTATCTGATTGGCCCAAGCCATTTTCAAATTGTTTTTTAAACGCTGGTTTCTTCATCAAACCATTTAAATCATCTACATTATAGTCTATTTCTTGTCTTATTTTTTTTAACTCCTCATTTGCCGGCATCCAAATTCCACAAGCAACAAAACATTTATTAGGTTCAAAGTGAAAATAATATCCCGCACCTGTTCCCTTTTTCCCATGTTGATTAAAATAAGCAGACATGTTGTTTTTATACGGATTTTTATTTTTGCTAAACCTAACGTCTCTGTTTATTCGAAATGTACAATCTTTAGCAGTCAACATATCTAAACTTGGATCTACAGATTTCATTTCCAAGAGTAAATCATCTATAAAATTTTCAAACGAACTTTTTGCATCGAGGTATTCATTTCGATGTTCATCCATCCATATTTTATTGTTGTTTTTTTCTAGCCTTTGGAGGAATTGAAGAATCTGAGTTAAAGTCATTTTGGAGAGAGGTTTGTGAGGTTTATGAGATTACGAAATCTTTCTTGTTTCACGCAAGGAAGAAAAAGGAATTGATACACGGAAACCAAAAGGATTTTTTTGACACAAAATTTCGAATATCTACACCCACCGTTGAAACGGTGGGCTATAGAATTTATATTATGTTGAAAATTTCAATAATTGTATACACGGATTAACCTTTTGAACTCATTGAACAAATTGAACCTTTGTAACCTTTTTTTTTCGAGTTAAAACACAAATACTGATGATATTTTTCATTATTGTTATGCTTCCATCTTCCTCCCTTAAGGGATTGAGGGGACTTTACTTCACCTTCCCCCAATTTTCACCGCTCTTTATGCGATAAAGCGTCATTTCACTTACGCCATATTTTTCAGCCAATTGTTTGTAGGTTAATTTTCTTTTCGGATTGGCGATGGTTTCTTTTATTTTTAAAACTTGCGCAGCACTCAATTTTAATCCTACAGTTCTACTTGCTTGTACTTTTTTATACGCAATTTTTGAAGGACTTTTTTGTTGGTGTTCATTCATTTCTTCCTGCGAAACCCATTGTAAATTTTTTGCAGAATTGTCTTCTTTTTTATGATTGATGTGAATTACAAATTTTGTTTTGGGTGATTTTTTCTTGCAAAATAATTTCGCAATTTCTCTGTGAAAATAAATGGTGCCATTTCCGTCTTCTACATGTAAGTTTAAAGTTCTGTAACCAGATGTTAAAGACCCATTCAACAAATTACCATCTTCCTCAAGTTTTAAAACATAACTGGCGGCTCTACCTAAATTTGAAACTGCGTATTTCTTTTTTAGATTTTTGTAGCCTTCAAATTGCATTTGCTTCCAAATTTCTCCAGATTTTAGTTTAATCATTGTAGTTGGTTTTTAAGTTAGTATTGGTATATTTTACAAGAAATCGTCGAGTTATAAATATAACAAATAAATCTTTGTTTACTTCAATAGATTCAAAAAATCTTCTTCTGTCAGTATTTTTATACTTGGAATTTTCTTTGCTTTTTCCAATTTACTACCTGCATCTTCACCACAAATCAAATAATTTAATTTACTACTTACACCACTTAAAATTTTTCCACCAAGATTTTCTACCTGTATTTCAGCTTCACTTCTTTTCAGTTTTGATAAGGTTCCGGTGAATAAAAATGTTTGATCTGATAAATTGCCAGTTACTTGTTCTCTAACTTCTGCCTCAATTTTTATACCTAAATCTTGCAATTTTTTTAGCATCAAAATATTGTCTTCATTTTTAAAAAATTCAAAAATGCTGCCTGCTACTTTTACCCCAACATCATCTAACAACTGAAGTTGTTCTAGGCTCATTGCTTCTAGTTCAAATATATTTTTAATTTTTTGGGCAAGTGCTTTTGCCGTTGTTTCACCCACATACCTTATTCCTAGTGCATAAATCAAACGATGCAAAGGTTGTTGCTTACTTTGTTCAATGGCCTCTTGTAAATTGACAATTGATTTTTGTCCAAAGCCTTCAATATTTTTCAAGCTCGATAAATCCATTTCATAAATATCGGGTATGTTTTTTAGCAGCCCCATTTCCACAAATTTGCGCACATTAGCTTCGCCAAAACTTTTAATATCCATCGCATCTTTACTCACAAAATGTATAATGCGCTCCAAAACTTGTGCGGCACAATTGATATTTACACATCGCCAAACGGCCTCTCCTTCTGGTTTGTATAATAAATCATTACAAGCAGGACAGTTCTTTGGAAATACAATTTCCACTTCGCTCCCATCTCTTAAATCGGGTAATGATTTTACAATTTGTGGAATAACATCACCACTTCGTTCAATCAAAATACCATCGCCAATGCGCAAATCTTTTTCTTTGATATAATCTTCGTTATGAATGGAAATGCTACTGACGGTAACACCACCTACTTGAACAGGTTTTATCTTTGCAACAGGTGTAACAGCTCCAGTGCGACCAACTTGATATTCAACAGCCATTAATTTACTCGTTGCCTGACGCGCTTTAAATTTGAATGCGATTGCCCATCTTGGATGATGTGATGTCATGCCCAAATTATCTTGTAAATCAAGATTATTAACCTTTATAACCATGCCGTCTATTTCATATGACAAATCATCTCTTTGTTTTTCAAATTCATTAATCTCGTGTATAACGGCCTCTATTCCACGAACCACTTTCATTTCTTTTTTAGGACTTCTAAAACCCAAATTCCACAATAGTTCTAGCATACTTGAATGCGTATGAACATCAACAGACTTATTTTCATCTGTCTTTAAAATATAACTCACATGGTATAAAAAACCTTCTAGATTTCTTTTACTAACTATAGTAGAATCTTTTATTCTCAATGAGCCCGCTGCTGCATTACGTGGATTTGCCAAAGGCGGAAGACCTTCCTCCATCAGATGTTCGTTATATATTTTAAAGTTGTTTTTATTGATTAAAATTTCACCCCTTATTTCAATTTGTTGGATGTTGTGTTTGCTAAATTCAGCAGATAGCGGAATCGATTTAATTTGATGAATATTTTGGGTAATGTTGTCGCCTACTTCGCCATCTCCTCTAGTAACCCCACGCACCAAAAAATCATTTTCATACACCAATGAAATACTAGCACCATCAAACTTTGGTTCAATAGAATATTCAATCTCTTGCAAACCGGAAAGCTCTTTTGCCTTTCTATCCCAATCCATTAAATCGGCATCATCATAAGAATTTTCTAGCGAGAGCATCGGAACCAAATGATTCGTTTTGGGAAAATCTTTTATCAATCCTGCCCCTACACGCTGCGTGGGTGAATCTTTGGTGATTTTATCTGGATTTGATTTTTCAAATTTTTCGAGGAGTTTATATAGTATATCATACTCGAAATCACTAATCAAAGGATCATTTTCTACATAATATCTATGCTCATGAAATCGTAATATGTTTCGTAATGATTCAATGTTATTGGTGTCAATATTTTCTGGCGTGTATTTTAAAAACGATTCGCTTTTATCTTGTATCTCCTTAATTTGTTCTTTGCTGTACATAAATTTTAAATTCAATCAAAGTTAAAAAAAGCATCCCTTAAATACATTATTTTTGAAAAAATTAAACTTATGCTTTCTATTCAAAAATTAATGACCATTGCCGTTATTTTCTGCTTATTTTCTTGTAACCATAAAACTACGGTTTCAATGATTGTGCATAATGCCAAAATTTATACAGTTGATAGTGGTTTCAGTGTTGTTGAGGCAATGGCCATAAAAGACGGAAAAATTGTAGCAACAGGAAGCAATGAAAA
>CANKLV010000059.1 GCA_947483415.1 Chitinophagaceae bacterium
CTCATTTCAACCGTTTCAACGGTTTTCAAAAAATGTGATTAACGTTTCTAAACAAAAAATCCTTGACCTATTTTTTGTTTAAAATAAATTCCAAACGCCCACATTTTTTATATCATTGAAGTATCTTCTTTATTTGTTACTACAAACTCGTTGATATAAATCTTAACAAGCACAATTAGATAGCTGATTAAAAGCGGTCCGAAAATCAAACCCACAAATCCAAATAAATTCAAACCCACAATTACACCTAAAATAGTAATAAGCGGATGAACATCACCAATTTTTTTCATCAGGGTAATGCGTGCAATGTAATCTACATTTCCAGTTACAAAAAGGCTATACAAAGCCAAACCAGTTGCTGGCCATTCGATTCCATTTGCGTACATATAGGCTACTAATGGAACCCAAATAATCATTGTGCCCACCAAAGGAAAGAAAGCGAACAAGCCTGTAAAAAATCCCCACATACCCCAATCGTCTACTTTAAAAATCCAATATCCCAAAGCGGCAAAAATACCTTGAACCACACAGATTAATGGTATGCCCAAAGCATTTGCTCTAATGGTATGTTGGGTTTCTACGGCCAATAAATGAATGTTTTCTTTTTTTAAAGGAATGATGTGGGATAAATATTTTTCCACTTTATCACCTCCAACCAACATGTAGTAGTACAAAAAAAACATCATTAATAAATTGGTCAGCAATACGGCTGTGCTGTTTAAAAGTTGAGGTATAAATGAGGCCGCTTTCTGAGCGATGGAACTTGCATTTCCGTTTGTTAAGATTGGGAAGCCAGTAAAGGTTTCAATTTTCTTTATAATAATAGCAACACCTTGAATCAATTTATCCTGCTCATTGGTAATCATTTTTATTTTCGGAGCGAGGAGCTCAATGCTGAAGTAAATCGGAATTGAAATACAAATCAATGAAACCAAAATAAATAAGATCGCCGTTATGCCTTTTTTCCATTTGTTTTTATATATCAACCGAAGAAATAAACTGCGCGTTAAAATATATAAAGTAATGCTCCCCAATACTCCGGGTATAAAAATGGTTAGTTCTGCAATCAATAAAACAGCAATCAATAAAATCAAAAAAAACAAAATGATTTGCCGAAATCTATTATTAAAAATTTGATTAGTCATGAGTATTATATTAATCTTTCCAAACCGAAGCACCTTCACTGCAATTCGAGCAAATGTCAATGTTTTTACGACTTTTCATTAATTCAGTTCTAAATTGTTTGTAGTTACTATTGTTCCAAATGCTTTTAAAAGATTCGTTTTTAATATTCCCCAATTGGTGCGTCGCATCTTTATCAAAGCAACAAGGAACCACCAAACCATCCCAGGTAATTACATTGGCATGCCACAGTTTCCAACAACGATTGACCAATTTATTTTTGGGTTGGTATTTACCATCTTTCCCTTTTTTATACCGACTGTATTTTTCGTTATTTGGAATAAGCTGATTGGGATCGGTTTCATAATCATAAACTTGTGCTGTTTTAAAACGTACTTCATCCACCCCAATTTCCTTTGCCAATTGTTTGATTTCTTCCAATTGATGTTCGTTTGGTTTTACCACTAAAAATTGGAAAAAAATAAATGGTGTTTTGCTATTCAAAGCTTTACGCCACTTTACGATGTTTTTTGTTCCTTCAATAACCTTATTCAAATTTCCGCCTACTCGATATTGTTGATACACATCTTGCGTAGTTCCATCAATAGAAATAATCAATCGATCTAATCCACTTTCTACGGTTTTTTTCGCAACTTCATCTGTAATGTAATGTGCATTTGTAGAAGTAGCGGTGTATATTTTTTTTGAGGCTGCATATTTTACCATATCTAAGAATTCGGGGTTAAGATAAGGCTCTCCTTGGAAATAAAAAATGAGATAGAGCAAATGCTGATGTATATCATCGATGGTTTCTTTAAAAAAATCTTTTTGCAGCATGCCAGTTGGTCGGGTAAAAGCCCTTAATCCACTCGGACATTCCGGGCATCTTAAATTACAACTTGTAGTAGGTTCAAACGAAACGGAAATGGGATATCCCCATTGGACGGGATTTTTAAGCCATTGACTCAACTGGAAACTGCTCATCACTTTTAATACATTCCAAATCCGCTTTACAGTTAGCTTTTTAAATAAATTTTTACTGTCGTTGAAATTAAATTCGGGCATACAACAAATTTAGTGTTTAATTGTTTTATCATTAAACCTAGATTTTGTATTGCCACAAATAAATTATGGTTTAAATTACAATTATGTCAATGGAAAATGAAACAAGAGACTTCTTAGTGTTGATTGTAAATACCATTTCCAAGGTTTTGCTTTGGATGATGATCAACACTTTCGTAGGTATATATTTTGAGTTTGCTTTTTTTGAAGGAACGCCCAGTTGGCAGAATGTCCTTTTTTATATGTGGTTTATTGCTTCTTTAACTTTTTTGATCTTTCATTTAAAAAAGAAATGGAGTTTATTTATTTAAACCTAACTGCTATGGTCGGCAATGATGTACCATTTGCCTTTAATTTTTTGCATCAACAACGTAAAATGTCCTTGTAAGTCACCAATGCTTCTTTTCAGGTGCCATTTGCCAACTACATGATAATACTTACGAGATAGCTTTTTTATGTCGATTAATGTGAAATCCAACTTGCCCATGGCTGTTGTATCTGGATAACCTTTTTTATAATTGTTTAAGGTATTTTGCCAACCATAAGTAACACCAGATTTACCAATAAACATCAACGAATCGTTCTTCCAATACGTTTCCATAAATCCGTTTATATCACCCGTATTCCAAGATTCATCCTGAACTTTTAATAGTGAAAGGATTTTCTTTTCAGTTTTTGATTGTGCCAATAATTGTATGGAACAAAATAAAAGAATGGATAGAATATAAGTTTTCATCGAAAAGATTTTAATGTTGATGATGTGCGGAACTACATTTATTTTTTGAACATTTTTTGTAATTGGAATAGTGGGCGTAGATGATTAAAGGAACAGCAAAGCTTAATAACAAAATCTGTTGATCATGAAAAAATTGCTTTGCAACCAAAAACGAAAACCCTGCAAAAAAAATCAGCATGGGTTGTAATTGATGATGGTGCTTGATGTAACCATGATATAAAGCGTAAATGCCAACAATAAAAGCAATGCCAATCATCAACCATTCAAAAATTAGGTTATGTACGATGGTTAATCCAAACAAACTTAATGTTGGCAATAATAATGGTAAAAATCCGCAATGAATGGCACAAATAATAGATGTTACAATACCCATCTTGTCCCAGTTTAATTTTATTTTCATCAAACTCAAAGATAAATGATTTGCAATATTGTTGCAATATTTTTAATAATTAAACAAACTATTCTTTAACGGGCTTAACTTTGCTGTTGAATAATTTTTTTTATGAAAAAATATAAATGGTGGATTTATCTTGGCTTTTTTGGTTTGCTATTGGCTGGCTTTTATTTAGCAATTATTGATGAGCATCCGTTTACCGATTCGCCATTAGTGGTTATCAACAACAACATACCTGAATTTAAATTTACGGATCAAGATGGAAAATATTTTTCTCAAAAAAATACAGAAGGGAAAGTGTATGTAGCCGAATATTTTTTTACAACATGTAAAGGCATTTGTCCCAAAATGAACATCAACATGAAAAGGGTGTACGAGCAGTTTAAATCCGAATCCGATTTTTTAATACTCTCACATACATGCATGCCCGAAACAGATAGCGTGCTTTTAATGAAAGCGTATGAAAACAAAATGATAAATGGACAACTTGAAAAAAAATCAGATGGTACATTTAAATTGAATTACACAACGACCGACTCTTTAAAAAAATATCAAAATAAAAATTGGAAGTTTTTAACTGGAAATAAATTCGAATTATATAAAATGGCGCGTCAAGGATATATGATTGACAATGGAAAGTCGGATAGCACACAACGTATCGAAAATCAATTTTTGCATTCACAGTTTTTTGCTTTGGTGGATAGATACGGCCGTGTGCGTGGCATTTATGATGGTTTGATAGAAGCCGAAGTTCAAAAATTGCTTATAGACATTCCTGCATTGATGAAAGAAAAAGTAGAGCCTGGTAGATTTTTAAACGGATTTAGTAATAACCCAGATTAGGATATGTTGCAACAATTTGAAATTTTAAAAAAGGCAGGACTTAGTGTAACGGAAAGCAGAAAAACGATTCTAGATCTATTTTTTGCTGCCCAAGGTGCGCTTGCTCATGCGGATATAGAGAAACACAGCTCAATAAATATTGATCGGGTAACGGTGTACCGTACACTACAAACATTTGTAGAAAGTGGCATCATTCATCAGATACCAACAACAGACAATACCATTTTATATGCGTTGTGTAAAGACAGTTGTGAAGCGGGGCACCATCATGATGAGCACGTACATTTCATCTGTACGACTTGCAACAAAACCAATTGTTTGGATGATGTAATGGTACCAACGGTTAAGTTGCCCAATGGATTTTTACCCATACAAACCGCTATGATAGTAAAAGGAACTTGTATAGATTGTAAAAGCCCCCATCCCCAACCCTTCCCCCAAAGGTGAAGGGAGCAGCCCCCTCTATCCCCCAAGGGGGAAGAAGCCCCATCCCCAACCCTTACCCCAAAGGTGAAGGGAGCTTGAGCATCTACAAATTTTAGTTTCTTTGTTTTATAAAAAAACTTCGTGTCTTCGCGTTTTTGTGCCTTCGTGTTTCAAAAAAACTTCCCCGAAAGGTGAAGGCAGCGAAAGTATCTTGTATTTCATGATATTCAATGTTGACAATTCCAATTATTTTACAAGCTTCTAACTTCCCCCTTGGGGGACTGAGGGGGCTACATCTCCTCCTGCACAAACTCCATTAATCCTTTTATCGTTTCTGGAGAAAAATCAAAAGTTAATCCTGCATTTTTATACAATTCGGGAAGCGTTTTGGTTCCGCCCAAGCTCAATGCGTTACAATAGTTTTCTATCGCTTTATTTTTATCTTTTTTAAACTGCATCCACAAGCCAATTGCACCAAGTTGTGCAATGCCATATTCGATATAATAAAAAGGGACTTCAAATAAATGCAATTGTCTTTGCCATGAATTACCACGGAATGTCTCTAACCCACTGTAATCAATTACATCATCTTTATACATAGCAAGTGTAGAAACCCATGCAGCAGTTCTTTCTTCGGTTGTGTGTTGAGGATGTGTGTAAAGCCAATGTTGAAATTGATCGATAACGGCAATCCAAGGGAATATGGTAATTACCCTTTCTAGTTGATGTAGTTTAGCGCGTTTTAAATCGGCTTCATTATCGAAGAAGCTATCCCAATAATCCATGCTAAACAATTCCATGGCCATGCTTGCTACTTCAGCAATTTCCATTGGATATTCTTTGAAGCCACTCAATTCTAAATGATGGGCTAAAAACGAATGTACCGCATGACCGCCTTCGTGTACCATCGTAGTTACATCATGCATTTGTCCAGCAGCATTCATGAATATAAAAGGGGCACCGCTTTCTGCTAACGGACAGTTGTATCCGCCGGGTGCTTTTCCTTGACGACTTTCGAGGTCGAGGTGATTTAGTGTTTTCATTTTTTCCAAACACGCACCAAAGAAAGGATTCATTTTTTTAAAACAATCAATTGTTTTTTGCAACAATTCATCGCCTGTTTTAAATGGATGTAAAGGTGTTGTTCCTAGTGGTTCTGCTTCCAAATCCCAAGGACGTAATTTATCAACCCCAAGTGCAGCTTGCTTTTTCTTGTATATTTCGTTTACTAACGGCAATACGTGGAGCTTTACCGCTTCATGAAATTGAAAACAATCTTCTTTTGTATAATCAAAACGTCCAAGTTCTTTAAAACGATAATCTACATAAGATTCAAATCCTGCATTTTTTGATTCCGTATTTCTTATGGTAATTAATTTGTCAAACAACTCGTTAAGCGGTTGTTGATCTTGCAAGCGTCTGTTTTGTATTTTTAAATAAACCGCTCCACGTAAATTTCTGTCGCTGCTTTCTAAAAATTTCCCCGCTTGTTGTAATGTAAATTGTTCGCCATTTACTTCAACTGTCATTGCGCCAGTGATTTGACCATATTGTTGTTGCAATACCGCCATCTCCGCTTGTAAAGGAATATTTTCAGTTCTAAAAAGTTCGATGCTTTTTTTTACGTTGCGTAAATAAGTAAAATATTTTTCGGGGTCGAGTTCGTTTAAAGTAGGGGCGTTTAATAATTTCTTATTCAACGCATCTGCATAAGGTTGCACATTGGGTTGAATGTGCATACAAAAATAATTGAATGATTCTTCAAGTGCTTTGTCGGTAGTGTCACAAGTCATTTTAATTTGACGCCAGCATGCATCTTCACTCACAACAGCTTCCAATTCGCTTTGGTCCTTTAACCATTGCTCCAGATTTTCTTTGGTAGAAATATCTCTATCAAGCAACGTTTTAAAAAACGGCTCTAAATTTTCCCAATCTGTAACTTTAAAATCTTCCGGTAAAAAAGTACGCTTTGATTTTTGTATATCTGCTGAATAGTTCATGAGAGATTAAATTAAAAGTTAGATGCTAGGTTCTTGATAATAGATACTGTATTGATGAAACTTCCAACGCCAAACACCAAACACCAAACGTATTGGATGCTGGATTCGGAACAATAATCATCTCCCTTCACCTTTCGGGGGAAGGGTTTGGGAAGGGGGCTTCCAACGCCAAACGTATTGCCTTTTTTTATGCCATTTTCCGTGGAGTATTAATCTTCTTCGCCGGTGCATTCTTTACTGCGGCTGTTTTAGTAGATGGTTTTGCTGCTGCTACAGGTTTCTTTTCAACGGGTTGTTCTGCTACCGCATCTTCATCTGTTGCTTCTGAAAGTTTTATTTCGATATTGTTTTTGATTAAAATATCATACCATTTAACCATTTTCTTCATATCGCTGCCATAAACCCTTTCGAAGTCCATAGTTGGAAACACTTTTTGAAAATATGCTTTAATTGCTTTTGCATCATTTGCATCAGGCATTGCCTCGCTGCTTCCCTTCATGGCTAAGAAAACATCAGATAGATTTACGTTTTCATCAGTAGTAAAAACCTCAATACTTTCTAAATGTGAAAATGCATGCACTCTATTACTTACAAATTTGGTAGTTTTGTCTTCTAAAGAACGAACTAAACCACCGTCAGCTTTAGAGGATATCAATTCAAACAAACCGCTTAGTCCGCTAACGGCTACTAATTTATTATATTCCATATTTAAATTTTGAGTGTGCAATATAATTCTTAAAAATTAAATGAATGCTATCCTTTTCCTTAAAATAAAAATTTTTAAACTGATTTCAATTCTGTACGATCCGCTATTTATGAAAAAAATTATTACCATTCTTTTTGTTTTGTTTGCTAATGTTACGCTTCTATTTGCACAAGAATCTCAAATAAAGGGTTCAATTGCAGATTTATTAGATAGTACCAGTTTAAAAGGGGCAACGATTTCAATTTCAACAAACGATAATGCTTTGTTGCAAACTGTAGTTACTTCTACAAATGGATCTTTTGAATTTGGCAATTTAAAAAAGCAGGCATATCTCCTAAAAATTTCTAATGTAGGATATAAACCCAGCACCATCAATATTGATTTAGAAAAAGAAAATGGTACACTTGGAAAAATCTATCTCAATAGAATGGTAAAAGAAATGGAGACGGTAACCATTGTTTCTTCAGGTGCAGCAGTTGTACAAAAAGATGATACATCTCAATACAATGCCAAACAGTACAAAGTAAATCCGGATGCTACAACCGAAGACATGATTAAAAAAATGCCTGGCATAACAGTTGATAAAAATGGTACGATTACGGCTCAGGGTGAGCAAGTTAAAAAAGTTACCGTTGATGGAAAAGACTTTTTTGGAGATGATGCATCTGCGGCGTTAAAAAATATTCCTGCAGCAGCGGTAGATAAAATCCAAGTTTTTGATAGAATGAGCGATCAAGCACAAATGACCGGAATCGATGATGGTAATTCACAAAAGGCGATAAACATCATTACAAAGGCGGGAATCAACAATGCGCAATTCGGTCGTGTATACGTTGGCTTTGGTACGGAGAAAACTTATGCAGCTGGTGGCAACACCTCTTTTTTTAAAGGAGATAGAAGAATCTCATTGGTTGGAAATTTCAACAACATCAACCAACAAAATTTTGGCTCGCAAGATTTATTGGGTGTAACCGGTACCCCAAGCAGTAGCCGAACCGGTCCTCCGGGTAGTGGAAATTTTAGAGGTCCAGGCGCGCCTACAGAAAGCTTTACTACCGATCAATCTAACGGCATCAGTACCACCAATGCGATTGGAATAAATTATAGCGATAAATGGAGCAGTAATGCTTCAATCACTGGAAGTTATTTTTTCAATAACAGCAAAAACGAATTGATATCAACAACCAACAACAATATTTTTCAGGAGAATCAATTTACTTTAAAGAATAGCAACAATATTTCCAACAACAATAACCACCGCATAAATGCCCGATTGGAATTGAAATTGGATAGCAGTAATATGTTGTTTATTATACCGAGTTTAAGTTTTCAAAACAATACAACATCAGCATCAAACGACATTAGAAGTTATAAAAATGAAAATGATTCATTAAACAATTCAACTTCTGCTTCATTGAAATTAAAGGATGGATATAATTTAAAGAACTCCATTATGTATCGCCATTCTTTTAAAAAGAAGAACAGAATATTTTCTACTTCTTTAAATACAACATTTACAAAAAATGATGGTGCGTCTAAAATAGACGGTACCTATCGATTTTACGATATTTTAGGGCTTCCTATTTTTCCGGATTCTATTCAGCAACAATCAACAGATAATTTATCTGATGGAAATACAATAGGCGGTAGCATTACATACAATGAACCATTAGGTAAAAAGGGGCGTGGACAATTACAATTAGAATATAACCCTTCAGTTCAAACCAATAAAGCCAATCAGCAAACATTTGCTTATGATGGAGATAAATACTCCATTTTTGATTCTTTACTTTCTAATAAATTTACCAATACCATTACAACGCATAATGGAGGCGTAACCTATCGTTTTACAAGAAGTAAAGATGAGCAAATGTCTATTAATGTAAATTA
>CANKLV010000060.1 GCA_947483415.1 Chitinophagaceae bacterium
GCCTCAAAAAAATCTGTAATCAATTGATGGTTAAAATCCATTATTTTTAATTTGTTATTGACGCTAATTTAAATCAAATATTTATGCACCGTTTTTTTATTTTATGGATGTTATGCATTTCTATTTTTTCAAAAGGATTCACACAATCAATTCCAGCAATAATTCCAACGCCAATTTCTACAATTCAAAAAGAAGGGCATTTTGAATTAAACGATGAAACTATCTTGTATTATGATTCGGCAAGTATTAACACTAAAAATTTCTTAGAATCATTTTTGCTTCAGCATTATGAAATAAAATTAAAAGCAAAGCCATATAATGGAGATTTCAAAGCAATAAATAACTCTACCAACACCATTATGCTTCATGAGCAAGCCGCTGAAAAAGAAACCTATCTTCTAAATGTTGAGCAAAATAAAATTATTATTGAAGGCTCCGAAACTGGCGTATTCTATGGCATGCAAAGTTTGATTCAGTTATTACCAACAGAAATTTCGAATAAAAAAATTCCTTGTTTAACCATTTTTGATGCACCTCGTTTCGGCTATAGAGGTTTACATCTTGATGTTGCCCGACATTTTTTTCCGGTGTCGTTCATCAAAAAATATATTGATTTTCTGGCTTTACATAAACTAAATACATTTCATTGGCATCTTACAGATGATCAAGGTTGGAGAATAGAAATTAAAAAATATCCTTTGCTTACAAAGATTGGTAGCATTAGAAGTCAAACACTAATTGGACCTTATGGCAGTAATAAATATGATGGTAAAAAATATACCGGCTTTTATACACAAGCAGAAATTAAAGAAGTGATTCAATATGCATCTGAAAGATATATCAACATCATTCCAGAGATTGAAATGCCCGGACATAGTTTGGCTGCACTTGCCTCCTATCCTTTTTTAGGCTGTACCAAAGGGCCGTACAAAGTATTGGAAACATGGGGTGTAGCGGATGATGCTTTATGCGCAGGAAACGACAGTACATTTCAATTTTACCAAAATGTTTTGGATGAAATCATTTCACTTTTCCCATCAAAATTCATTCATATAGGTGGTGATGAATGTGCAAAAACCCGTTGGAAAGAATGTAAAGTTTGTCAGAAAAAAATGAAAGCACATAATCTAAAAGATGAACATGAATTACAAGGTTTTTTTATTGGGCTGATAGAAAAACACATCAATAAAAAAGGAAAAAAAATTATTGGATGGGATGAAATTATGGAAGGTGGACTTGCTCCAAATGCAGCAGTGATGAGCTGGCGTGGGGAAGAAGGTGGCATTGCCGCAGCCAAACAACAGCATGAAGTTGTGATGACACCCGGTACGCCTTTGTATTTTGATCACACACAAAGTATCAACGAAGATTCGGTTACGCAAGGTGGTTTAAATACACTAAAAGCAGTCTATAATTACAATCCCATTCCCGAATCTTTATCCCTTCATGAAACTCCCTACATTTTAGGTGCTCAAGCAAATATGTGGACCGAATATATGGACAATGAAAAGAAAGTTGAATACATGCTATTTCCAAGAATTGCTGCGCTTTCAGAAGCATTATGGACTAAACTTGACAATAAAAATTACAACAAATTTGAAGCGAAAATTACAAGTATTTTTGCCAGATATGATTTGTGGAAAATTAATTACAGCAAAGCTTATTTTGATATAGAAAGTCATGTTATAAACAATGATTCTGGTGAAATATTTTGGCAGTTAATTTCCAAAAACAAGCTTGGAAAAATTTATTATACAGCACCAAATCAAAGCGAAAAAGAAATTAACGAAGCTGTCATAATCTCTCAATCCGGTGAATACAAAGCCATTTTAAAAGACGAAAAGAATAATCCGTTAAGTAGCGAAATCAGTCAAACTTTTTTCATCAATAAAGCAACTGGAAAGCCCATCAGCATAAGTGTACAACCCAATAAAAGTTATGCTGCCGATGGTGCAAAAACACTTGTTGATGGCATACAAAATAAAATGGGCATGCCCAAATCGTCGCAGTTTTTAGGTTTTTGGGGAGATGATGTTGATGTAGTTATTGATTTGCAAGAGGAAACGGATGTAAACAGTATTTTGTTGCACAGTTTTGAGCAAAAAGCCAGTTGGATTTATAGGCCTGAATCGGTGAAATTTATGGTTGGTAAAAATGAAAAAGAATTTGTAGAATTAAAAGAGGAAATAAAAATTTCGGGTGCTTCAAACCTAATTTACACTCAAAAAGTTGAGAAATTGACAAGATTCATCAAACTCTCAATTAAAAACATCGGCTTAATCCCGGAAAATAATCCCGGTGCTGGTAACAATACATGGATTTTTTTAGATGAAATTGAAGTAAAATAGCATTCAATTTAAATTCAATTAATTTCAATGATTTTTAAAAAAGTTTAGTTATGTTTTCATTAATTTTCGATATTTTTATAATTACTAAATTGTATTTACATGCGCAAACTTTTACCATTGCTTCTATTTGTGATTATTTCTTACAACAGTTTCGGTCAATTAATGTCTTACACTTGTCCAAGAGACACAACAATTGGTTGTAACACCAGTTGTTTTACCCTATATTCTAAAATACCTGACATACGTGAATTAGGTACGAATTATACGCTTGCCGAAGCATCGCAGGTTGCACCATGCAGACCTTATGATCTGTCTGAAGTTGGAGGGGCGTCCACTTATCTTAGTTTGGATGACCGTTACTCTGGTGTGATTGATATTGGATTCACTTTCCCATTTTATGGAACAAACTACACCCAATTGTTAGCAAGTGACAACGGAACAGTTTCGTTTGATTTAACAAGAGCTAACCAATTTTCTCAATGGAGTTTAACTGCAGGAAATGTACCGAATATGGGTTATGATGCCTCTTTAATTATGGGGCCATATCACGATTTGTACTACCCTGCTGGTGGACAATATTCACCTAATTTACATATAAAATATAACTTATTTGGAACAGCTCCAAATAGGAAATGGGTATTAAGTTATTTCAAAGTGCCAATGTTTAGCTGTAATAGTTTGATTGAAAATACGCATCAGATTGTATTGCATGAAACAACTGGTGTTATTGATGTATTCATCAAAGACAAACAAATTTGTGCCGGCTGGAATAGCGGCAGAGCAATGGTTGGATTACAAGATCAAACCCGTACAAAAGGCATAATGGCACCAAACAGAAGGGCAACTGATCCACCATGGGGAAGCATTGGCATGAGTGAAATATGGCGTTTTTATCCAATTGGAGGAAGTCCACTATATCGTTCTGTGCAATTATTAGACCAAGCAGGAGCATTGGTTGCAACAGGCGATACAACAAGATTAAACGAAAATACATTTAGTGTAAACTTTCCAAATGTTTGTCCACCTGCAGGAAACAATATGTATGTTGTTAAAACGACTTATCGCAGTATTCTCGATCCAAATGCAACTGTATTTAGTTTGGATACGGTGTATGTAAACAAAATCCCTCAACTTCCATTATCTTCTTCGATTGTAAATACTACCTGCGGACAAAACATTGGATCTGCAACAGTTTCACCGGCAACCAATTCTACTACTTGTACATTTTCGATAGATGGAGGAGCCCCTCAAACAGTATCAACATCGCCACTACAATTCACGTT
Organism: Chitinophagaceae bacterium; assembly: GCA_947483415.1. Lineage (GTDB taxonomy): Bacteria > Bacteroidota > Bacteroidia > Chitinophagales > Chitinophagaceae > Ferruginibacter. The sequence goes on from CANKLV010000060.1 coordinate 3,632, forward strand.
TAATAATTTATCAGGAGGAAGTCATTCTGTAACTGCAACAGATGGCAATGGCTGTACCAATACTGTAACCATTAATGTGGGTGCATCAAGTGCAGTAGCAGCACCTACTCCAGTTGTTACAGCTTGTAGTTGTCCAGGTGTAAACAATGGATCGATAACCGTTACCCCAACCAATTTAACTCCAGGAAACACTGATTTGTTTTTATATACGTTAAATAGTTCAGGAGCCCCACAAACTGTATCATCAGCATCAGCAGGCGTATTCACAAATTTACAACCAGGTACGTATACGATAACCATACTAGATCCTACTGGATGTACGGTAACTACCGCAAATTCAATAATAACTGCAGGTACACCACTAGCAACAAGCTTTCCAACTACAACATCAGAAAGTTGTCCGGGTTCGGGAAATGGATCAGCAACTATTTCAGTAACTGGCGCAACAGGAGTAGCCCCTTATTCATTTACAATGGTTGGAAGTAATGGTTACAATCAAACCATCACATCACCAATAGCGGGTCCAAATAGTGCCACATTTATAGGGTTATTTGGATTGACTTCTCCGTATAGCATTGTAATTGTAGATGCTGTAGGCTGTAGAGGAGTAAGAACTGCAACAATAGGTGCAGGAACTGGAATAACCTCTTCAACAACAAATATACCAACTACTTGCGCTGGGGTAAACAATGCAACATTTACGGTAACTCCAACTAGTGGATTAGCTCCATACCAATTTTCAATTGATAATGGTGTTACTTGGGTGCCAACTACCCCACAACCTGCAGGTCCTTATACCTTTACAGGATTAGCTTCAGGTAGTCAGACGGTAACTATAAGAGATGCAACTGGTTGTCAAGGTACAAAAACGGCTGTACTCACTGATGGCACAGGCGTTTCGGCATCAGCATCTGCAACATCAACTTCTTGTACAGGTGTGAATAACGGAACCATTTTGGTAATTTCAACAGGAACAGCACCTTTTACTTATTCATTAGATGCTTCTCCTTTCGTCCCTGCGTTTTCTCCAACAGCAACTTTTATAAATGTTTCATCAGGTCCGCATACGGTTATTGTAAAAGATAACTTTGGTTGTCAAGGTACCGTATCTGTCAATGTTGGCATAGGACCTGGTTTTGCGGGTACTTTTACAGCAACATCTACAGCTTGTCCAGGTGTAAACAATGGAACGGTAACAGCAACGCCAATTGGTGGTGCAGGACCATATTCTTATTCAATAAATAGTGGGCCTTTCCAACCGGGTATCCTACCAACTTCGTATACATTTACCAATCTTGCTTCTGGTGGCCATTTCATTATCATCAAAGATAATTTAGGATGTCAGGCACAAGTTCCAGCAGTAGTACCTTCAGGGATCGGTTTAACATCATTACCAACTGTAGTAAATGCCATTTGTTCGAATATAAATGATGGTAGTATAACTATTGTACCCAATATCCCAGGAAGTTATTCATATACTTTAAACCCTGGATCTCCAACACAAATTGTTCAAACTACGCCAACTTTTTCAGGATTAGCACCGGGAAGCTATAGCTATAGTTTCTCAACTATACCTAGTGGCTGTGGTGGCAACGGAACTGCAATTGTAACCTCTAACCCTGCAATTACAATACCAACGACTACATTTACAACAACACAACCACTTTGTAATGGAGAATCAAATGGTATTGTAACATTAGCTCCAACAGGTGGCGTACCTACCTACCAGTATTCGATAGACGCAGGAGCTACATATCAAGCATCTGCAACATTCAATACTTTAAACGCTGGATCACATACCATCAGAATAAAAGATAACGTAGGTTGTTTGAAAGACACCACATTTATTTTAGGTGAACCTACATTACTAACTGCTTCAGCAACTTCTACTGCTGGAACATGTAATGGTGATGATGCACAAATAACAGTTGCAGGATTAGATGGAACACCCGGATATACCTATTCGATAAATGGAGGCACAAGCTATCAAGCAAGTCCAAACTTTGTAGTTTCTGGCGGAAACTATCCAAACATCAGGATAAAAGACAATAATGGTTGCGTTGCAAATACAAGTGTCAATGTAACATTAATAGACAACATGGTTGTAACTCCTGTCAACGACACTACGGTTTGTGTAGAATCGTCTGTAACCTTAGTTCCAAACTTTAGTAACGAAGCCACTATTTTCAGCTGGTCTACAATTCCAAATCCAACTTTAATAAATACATTAAACAACAGCAACATTAAAAATCCAATTGCAACACCTAATGACACGACTACCTATGTTGTAAAAGCACAATGGGGTATTTGTGAAAGATGGGATACCATTGTAGTAAGGGTTTTACGCAAGCCTATTCCTAATGCTGGTCCAAATTATATCATTTGTCAATACGATTCATGTGAATTACAAGGATCTGCAACAAATCTTTCCGGCTCAGTAAGTTACGAATGGACACCTGCAGGTATTGCAACTACTCCGTTTAGTCAAAATACAATAGTAGATCCAATAACTACTGCAATATTTACATTGACCGTTAAAGATAATTATGGATGTAATTTCGCTGAAAAAGATACCGTAAAAGTAACTGTACAACCTCCATTACCCGCAAATGCAGGAAGAGACACTATTGCAATTAGCGGTCAAGCGCATCAATTATTGGCAACAGGTGGTCCTGATGCAGTTGAATTTACTTGGACACCTTCATTCCCATTAAGCAGTGCAAATATTTACAACCCAATAGCTACTTTATTACAAGATCAAATGTTTGTAGTAACCATTCGTGATATTGGTGGTTGTATCGGAAAAGATTCAATATTTGTGCGTGTATTAGATGGCGCAGGACTAAACAGAGATCAACCACTATACTATGTACCAAACTCATTTACACCAAATGGTGATGGATTAAATGATGTATTTAGAGCTATCCCTGCAGGTATGAGAACCACTGATTACTTCAGGGTTTACAATCGTTCGGGAAATTTAATATTTGAAACCAATCGTTATTTAAAAGGTTGGGATGGAACATACCAAGGAAAACCACAACAAACAGGAACCTATGTGTATATTATAAAAGGGATTGATAAAGATGGCAAACCGGTATTGCAAAAGAAAACGGTTTTGTTGATTCGATAAGGTTTGTAGGGGTTTGAGAGGTTTGTGAGGTTTGAGAGGTTTGTGAGGTTTGTGAGGTTTAAATCGCTGCGCTGGCTTAAAAAATCAGAACGAAAATGAGAACGAGAGCGAATGTTGAGTTTTGACTTTTTTCTTCATTCACATTCTGTTTCTCGCTCTAAACAAGAAACTTTGTGGCTTTGTATCAAGAAAAAGTTCAAAAGGTTCAATGTGTTCAATGAGTTCAAAAGGTTAGAAGCATTTTCCAATTACTAGCATCTTTGTTTTATTAAAAAAAACTTTGTGCCTTTTTGTCTTCGCGTCTTCGTGTTTCAAAAATTTCGCGCAAGCGAAACCACTCACCCCACCATCAACAAATCCACCACCACCAAAGCAGTTACCGCCTCAAGCACAGGAGGAACGCGTAATGCAATGCATAAATCATGACGACCTTTAATCGCAAATGGTTCAATTTGATTGGTTACAATGTTGTACGATTCCTGCAATTTTGGTGTTGAAGAAGTGGGTTTCACCACCACTCTAAATTCGATATCATTTCCATTAGATAATCCACCAGAAATGCCACCAGCATGATTGCTTGATGTTTCTCCTGATTCATTTATAATAGAATCATTATGTTCGCTGCCTTTCATTTTTGCTGCCGAAAATCCCGAACCAAATTCAATTCCTTTTATGGCTGGAATTGAAAACACCGCATGACTAATCAAAGATTCAATCGAATCAAAAAATGGAGATCCGGTTCCGATGGGTAAATTTTTAACCTTACATCCAATAATTCCTCCGATACTATCTTGATTTTTAATTGCTGTTTCGATAGCTTTTTCAACATCTCCTTCCCCACCTACTTCTAAAATCTCTGCAGAAATTTGAATGGGTGAATGAACATTTATTTTTTCAATCATTTTTTTTGCAACCACACCTGCTGCCACTAAGCATACCGTTAGTCGTCCACTAAAATGTCCACCACCTCTGTAATCCTCATACCCATTAAACTTTTTTGTAGCTACAAAATCAGCATGCCCAGGCCTTGGAATAGCACGTATTGCATCGTAATCTTTTGATTGCGTATTGTTATTTTCAAAAGCGATAGTTAATGGTGCGCCAGTTGTAAATCCATTAAAAACACCCGATAAAAAAATGGGCTTATCGGTTTCTGTACGTGAAGTTGTTCCTGCTACTATTCCACCCTTTCGTCTTGATAAATCATTTAAGAAATCTGATTCTGAAATGGATATCCCAGGCAAACAACCATCGATTGTAATACCAACCATCGGCCCGTGTGATTCACCGAAAATATTAACCCTGAAATTTCTGCCAAAACTATTCATGAAAAATTATTTGATTAAAGATAATGAACAACCCAACAATTTGAGTTTATCATAAAATTCGGGAAATGATTTGTAAACAGCATCTGCGTCTGTAATATTCGTTTCTCCATGGGCTGATAATGCTGCAATGGAAATCGCCATCGCAATTCGATGATCATGATGTGAAGAAACCTCAACGCCTTTTAACGATGCTTCCCCTTTTACAATCATCATATCATCTTCAATGTCAATGATGCCACCCATTTGTGTAAAAACCGTTTGTAAGGTAAACGCACGATTGCTTTCTTTATTGATTAATCGCTTAACACCTTTGATGGCCGAATCGCCCTTACAATGCATTGCAAGCACAACAAGCGCTGGAAACAAATCTGGACAATCTGTCGCATCGAAATCAAAAGCTTTTAATGGATTGGTCTTTGAAATTTGGATCGTTTGGTTTGATACCTTATAATTTACACCAGCTAAATTCATTACCTCTAAAATCTTTCTATCTGCTTGTTTAGAATCTGTATTTAATCCTGAAATATGAATATCTCCATGAATTGCCCCAGCTACAAAAAAGAATGCTGCTGAACTCCAATCGCCTTCAATAGAAATTTCAATATTTTTCTCTTGATGTTTTTTGGGGTTAATGTGAAAATGCTGATACGCTTCATGTGTGATTTCGTAACCAAAAAACTGCATCATATCGAGGGTTAAATCGATGTAAGGCTTGCTTACTAAATTTTCAACATCAATGCTTACAGGTTCTTCCGCTGAACTGCCCAATGCCATCAACAATCCAGTTAGGTATTGCGAGCTTTTACTGCCATCTATCGAAAAATATTTGGGCAATAACGGGCCCTTAATTTTAAATGGCAAACGTCCATCATTAGACGAAACCTCTACATTTAAATTTTTTAA
>CANKLV010000061.1 GCA_947483415.1 Chitinophagaceae bacterium
GAGTGACAACTGGCGCAAGAAATCGTATTGTCTTTTGATAAAATGGGATCATAAAATAAAACCCTGCCCAACATGATTTTTTCATTAGAAGAATTATTCTTTTTAAAATCATACAGTGGTTTGGGCCAACCCATTGGAACTTTAAAAACTGGCAAATCAATCAACACAAAACCCATGGTTAACAATAAAAAAAACAAGGAAACAAAACTAAGATGCTTTTTACTCATTTAACAAGAATTGATTGCGCAATTTTTTTTGAAAGCGATACTGCTATCGAACTCGGAGACATGATGTTGTATTTTTTTTCCAAAAATATATTTTTAAAAATAAGATCTATAGGCATTTGAAATTGAATATCTGAATTAGCTTGAACGGGAAATTCAACCAATTTATACGCATTATTTTTATCTGAATAACCGCCTAGATGATATTCAAACTTTTTGTCTTCTTGTTCCAAATTACCCACGAAACCTTCCATCTTAAAATTAATATACCCACTTTGCCAAGTCCAATACATGCCCATCAAAGGATCTAAAGCGCCATCTAAAGCACCTGAAGTATTTGTAACACTATCAATGCCAGGTCCAAATTGAATTCGATTAAATTGAAGATTTTGTGGAACATCAAATTGAAGACTTAAACTGTCTTCCGCATTTAATAAATAAACCCCGCCAGAATTTTTATAAACAACCTTATCGTTGTTTAGTAACGCGATATTAGAAATATAAAATTTTAATTTAGAAATAAAAATGCTATCATTTAATTCAGTAGAAAAATAATGTTGATTTAATGAAATTTGCGAACCATTTATTACAGGTACAAATGAAAGTCGAATAGGTTTAACCGTTTGAGAAATAGCCATATTACGACAAGCGCAAACAATACACAATAAAAGTAAAATACGCTTCATCATTTGATATTACTATTTGTTTTTCTTGAGTCTATCTTTAAATAATTTTTCAAACTTCTCAATTTTGGGCTGAATCACCATTTTACAATACCCATTCGATTTATTGGCATTGTAGTAATCTTGATGATCATCTTCCGCTTTATAAAAAACTTTAAAAGGCTGAACAGTAGTTACTACCGGTTCGTCGTACACTTTATCTTTATTGAGTTGATTGATGATATCTGTTGCTGTTTTTTGTTGAGCAGCATTTCTATATAAAATTACAGAACGATATTGTTCGCCCACATCAGCACCTTGTCTGTTTAATGTAGTTGGGTCATGAGCTGTAAAAAACACTTTTAATATTTCATCTAGAGAGGTTTGCTTATTATCGTAAACAATTTCAACTACTTCAGCATGTCCGGTTGTGCCCATGCAAACTTCACGATAGGTTGGATTAGCTACTTTTCCGCCTGAAAACCCCGACTCTACCGATTTTACACCATCTAACATTTCATAAATGGCTTCTACGCACCAGTAGCAACCACCACCAAGTGTAATGGTATCAAAATTTGTTTGGGCAACAATATTTGATTTCTTTTCAAAATTTAAGGATAAAGAATTAACGCAATAACGCATACCAGTAGACGTTGGACCATCATCAAACAAATGCCCTAAATGTCCGCCACAATTGGCACATACAATTTCAGTTCGATTCATGCCATGAGTACGATCTTCAACTTTTTTAATTTTACCTCCTGCTATTTCTTTATCAAAACTTGGCCAACCACAATGCGAATCAAATTTCATTTTATCGGTAAACAATTCGTTTCCACAACCGGCACATTTATATACACCTTGCTCATTATTGTACAATAACTTTCCTGTGTAAGGCGCTTCTGTTTCTTTATTTCTTAATACACCAAATTTATCTTTGTTTAAAATCTGCTTCCATTCTTCAGGAGATTTAAAGATGGTAAAGCTAGGTGTGTCTTGTGATTTATTTGATTTTTCTACATTGCTTTGGCCACATGCCACTAAAGATGATGCAATAAACAAAACGTACAAAATTGCATTGGTGTAAAATAGTTTGTACATAAAATAGAATTTGATTGCACCAAAGGTATTTATTTGCCTACAAAAAAGTTGTTAATCCTATTTAATCTGCTTCATCTTCCTTTTTTTCCTTTTTCGCAGGCTTATCTTTTCCTTCTTTTTTATCTTTTTTATTACCATGTCTGCCACTTCCATCACCAGTATCTAAGATGCCTCCGGCAGGATTAAGCTGAGCTAAAATTTCAGTCAATTTTTTTCTTGCCGCGGCAGATTCCGCATTATCATTAGAAGCCAATACCAGTTTTTCTTCAAAAGGCGCATTGCTCATGTCATATAATTCATCAGCTCTATTCAATTTCCATTTGGCATCTCTTACATACCATTTGTTTCCTATTTCAATAAAAATCCAATCGCGCGGATTTCCTTTTTTACCCAACAACTGAGGCAAGAAACTTCTACCATCTAACACATTTTTAGTAGGCAATTTGGCTCCAGCAATATCAGCAAAAGTTGGCAACAAATCACTTGCATCCATTAATGTGTTGGTTACTTGACCTGGTGCAATTACTTTCGGCCAATACGCAATATTTGGAACTAAAGCACCACATTCCAACATCGAGCCTTTTTTCCCAGAAAGTGGCTTGCCATTTATCGTTCCTCTTGCTGCATATTGACTTGCAGTTCCATTATCACCCATGAAATAAATAAAAGTATTTTCACTTAATTTCAAACTATCTAAAAGGTTCAAAAGATTTCCAACCAATTTATCCATGTAAGCTAAATTATCCGCGTACTGATCGCTACCTGGTTTGCTATCTGGTGTTGGCTGAATTTTCGCATGTACTTGAACCAATGAATAGTATAGAAAAAAAGGTTTATTCTTATTATTGGAAATAAAATTTACCATGTGATCATGCATTAAATCTGGCATATAATTTTCACCCAATGGTTTATCAACGCCATTTTCAGTGTACATTTCTGCTTTGGCATTTCCTTTTTTCCAATAAATGCCACTGCCTTTGAATCTAATATAATCATCAAACCCAAAATCCGAAGGTTGTAATGGAAGCTGCCCCCATTTTCCAACCATTGACGTTTTATAACCAGCGGTTTTTAATACACTAGGAATTAATATCTCATTTTCCGGAAGTACATTTAAGCACATATCTTGATTTACAGCGCCTGTTCTAAATGCGTAACGACCCGTTAATATTAAAGCTCTTGATGGTCCACACAATGGAGCTGTATAACCATTATTAAATCGAATGCCTCCTTTTGCCAATTTATCAATTATAGGGGTGTAATTACTATCCGAACCATAACAACTTACATCGCCAATACCTAAGTCATCAGCGAGAATGTAAATGATGTTCGGTTTTTTGGATTTAGATTGTGAAAATGAATGTGTAGAAAAAATACAAAATAATAGACACAGAGATGATTTTAAAAAACGCATAATTTGAATGTTAGTGGGTTGATTTTATAAAAAATATTAAAGTTATTGCATTTACCTTTGAAATTAATTTAAAATAAAGTCATTTAATGGAAAGTCAAAAAAATACTACAATAAAATATGTACTTTTTCTTGTTATATTTTCTGCTGTTTGCTTTTTACCTTTTTTAGGCAACGCCCATTTATTCGATTGGGACGAAATTAATTTTGCTGAAATTGCCAGAGAGATGCTGGTTTCCAACGATTATTTTCATCCCAAAATGAACTTTGAATTGTTTACCGAAAAGCCTCCTTTTTTCTTTTGGCTTCAGGCCATTTGTATGAATATTTTTGGTACCAATGAATTTGCTTCCCGTTTGCCCAATGCCATTTTAGGAATCATCATTTTACCATTATTGTATTATACAGGCAGTAGACTCAAGAACAACCGCTTTGGTTTAATTTGGGCTATCGCTTATGGTTGTACGATTCTTCCTCATCTCTATTTCAAATCTGGCATCATCGACCCATGGTTTAATTTTTTTATTGCATTGGGTTTATTTGGGTTGATAAAAGCTAGAGAAAATAAATTGAATAATGTTGCTTCTTTTAAATGGCTACTGGTTGCTGGTATTTCAACAGGATTATCCATATTAACAAAAGGACCAGCATCAATCATCATCCTTGGCTTAACCGGATTTGTATATTTTACCAGCAATCGTTTTAAAAACTTTTTTAGTTTAAAACAAATCATTCTTTTCATATTAATCACCATTGTATCCACTGGAACTTGGCTTACTATTGATTATCTACAAAACGGAGATCAATTTATAAAAGAATTTACCATCAGACAATGGGAATTATTAACCACAAAAGATGCCGGACATGGCGGTTTCTTTTTTTATCATTTTATAGTGCTGTTTTTTGGATGCTTTCCTATATCTGCATTTTTTATTGATGAATTGTTTAGAAAAAAATCTGCAGACAATATTGAATTTATAGATTTTAGAAAATGGATGATTAGTTTATTTTGGGTGGTGCTGATTTTATTTTCGATTGTGCAAACCAAGATTGTACATTATTCTTCCTTGTGTTATTATCCCATGAGTTTTATTGCCGCATTGAGTATTTACAACATTCAAAAACAAAAATCAGCATTTAATTTACGCACGAAAATTCTGTTGATTATTTCTTCAATTCCATTTGTGATTGCGCCTTTCGCCTTGGTGTTTTTTGGAAAAAATAAAGAATTATTAAAACCATTATTAAGTAAGGATCCTTTTGCGGTAGAAAATATCCAAGCCAATGTAACATGGACTGGCTTTGAAATGCTACCCGGAATAATGGTTTTGATTTGCCTGATTGCTTGTTTGTATTATTTTAAAAAGCAAAAAATGACAAATGGATTTATAGCACTTTTTTTAGGCAGTTTATTATTTATACAAGGCGGATTATACTTTTTTATAAATAGAATTGAAGCGATTAGTCAACTTGCAAACATTGAATTCTGGCAAAGTCACAGTAAAGAAGATGCATATAAAATAACCTACCATTATAAATCTTATGGGAATTTCTTTTATGGCGAGGTAACGCCACAAGCCAATAAAAATTACACTGATGAAGCTTGGTTGTTAAAAGGCAAAATTGACAAACCTGTTTATATTTCTTGCAAGGTGAATGGCAAAAACGATTTTGAAACTGAGGTAAAAGATGCTCAGTTTCTTTACAATAAAAATGGTTTTTATTTTTACAAAAGAAGTCCTCTACCTTAAATAGGCCGGCTTAATGATTCCCCATTTATGTAAACGATATTGAAAGCAAACTTTCAAAACGCCCAAACCGTAAATAACACTGCGTTTTAGGTTGATGGAAGACGCTTCTGGAAAGTATTTTGTAGGACAAGTTATCTCTCCAATTTCAAAATCTCTGTCAAATATCTGAGCAATCATTTGATTGTCGAAAACAAAATCATCAGAGTTTAAATTATATGAAATACTAGTAAGTACTTTTGAAGAAAAAGCGCGATAGCCAGTATGATATTCTGACAACTTTTGATTGAGTAAAATATTTTGAAATGAGGTTAGAATTCGATTGGCAATATATTTATACATGGGCATTCCGCCGTTAAGCGCGCCTTTGCTTAAAATACGAGAGCCAAAAGCAACGGGATAAACATCATTGGCAATTAAGAAAGCCATACTGTGAATCAGTTTTGGCGTATACTGATAATCGGGGTGAAGCATGATTACGATGTCGGCATTAATTTCAAGCGCTTTATCGTAACATGACTTTTGATTGCCACCATAACCTCTATTTTTGGGATGAACTATAATATGTTTAATTCCTAAAGAAGCGGCTACTTCAGCTGTATTGTCTTTGCTATTATCATCAACCAAAATAATATCATCAACAATATCAAATGGTATTTCATTATACGTTTGCTCAATGGTTTTAGACGCATTGTATGCTGGAAGAACAATAACCAATTTTTTCCCTAGTATCATTTTAAATAAAATTAATTAAGCGCAAATATCAGTATTTAACTCGAATTTGATTTTATTCCTCCATAACTTATTGCTTTTCAAATAATAAAAAATAATTTCGTGTAATAAAAAAAATCCTTGAGCGCACCAATTTATTTAATAACGCCACCATTTACGCAGCTGAATACCCCGTATCCAGCAACGGCTTATTTGAAAGGATTTTTGAATACTAAAGGGATTTCTTCCTATCAAAGTGATTTAGGTATAGAAGTTACATTGAAGATTTTTTCTAGTTCCGGATTGGAAAACATATTTAATGCTTGTCCTACTCAAGATGCAGAAAAGTGGGAAAATATTTCTGAGAATTCCAAAAGAATCATTCGTTTAAAATCAGCATATATCAATACAATTGATGCGGTCATTTCTTTCTTACAAGGAAAGCAAAACTCTTTAGCGCATCAGATTTCTACACGTAATTTTTTGCCAGAGGCCAGTCGCTTTTCGCAAATTGATGATTTAACATGGGCTTTTGGCACAATGGGTATTCATGATCGTGCAAAATACCTCGCAACGATGTATCTCGAGGATTTGAGTGATTTAATAAAAGAATGCGTTGATGATCATTTTGGATTTAGTAGATATGCAGAAAGATTGGGCAGAAGCGCCAATAGTTTTGACGAATTGCATAACGCGCTACAACAACCATTAACTTTTGTAGATGAAATACTGATTGAACTTTTAGAACAAAAACTTCAAGAAATCAACCCGAAATTCATTGCTTTATCGGTTCCTTTTCCTGGGAATTTATATGCAGCTTTTCGAATTGCCCAACATATAAAAAAACATTTTACAGATATTAAAATCTGCATGGGTGGCGGATTCCCGAATACAGAACTTAGAAGTTTGAAAGACAAACGCGTATTTGAATATTTTGATTTTATCACATTAGATGATGGCGAAGCACCTATTGAAAATTTGTTTTTATTTATAGACGGAAAAATTGAAATTGAAGCATTAAAAAGAACATACGCTATAAATAACAATGAACTTACGTACATCAATAACGCCTCTTGTGTAGATTATAAACAAGGACAAGTTGGTACGCCTGATTATTCAAATTTATTGCTCAACGATTATATTCAAGCCATTGAAATTATCAATCCAATGCATAGTTTATGGAGCAATGGTAGATGGAACAAACTAACGATGGCGCATGGTTGCTATTGGGGAAAATGTACTTTTTGTGATGTGAGTTTGGATTATATCAAATTATATGAACCCATCACGGCCAGTTTGATTTGCGACCGTATGGAAGAACTTATAGCACAAACTAGAGAAGCCGGATTTCATTTTGTGGATGAGGCCGCACCTCCCGCATTGATGCGTGCATTGGCATTAGAAATAATTGAACGAAAACTCGTAGTAAGCTGGTGGACAAACATTCGATTTGAAAAAAGTTTTACCAGAGATTTATGTATGCTACTAAAGGAAAGCGGTTGTATTGGTGTATCGGGTGGTCTTGAAGTAGCAAGTGACAGATTATTGGCATTAATAAATAAAGGCATAACGGTAGAACAAGTTGCAAAAGTAAATCGTCATTTTACAGAAGCCGGAATAATGGTGCATGCTTATTTGATGTACGGATTTCCTACACAAACAACACAAGAGACCATAGATAGTTTGGAAATGGTAAGGCAACTGTTTAAATCTGGCGTACTACAATCTGCATTTTGGCACCAATTTGCCATGACGGCACATAGTCCGGTTGGACTTAATCCTGAAAAATTTGGTGTAAAAAAAGCAAAAGAAATCGAAATCACATTTGCAGACAACGACGTTGAACATATTGATTCTACTGGAACTGATCATGAAAGTTTTAGTTATGGTTTAAAAAAATCATTGTTGAATTATATGCATGGTGTTGGTATTGATGAGCCATTATTTAAATGGTTTGAAATGAAGATTCCAAAAACTAGCATCGATTCAAATTTCATAATCAATGTACTTTCAGATGATTCTCTACAAAATTACAAACCAACTACACAATTAATATTTTTAGGCAACTTGCCAACCATAGAAATAATCACCAAATCGAAAAAAGGCAATCAATGGGAGTTAGCGTCTATTACATTTGAAACAAAATCAACCACAATAAATATTCGTATTGATAAAACACAAGGAATTTGGTTCTGCGAATTATTATTTCAAATAAAAAATGGAAGGAAGATGAATATGAAAGAGGTAATGGAAAATTACGAATCTGCTGGCTTAGAAGATTTTGAATTGTTTTGGGATAACAAACCGATGAATCAATCGCACAAGGCGGGTTTGTTGATGATTTAAAATAAAAAGTGAAAAGTAAATAGTAAAAAATGAGTACTGCGAATTTGAAAATTTGGCATTTTTAAATTTGAAAATAAAAACAGCAAATGAAAAAACTATTATCAATAATCATTTTCATATTAGTCTACAACATAAACTTTGCACAAACAATTAAAGACAGCACTATCAAAGATTCCATAAAAAATGAGGTCAAAATATTTTATGCTGAAAAAAGTGAGTTGATTGTAATTCAAAGCATCGGATTAAACAAAGACAATTTAACCATTCAGTTGATTGATTCAAGCGGAAAATTTATACAGGAAACAACACTTTATCAAGGAAGCACACTCGCCTATTTCGATACACAAACATTATACAATGGAGATTACACCATAAAAATAATTGGACCAACAGGTACCACAATTGAAAATGTAAATGTAAAAAAGAACTGATTTTGCTAGTAAACCTTCACTCCTTTGGCAGTTCTTACACTAGTTTTGTTTTTATTGATTTGCCTTTTTTTAATGAGTAATTTAGGCATAATTGGCAATTCCGTTTGATATACTTTACCATCATAATTCAAGGTACATTCATTTACATTTTTAATTACTTGTTGTGTTAGAGGCTGCCCTTTTCCACCATTTGTATTTAAGGCAGTAGATGTTCTTTTTACGATTTTGCAATTGCTGGGTTTTAATTGATA
>CANKLV010000062.1 GCA_947483415.1 Chitinophagaceae bacterium
CCGCAATGCTACTGGGCCAATATACTTTTGATAATTTTTCTTCTCTAGCAATATCCAGCACATTCAACAGCCCTTGCATATTTAAATGCCAGGCCAAATTTGGATTTTTTTCGCCAGTGGCAGAAAGAATCGCAGCCAACAAATAAATTTGTGTAATGCCTTGACGAATCACTTGAACATGCAACATTTCCTTATTCATCACATCCATGCTCACATAAGGTCCAGTGCCTTTCAATAAAGGATTTTCTTCTCTTAAATCAGAAGCAATAACATTATTATTTCCGTAAATTTTCCGCAATGCCAATGTGAGTTCTACCCCAATTTGACCGCTTGCGCCGATTACTAATATTTTTTCTTTAACCATGGTTTTTATTTTAGGGTGTAAATGTAAAAGATATGGTGCTACAACAAAATTTTATTTCTCTACATTTGCGATATGAATCAATCCATATTTCAAAGCCAATCATACAACAAAAACAATTTTTTTCTAATCGCAGGTCCATGCGTGGTAGAAAACGAAGAAATGGTTTTTACAATTGCTGAAAAAGTATCAAGCATTTGTAAAAAACTAGAGATTCCTTACATATTCAAAGCTTCTTATAGAAAAGCAAACCGCACCAGCGGAAGTTCATTTACTGGAATTGGTGATGAAAAAGCATTACAGTTGATTCAAGCTGTTGGGAAACAATTCAACTTACCTACAACCACCGATATACACACTGCAGGAGAAGCGGCGATTGCTGCCAATTATGTAGATGTTCTTCAAATACCTGCATTTTTATGCCGACAAACGGATTTGTTGTTAGCAGCAGCAGCCACCGGAAAAATTGTAAACGTAAAAAAAGGACAATTTGTAAACGGACCTTCGATGAAATTTGCTGTAGATAAAATCAAACAAGCCGGAAATGAAAACGTTTGGCTAACAGAAAGAGGGAATAGTTTTGGATATCAGGATTTGATTGTTGATTATAGAAATATCACTTGGATGAAAGAAATTGGTGTTCCTGTAATTATGGACTGCACCCATTCGCTTCAGCAACCCAACCAAACAACTGGTGTTACAGGTGGAAACCCTCAACTCATTGAAACCATTGCTAAAGCTGCAATTGCGACTGGTGCTGATGGTTTATTTATTGAAACACATCCAAATCCTTCTGTTGCAAAAAGCGACGGTGCCAATATGTTGCACTTGGATTTATTAAAAGCTTTACTCGAAAAATTAGTAACGTTAAGAAAGGCGGTTATTTAATACTAAGCTAAACCCGAACTGGGTTTCTCCTCGAATTGCGGATGTATTTTTTGATGTTCATCCAAAAAGCAACAAAAAGATAAATGATCAACGGTGAGCCCATTGTAATAAACGAAATATAAATAAAATATTTTCGGATTATGGTGTTAGCAATGCCTATTCGTTCGCCAATTGCGGTACAAACGCCAAAAACATGCCACTCCACGAATTGTTTTACTTTATTCATCAAACTAAAATTACACTATTTTATCTAAAATCTCTATGCATTTTTTTGTAATTTTGCGACCGGGGTAAAAGGTCTCAGAGGTTCAATGAGTTCAAAAGGTTCAAGAGGTTTGTGAGGTTTATGGGGTTTATGAGGTTGGAGAGGTTGGAATGGTTCAATGAGTTCAAAAGGTTCAATGGGTTCAAGAGGTTGGAAGCATTTTTCATAAATTGGCTTCTTCGTGACAAAAAACTTCGTGACTTTGTGTCTTCGTGACTTTGTGCCTTCGTGACTTCGTGTTAAAAAACCTTTGCTGATGTTGGTGTTTACACCAATCATCAGTTTCAAAATGCTTATCAATTTCTGTGAATCTATCCAGAATCTGATATCTAGTAAATAGAATCTAAAATTAATTACTATCAAATTAAAAATAAAACTATGGCTTTCGACATTGAAATGATCAAAAAATTGTACGACCAGTTTTCAGAAAAAGTGAATGCGGCACGTACTACTGTTGGCAAACCACTAACATTAACTGAAAAAATATTGTACGCGCATCTTTGGCAAGGAAACGCAACAGAAGCTTATGGAAGAGGAAAATCTTATGTAGATTTCGCCCCAGATCGCGTAGCTATGCAAGATGCAACCGCACAAATGGCTTTGTTACAATTCATGCAATCTGGAAGAGCAACAGTAGCTGTTCCAAGTACAGTACACTGTGATCATTTGATTGAAGCAAAAGTTGATAGCAAAACAGATTTAACCAGAGCTGTTTCAGAAAGTAGTGAAGTTTATGATTTCTTGTCTTCGGTTTCTAACAAATACGGAATTGGATTTTGGAAACCCGGTGCTGGTATTATTCACCAAGTAGTATTAGAAAATTATGCATTTCCAGGTGGAATGATGATTGGAACAGATAGCCATACCGTAAATGCTGGTGGTTTAGGAATGATTGCCATTGGTGTGGGTGGTGCTGATGCTTGTGATGTTATGGCAGGTTTACCTTGGGAGTTGAAAATGCCTAAATTAATCGGTATTAAATTAACTGGAAAATTAAATGGATGGGCAACGCCAAAAGATGTTATTTTAAAAGTGGCTGGAATCCTTACTGTAAAAGGCGGTACAGGTGCGGTTGTTGAATATTTTGGCGAAGGAGCAATCAGCATGAGCTGTACAGGAAAAGGAACCATTTGTAACATGGGTGCTGAAATTGGCGCTACTACGTCTACATTTGGTTACGACGAAAGCATGAGCCGTTATTTGAAAGCTACAGGCAGAACAGAAATTGCTGAAATGGCTGATCAAATTAAAGAACACCTTACCGGTGATGCTGAAGTTTATGCTAACCCTTCTGCTTATTTTGATGAAGTAATTGAAATAAACTTAAACGAATTAGAACCACATTTAAACGGACCATTTACGCCAGATTTAGCCACGCCAATTTCTAAAATGAAAGAAGCTGCTGCTGCAAACAATTGGCCTACAAAAATTGAAGTGGGTTTAATTGGAAGTTGCACCAACTCTTCTTATGAAGATATTAGTCGCTCTGTAAGTTTGGCTAAACAAGTGGCTGAAAAAGGACTTAAACTAAACGCAGAATTTACCATTACACCAGGTTCAGAACAAGTACGTTATACTATTGAAAGAGATGGATTTTTAGAAGTATTCAATAGTATTGGTGCGACAGTTTTTGCAAATGCATGCGGACCTTGTATAGGAATGTGGGCAAGAGTAGGCGCTGAAAAAGCAGAAAAAAATACCATTGTACATAGCTTCAACAGAAACTTTGCAAAAAGAGCAGATGGCAATCCAAATACATTTGCGTTTGTAGGTTCTCCTGAATTGGTAACTGCGCTTGCCATTGCTGGAGATTTAAATTTCAACCCTTTAACGGATACGTTAACTAATGATAAAGGTGAACAAGTAAAATTAGATCCACCATCAGGAGATGAATTGCCTATCAATGGTTTTGCGGTTGAAGATGCTGGCTATCAAGCTCCAGCCGAGGATGGAAGTAATGTTCAAGTAAAAGTTTCACCAGAAAGCAAACGCTTACAATTATTAGAACCATTTGCTGCATGGGAAGGAAGCGATTTAAAAGGATTGAAACTTTTAATCAAAGCAAAAGGAAAATGTACAACGGATCATATTTCTATGGCCGGACCATGGTTAAAATTCAGGGGACATTTAGATAATATCAGTAACAATATGTTAATTGGTGCTGTAAACTTTTTCAATGAAAAAACAGACAACATTAAAAATCAATTGACTGGCGAATATGGCACTGTACCTAATACACAACGCGCATACAAAGCTGCAGGAATAGGCTCAATTGTAGTGGGTGATGAAAACTATGGTGAAGGTTCATCTCGTGAGCATGCAGCTATGGAACCACGTCATTTGGGCGTAAGAGCAGTTTTGGTGAAATCATTTGCGCGTATTCATGAAACCAATTTGAAAAAACAAGGTATGTTGGCCTTAACGTTTGATGATAAAGCAGATTACGAAAAATTCAGAGAAGATGACGCAATCGACATTTTAGGTTTAACCACATTTGCGCCAAACCAAAAATTAACGTTGGTATTAAATCACAATGACGGTACAAAAGATGAAATCAATGTGAATCATTCATACAACGAACAACAAATAGAATGGTTTAAAGAAGGTGCTGCATTGAATATTATCAGAAGAGATTTTGCAAATCAGAAATAATAATTGCTTTTAGATATACAAAACGCGGAGATTTTTCTTCGCGTTTTTTTATTGAATCAACTTATTAAAAACCTTTTTACCTTTCCATTGTTATTATATTTAAAATAAATCAACGCAATGCAAAAAATAGTCGTAGCCGTTACTGGCGCAAGTGGTTCAATTTACGCCAAAGTACTTTTGGAGAAATTGTCAAAACTAAACAATCAAATCAGTGAACTTTCATTGTTGATGACTACCAATGCCAAATCAGTTTGGGCTACAGAATTAGAAAACGACGACTACCTTAATTATAACGTAAAGCATTATACGCAACAAGATTTCGATGCGCCATTTGCGTCTGGATCAGGTCAATATCAAACGATGATAATCATTCCATGTAGTATGGGAACTTTAGGCAGAATTGCACAGGGTATTTCAAATGATTTAATAACAAGAGCAGCCGATGTGATTTTAAAGGAGCGTAGAAAATTAATTTGTGTGGCAAGAGAAACGCCTTACAATTTGATACACATTAAAAACATGGAAACCATTACCCTAGCGGGAGGTATTATTTGTCCAGCAACGCCATCATTTTATAGCAAGCCAAAAACGATTGAAGAAGTAGCAGCAACTGTAGTAGATCGTGTAATTGATCTAGCCGGACTTCAATTAGATACATACAGATGGGGGAAATAGGTTTAAAATCTAGACAAATACAATACCTCCCGTTTGAGATACTGAGGGACTAACATTTTGAACGCATTGAACTTATTGAACCTCTTGAACCTTATTTACCCCTTCTTAATTGCTGCAATCCCAGGCAATTTCTTTCCTTCAAAATATTCAAGCATAGCGCCACCACCGGTTGACACATAACTCACTTGATCTGATAAGTGGAACATATTTACAGCAGCAACGCTATCACCGCCACCAACTAAACTAAATGCGCCATTTTTTGTAGCTTCTGCAACAGCTAGCGCTATTGATTTGGTACCATTTTGAAATTTCTCCATTTCAAAAACGCCCATTGGACCGTTCCATAAAATCGTTTTGCTTTTTAAAATCACTTCTCTGAAATTAGCAACCGCTTTTTGTCCAATATCAAGTCCCATCCAACCTGATGGAATGCCATAACTTTCGCAATTAGTCGTTTGTGCATCAGCAGCAAATTTATCAGCAATGGTGCTATCCATTGGCAAATGAATATTTACACCAAGCGATTTTGCTTTTTCTAAAATCTCGAGTGCCAATGGCATACGATCATCCTCACATAAAGAGTTTCCAATTATTTTTCCTTGAGCCTTCCAAAATGTGTAGGCCATTCCACCACCTATGATAATATCTGTAGCACGATTTAAAAGGTTTTCTATAATTAATATTTTATCCGACACTTTTGCTCCACCAATAATAGCCGTAAATGGTTTTTGTGCATCGTGCATTACTTTTTCAGCATTTAAAACTTCTGCTTCCATCAACAAACCAAACATCTTATTTTCGGCAGGAAAAAATTGAGCAATTACAGCTGTTGAAGCATGTGCGCGATGGGCAGTTCCAAATGCATCATTTACATATACATCACCCAACTTGCTTAATTTTTCGGCAAATGCTGCATCCCCTTTTTCTTCTTCTTTATAAAAACGTAAATTCTCCAAAAGCAATACCTGACCTGGTTTCAACGCAGCAGATTTTTGAATGGCTACTTCTCCAATACAATCATTGGCAAAATCTACTTCTACCTCTCCCAATAAATTTTTAAGATGAGCAACCAAATGTTTCAGTGAATACTTATCTGTAGGTCCGTCTTTTGGTCTGCCCAAATGACTCATTAAAATTACACTTCCGCCATCCAACAATATTTTTTTAATCGTTGGAATGGTAGCCGTCATTCTAGTATCATCCGTAATATCAAACTGATCATTTAACGGAACGTTGAAATCTACACGAATAAGTGCTTTTTTATTGGAGAAATTGTAATTTGAAAAGGTGGACATTTTTTGTTTGGTGTTTATTGTTTGTTGTTTATTGTTGGAAGTGCCATCCAAAAACAAGTATCTATTTTTTGTTTAGTGATTGTTGTTTATTTCGAAATTAATCCTGCGAAATATTTTACCGTACGAACCAATTGAGACACATAGCTCATTTCGTTATCGTACCAGCTCACTGTTTTTATCATTTGCTTATCTCCTACTGTCATCACTTTAGTTTGTGTAGCATCAAATAATGAACCATAATGAATACCAATAACATCGCTGCTTACAATTTCATCTTCGTTATAGCCAAAACTTTCGTTGCTTGCCGCTTTCATTGCAGCATTGATAGCTTCTGTAGTTGCAGGCTTTTCCAAAATAGAATATAATTCCGTTACAGAACCAGTAATTACAGGAATTCTTTGTGCACCACCATCAAGTTTACCTTTAAGTTCTGGTAATACTAAGCCAATTGCTTTTGCAGCGCCTGTACTGTTTGGTACAATGTTAGCTGCTGCTGCTCTAGCTCTGCGAAGGTCTCCTTTTGGATGAGGTGCATCTAATGTATTTTGATCATTAGTGTACGCATGAATTGTACTCATAATTCCGGTAACAATTCCAAAATTATCATTCAACACTTTTGCCATTGGCGCCAAGCAATTTGTAGTACAACTTGCGCAACTAATAATGGTTTCGCTACCATCAAGAATAGCATGGTTTACATTATAAACAACCGTTTTCAAATCTCCTGTAGCAGGCGCAGAAATTACGACTCTTTTAGCACCAGCTGTTAAATGTGCTTCAGCCTTAGCTTTGTCGGTAAAAAATCCAGTGCTTTCAATTACTACATCTACATCATGAGCTCCCCAAGGAATTTGAGCAGGATCTTTTTGAGCATATATTTTTACTTCATGACCATTAACAACAATTGCATTTTCGGAATGTGTAACTTTTTCTGAAAATCTACCTTGAGCACTATCATATTTTAGCAAATGAGCAAGCACTTCTGGACTAGTTAAATCATTTATTGCTACTACTTCAACCCCTTCCATGTTAAAAATCTGACGAAAAACTAGACGGCCAATTCTACCGAAACCATTGATGGCAACTTTTACTGTACTCATAATAAATTTTTATACGTTTTAAAATATATTTTTTGACTCGGCAAATTTACGATTAGCGCATTAATAAAACTAGATTTTATTTTTTATGCGGGAAATGATTTTTGGGGAATTCTTGTCGAAAAAATAATTTGATTTAATCAGTGCGAGAAACAGAGTGAGAACGAAGAAAAAAGTCAGAACTCAATAATCGCTCTCGCTCTCATTTTCGCTCTGACTTTTTTGTACCCTTAGGAGGACAATTATCTAACCGGGTGGTAATGGATTTGTTGAATATTTTTAGATTGTAATTCTTTAAGCAGCCTTTCTATTATACTGCTTTATGTTTTTAAAATCTAGACTTTTTAATTTTTGTTGTTCCTCAATATCAAAGTCATCTTGTAGCCCAAGCCAAAATTTTGGACTATTACCAAAGTATTTTGACAACCTCAAAGCTGTATCAGCGGTAATACTTCTTCTACATTTAAGAATTTCTGAAATTCTGGTTTGAGGTATGCAAATATCCTTAGAAAGTCTGTAGGCAGATATTTCCAAAGGAATTAAAAATTCTTCCATCAGAATTTCACCAGGATGTATGTTTTTTAACTGTTGCATAAAAAATATTTTAATGATAATCAATAATTGAAACTTCTGAAGCATTGCCATTATTCCATTTAAAAATAACTCTCCATTGATTATTAATTCTGATGGAGTAATAATTTTTAAGATTCCCTTTTAGTTTTTCCAACCGATTGGAAGGTGGAATCATTAAATCATTAACATCAACAGAGTTATTTAACATTCTCAACTTTCTTCTTGCTATTTCTTGAATTTCAGTTGAAAGCGATTTCACCCTAATGCCTTCCCAAATTTTTTGGGTGTCCTTATCTCCAAATGAAACAATCATACTTACTAATTAAGTTACTAACGCCAAAGATAAGTATTTATTTGAAAATAAAATATGCGATTGTTTTGATTAGAGCGAGAAACAGAATGTGAATGAAGAAAAAAGTCAGAACTCCATGATCGCTCTCACTCTCATTCTCGTTCTGACTTTTAGTACCGGGGAGCAGACTTGAACTGCCGACCTCAGGGTTATGAATCCTGTGCTCTAACCAGCTGAGCTACCCCGGCAATATTTTTTTGCCTTACTTTATGAACTGTCGTCCGCCGCGGCGTATATGAATCCTGTGCTCCTTGTCCGACGTGGCGGATAACCAGCTGAGCTACCCCGGCGTCCTTGGTTAAAGGGTGGCAAATGTATAAAATATTGTCTACTTGAAAAAGAAATTAATCAACAATAATTAAAAAATCATTTTTTTCTAGCTGATTCTTGCTTTCCATGGCACTTCCGGAGCCGAAAGCAAATGGCCAATATATCTGGATAACACAAATAAATAATCACTTAACCTGTTCAAATATTTTATTACCAAAGTATCTACAAATATTTTTTCTTCTTGCATGAATACACAGATTCTTTCTGCCCTTCTACACACACATCTGCATACATGTAATGTAGAAATCGATTGATGTCCGCCAGGTAATATAAACGATTTCATAGGTGGCAATTCCAAATTCATCGTATCTATTTCCGCTTCTAATAGCAACACATCTGATTCCTTTAAATCTGGAATTTTCATTAATGGCTCCTTATCAGGATC
>CANKLV010000063.1 GCA_947483415.1 Chitinophagaceae bacterium
ATATAATAAGTGCCTGACAATGCAGCCCCACCAGGTGTTGCATTTTGAGTTATAGTAATACTTGCTGTTGAGGTACAAGTATTCGCTCCTGTAACTGTTACAGTATAGGTGCCTGGCGCAGTAATGTTTGCATTCGCAGTTGAACCTAAACTGTTGTCCCATGAGTAAGATCCGCCGCCATTAGCAGTTACACTGATTGTAGGAGTAGCGCAAGTTAATATCGTAGTACCTGTGTTGTTTGTTATTGACGCAGATGGAAGTGTATTTACCGTGATGGTTGCTGCTGCATTTGTAAAACCTGTTGAGCGGTTACATCCATTTACATCAGTTACAGATGTAAGTGTGTAGTTGGTAGTTGCTGATGGATTTACACTTGCATTAAACGGTGTTCCACTTGTAATGGCATTATATGTAACACCATTTATTACTAAACTGTACGGTCCTGTTCCAGATGTTGATGTATATGTAAGTTGGCCAGTTCCTCCAGTACAAAATGTATTACCTGATAAACTTCCTTGTGGGGTTGGATTGACCACTTGAGTTAATGTTGCTGTTGCCGGATTAGGCAAACCACAACCACCAGGATTCATTCTTACTTCTATGCTATAATTTGATGTTGCTGACCATGAAAATGTTGCTGTTGCACTAGGTCCTTGTTGACTTACACCATCAACAAAAAACTGGTATGAAGGAACAGTTGCACCTACAGGATTTGCAGTAAATATTTTAGATACCCCACTACAAATCGCTGTTGTTGGAGTAAGTGTTACTGAAGCTACTGTACTGCTACTAACCGACATCGTTATGATACTAGATGTAGCCGGATTACTTGTTAAACAAGACGAGAAGTTCGAATTGAACACCACTTTTATTTGATCATTATTAACAGGAATATAGGCATATGTACTATCTGTGTTTGGGCCTTGAACAGAAATATTATTAACGAAAAATTGATATGTTGAAGTTGGTGTATAAGTAGAAGGAACTGCTGAATAAGTAACATTTGTTCCAACGCAAGAAGTTGACCCAACAGAGCTATTTAATGTAACACTTATTGCTGTGAATGGAGTTACAGTCATTATTTTTGGCAAACTAACAGCAGGCGTAGGGGTTACGCAAGGTTCGTTGGAATACATTCTTACCGTTACCACTTGGCCATTGGTTAATGTAGTTGTTGTATAAGTTGTCACTGAACTTCTTGCCCTTACAATAGTTCCATTTACTAAGAATTCATACTCCGGACTAGTTCCAGGGAATGCTTGAGGTACTGCAGTAAATGTAACACTTGCACCTGTACAAATACTTGTAGTAGGTGTACTTAATAAAACACTATCTCGCTTAACTGTATTGATTGTCATGGCTACCGAATTACTCACAAATTGATTTGAAGTAGCACAATTAATAATTAACGGATTAACCAGCATTACACATTTCACCACATCGCCATTGTTTAACGTTCTTGTGGTTAAACTACCTGGAAAACGTATAGTATCAGAAGTATTGTAATTTGATGTAACTGCAACATCATTCACGAAAAATTTAAAACTTGCAGGATAAGTAACATTACCACCATTAACAGGAGTAGCTCTAAATGTAATGGTATCGCTTGGGCATAAAGCAACCGTTGGGCGTGTAATGGCAATGGTTACACTTGGAGTGATGTCTCTGTATGTAATTCGAGAAGTATCTAATTTTGTACAAGTAGTTCCAGCAGTGGCAATATAATCTATAATTGTACCATTAGGAGCAGTTGATTTAATATAAACAGTTGGCGCATTTGTACCTAATGTATATGGTATCGTTGCAGCAGCATCTCTAAATAAATATGTTACTGGGCTCCATGTAATTTGTGCCTGTGAACCATCAGGGAATAAACCACCAGTTGTTCTTAAACTATCTGTATTCGGAGAGACACAAATGGTATCCGCTTGTGGATTGATAACTATGTTTGAAGGGAATGGATTTATAATAGCAACAATTGATGATAATGCACTTTCACAATCTCCAAAAACTGCCTTTACATAATATGTTGTATTGGTTGAAATAATTGGTGTTGTATAAGTAGAACCTGTTCCAACTAAAGTTGTACCTGCTGCATTTGAATACCATCTGATTACAGCACCTGCAACTGACGAGCCTGCTGTTAATAGTACGGTACCCGATCCACAAACATTGGTTGCAGAACTTACAGTTAATACTGGTATTTGAGTAACTAAAACTTTTACGAACGTAAACGTTGTTGTGTTACCACTACAAGTAACAAGACATTGATACCAAGTTGTTGCCGTAATATTAGTTGGAGAATAAGTTGGTAAACTTGAGGCTCCTGCTATATTATTATAAGTAGTTCCATCACTCGAGCTTTTCCATTGATAGGTTAACCCTCCTGGTAAAGTAGCTGCATTAGATAATGATAAATTGGTAGAACCACCTGAACATACCGTATCTATACTAGCAAGTACATTTCCTGATGGTGGAGCACCGCTACAAGTTGGTGGTGTATAACAACTTATCGTTCCTGCCCAACCTGCAGCATTTAAAGTTGCATTTGATTTGAATACAAAAGTCAAGCCACCATTGGTTGTATTAGATGAAGTTATTGTTCCTGGGTTGGTAGTATATGCGCCTAATAAAGGAGATGAAGTATTGTTACCATCATATACTTTTAATGTGTCAGAAGGATCAAGTGCAAAGCTTGAAAAAACTACCCTTGAGAATGGACCCGCCGCTGAAACCGCAGTTGTTGGCGTTATGGTAAATGTTCTGTTTTGATTTTCAGTATAATTTGCAGAAGCACCTCCGTTATCATAGAAACTTGCATTACAAGTGGCTAATGTAGCACTTGTTGGCATGTTTATACAAGTTGGATCAACAACTACTTGAACATTAGGTGATGAAGATGTAACTCCTCCTCCAACAGATGTACATCTTACCGTTGCTCTATAATAAGTAGATGTCGTTAACGAGCTTACCACGTACGTAGTTGATGTAGCTCCTGTAATATCTGTCCATGAAAGTCCATTTGGAGAACTTTGCCATTGATACAAAATATTCGTTGCATTTATGGTATTGGCAGTTGAAAGTGTGGTTGTACCTCCATAACACACTGTTGTATTAGATGCTAAGGTTGCTCCCGGATTTGGCGTGCCCGTACAAGAATTATCTACATAACAGGAAATGGTGGCCACCCAACCAGACGAAACTTGCGTACCATCTGATTTAAATACGAAAGTTAAAGAGCCATCCGCAGCTGTTGAACTTACAACGCCTGGTGAGAGAGTGCCGTAATAAGAACCAGCAGGTGCTGTAGTAGCATTGAAACCAGCAGGTAAACCTGAAGAAAGTAATGGTGACCCTGTACTATTTCCATTGTAAATCATCAAACCATCATAATTGTTTTCAGTGCTGAAAGATGTAAACGATGCACGTATTTTCGTTCCGGCAGTAGCAGGTCTAAAAGTATAAGTACCGTTTGAGTTATCAATATAATTTGCCCTTGTACCTCCTCCATCTGTGAATAAAGCTGAACAAGTATTTATTGACAATGATGAGCCATCAGAAGGCATCAATACTTCATCACATGCAGAAGTTTCAATTTGAATTGAGGTACTGTTTCCTGGAACAGACGGGGCTGCCGTACAAGTTACTTCACATCTAAAATATGTGTTTGAAGTTGGAGAAGCTACAAATGTTGGTGAATTAGCACCAGAAATATCACTCCATGAGCTGTTATCTACAGATGATTGCCATTGATATGTAACTCCAGCAAAATTGTTGTTTGTCAAAGATAATGTAGTTGAAAATCCATTACATACAAAAGTTGATGTAGCCAAAGTAGCACCTGGCGTTGGTGTTCCAACACAAGGATCAATACAAGAAATAGTTGCGTTCCAACCTGTACTTTGAATAATATTATCAGATCTGAAAACAAATGTTAATGCCCCGGTAGGATCTGTTGACGTGATGGTACCAGGTGAAGTTGTTCCATGAAAAGAACCAGCAGGCGCTGTTGTTGGATCTATTCCAACTGGCAATCCTGAGCTTATTAAGTTAGCCGGATTTACCGTTCTTCCATTATAAATCATCAAACCATCATATCTACTTTCTGTATTAAAACTATTAAATACCACTTTTACATTTGCGCCAGTAGTTGAAGGATTTATGGTTAATTGTCTTACTTCAAAAGCTCCATAATTTGCTGTTGGTCCTCCGGCATCGTAAAAAGTTGCCGAGCAAGTAGTTACATCTCCATTTACAGGCATTACGATACAAGTATTATCATATACAACTGTTTCTGGTGTTGAATTCCCAGATTGACCACTTGAAGTACAAGTTACTCTACAACGGTATTGTGTTGTAGCTGTTGGTGTAGCAACATATGTTGAATTGGTTCCTAATCCAGGCACATTCGACCAAGTGGCACCACCATTAATGGATTGCTCCCATTGGTAAGTTGTACCTGTAGCTGAAGTTTCGAATGATAAATTTACGGTTGCACCAGATGATGCACAAACGGAGTTAACCGATGCAAAAGTTCTTCCAGGTACCGGTGTTCCCGAACAAGGTGGTGGCGGATTAAATGTATATTTTTGTCCATTTGCAGGTAGTGCATTTAAGTTGTTTGAACTTGTAGTTGAACTTGCTGTTGGTGTTGCGCCAGTACCATTTACCGATAAGTAAACGTTATTTCCAGTAGCAATACCTATCGAAGCAGATGGCGCAATTAATACACCCCCATTTATTTGCTCATATACAAACTCTACAGCTCCAGTAATTTCGTATAATTTTATTTGAAAATTAATAGATGCTTGTGGAGCAGTAGCTAGCCAATTCCATTGAATATTTGTATACTGAATTGTTAGTACACCTCCAGAAGATTTGTACTGAATGTCTCTTTCAACATCGGAAATCTCGATATCATCCCATAATGCAGCAATGAGTGGCGAATTGGGAAGGGTTGTTGCAAAATTATTGGCTCTTCCATCATTTGTAATATTATTGTTTCCGTTATTTGCCAGTGTAATCCAACCATTAGTTGTTACATTGAATTCATTGTATGTAACACCACCAAATTCAAAATCAAACCCAATTGGAATTCCATTTTTAAAACCATCATCACTGTTTCCATTGTCTATAACTATTGGTTCTCCACTACCAGTAATGTCATCGTAAGTTCCACCACTCGCACTAAAGCTATATTGGGCAGCCGATTGAGCATTCAATTTTGTTGTAAACACTATTGCTACAAAAAACATCAAAGGAATCAATAAAAAATGCAGTCGCTTTTTTACTGATTTTTTGTTGTTCACATTCATTACCCTTGCAGTTGTAAGGTAGAATTTACGCATAAATCAAACTTTAAGTTTATAAAATTCATTAGAAGATTCTGAAGCAAATGCAGAACTTATTGTTACGGATTATCAACAATTTTGCAATACGTATGTATAATTTTGCAGCGTTTCAGAACGGCTTTTCAGGATAAGGTTTTTATTTTATTTTTATAGGGGGTCGGAAATTCTAAATAAAAAACTTTACACAACGTTAAAATTACTATTTATTAATTGAATTATAATAACTAATTTGTAACATTTTTATATAAATGTGGACATTATTTCAATTTCATTTTTTTGATAAATTAAAATATTTTAGCATTTAATGTGTTATGATTAAAAAAATCAAATTTATTGCTTGTTGTTTGTGGTTTGTTGTTTGGCGTTTGGCGTTTGGTGTAAATTTATATCTTATCTTTTTTTGCCAAATTCCATAATTTGTCTAAAGCTTCCAAATCCATGTCGTGTAAATTTTTCTGTTCTTTAGCTGCATATTCCTCCATTTTGGAAAATCGATGCATAAATTTTTTATTTGTTCGTTCTAGCGCATTTTCTGCATCCACGTTTAAAAATCTCGCATAGTTAACCAATGAAAATAACACATCGCCCATTTCGTCTTCAATATCAGACATGTTTTTAGATTCAACAGCCAATTTCAATTCTCCTATTTCTTCATTAACTTTTTCCCAAACTTGGTTTGCATTTTCCCATTCGAAGCCAACTTGTTTGGATTTTTCTTGAATACGAATGGCTTTTACAAGCGCAGGCAATGATTTTGGCACGCCTGACAAAACAGATTTTTTTCCTTCTTTAAGTTTTATTTTTTCCCAATTTTGTTTTACTTCCTCTTCGTTCTCCAACTTCAAATCTCCATAAATATGAGGATGTCTACTTATCAATTTTTCGCACACGCCATCAATCACTTCTCCGATATTAAACTCACTTTTTTCCTGAGCTATTTTAGAATAAAAAACCAAATGCAACATCAAATCACCCAACTCTTCCTTTAGATTTTTCCAATCATTTTCAGTAATCGCATCCACCAACTCATAGGTTTCTTCTATGGTCAATTGCCTCAACGATTCAATGGTTTGTTTTTTATCCCAAGGGCATTTCTCCCTAAGTTCATCCATTATATTTACCAACCGCAAAAATTTATCACCAATTATATTGTCCATACTTTTAATTTAAAATTCAAAAGTAAAACTTCAACATTCAAAAAAGAGAGTTAACGATTTTTACTTTTTATCCGCCACGGCGGACACGCTTTTTAATTTTCACTTATCCAAAAATCATTTTTCAAAAACATATCCCCTATTCAATTGCTTTCGTATTTTTGATAAAATTAAGTAAGTTCAACAATTAACTCCAATTCAAATTAAATTCACTTTTTTCAAAAAAACAAACATGTATAAATTTACGTTCAGTTTAATGATTTCACTATTCATTTCAAACTTAGTTTTTGCTCAATATTATTTTAAAGACATCATGAACTGCAAACAAACTGCTGAAGAAATGCGTGGATATAATTCAGCTAAAGTGAAAAACATTCAAGTGAAAAGTTTTGAACCAGATGGAGAGATTAGTAAAGATTTTTATTGTGAAAAAAAAATATCAAAAGACTTTAGAAAATATAGTTTGTACACCAAAAACAGACAAACAGGCCGTTCATTAATGATTAGTAATTTCGATGAAAAAGGTAGAATAATTCGTACATACGACAGTGCTGAAAATGTAGTAACCACAACACAATTTATGTACAATGAACTTGACGAATTAATCAATACTTTTTCTCAGTCCATTTCAAAAGACGATGATTTTCACAGTGAAATCACTGAAGCGCATTTTTATCAATACCAAAATCATTTGCCCACTCAATTGTTGCGTATAAAAAATACAAAAGACACTACAGTAATCTTATTTTCTGTTGATGAGAAAAACAATGTCGGCATAGAAAAAAACACGAAAACAGGCGAAAAATATTATTACTATTATGATGATGCAAATCAATTAACAGACATTTTACACCTTAATGAATTCAAAAAATCAATGATCCCTGACTATGTTTTTATTTATAATGAAGACCATCAAATAATACAAATGAATACCTCAGAAGACAACAATGGGACTTATTACATTTGGAAATACGATTATGAAAATGGTTTAAAAAAATCAGAAAAAATATTTTCAAATAAAGGAGAAATGGCGGGGTTGTTTGAGTATGCGTATGAGAAGAGATAAAAAGAGGTTCAAAAGGTTCAATATGTTCAATGCGTTCAAAAGGTTGCCGATGCTGGTATTTTCACCAATCATCAAATAAGTTGAAATAGTTTTTGTAAGGGTTTAAAATTTTCGAGTATTAGAAAACCCGTTTTGAAATCTAAACAAAAAGGATACATTTTAAACCCACATAACTTTTTAAACCAGCGTAGCGATTTGAACGTATTGAACTAGCGAAGCGAATTAAACCAGCGAAGCGGATTGAACTTACGGAACTACCTCCACCTTAACCCTAGTCACCCCTTGTGTAGTAAGCCCAATTTTTTTTGCGGCCGATTTCGACAAATCCACCACTCTTTTCATTTTGGGATGCAATCTATCATTTACTTTTACAATTACCGAATCGCCATTTTTGATATTGGTTACTTTTATTTTTGTACCTAATGGCAATTGATTGCATGCTGCAGTTAGATTTTTCTGATTAAATACTTCTCCTGAAGCAGTTTTACGTCCATTAAATTTATCGCTGTAAAAACTAGCTAACCCATATAATATTTGAGTAGTATCCGCATGTTTAATAAGTTTCTTATGCTTTGTGACATGCTTTTGTCCAGATGCATTCAAACATAACAATATCATCAACCCCATTAGAGTTGTTTTATTAAAAATCAAAAATCGATATTTCTTGTAGTTGTACAATGGTTATTAATTTTAAAGAAATAATTCAAAAAAGCGAATAAACATTTCTCTACTGTAGAGAAGAATAAGATTTTTTACTTTTTACTTTTTACTTTTAATAAATACAAATGGGTTTGATTTAAAAGGGTTTAATATTTTAAAAACCTACTACATTTTATTAAAATACAACTCAATCAGTTTTTTATCAGACCCATAAATATCTTCATGAAAAACAATTTCGCTATTAACCACTTCGCAAGTTATATAATTTATAATCAATGGCATTTCATTTTTTACTGCAATACGTTTTCTTTGCTTTGCAGCAAGCCAATTATTAATTGAATCATTTGTGTAAGTTAATGTATCTGAAGTTTGATAACGACAACTATCAATTTGAGCAATAAATTTTGCCAACAAATCAAAACGTTCTACCCGAACACAACCATGACTTAAAGCGCGTGAACTATTTTTAAACAAACTCCGCATATTGGTATCATGTAAATAAACATCAAAAGAATTTTTAAAATTAAATTTCATTACGCCAAGTGCAT
>CANKLV010000064.1 GCA_947483415.1 Chitinophagaceae bacterium
GTGTTTGGATTAAGATATTAATTCGGTTTTAGTTTTCTACAGGTTAGGATAATTCGGTTTTTTTCATTTGGATTGGATTCGGATCATTTTTCACTTTTGATGTTTAAACATTGTTTAGTGAATTGTTTTTTCATTTGGATTGGATTTTTTTGGACTTGGACTTTAATACGGGTTTGGCTTTTTTTGGATTCGGATGTTTGGCTTTTTCATTTGGATTGGATTTTGGTTTTAGTTTTTCATTGGTTTTGGATGTTCTGGTTTTTCATTGGTATCAGATATGTTGCGCGCTTATCTGATGTAAAAGTATAACTGCTGATGATTGATTACAAACAATGATAACAATCAGTTTAAAAATTGAGTTATTACACTTGAAATCCCTAAGTATTGTTACTTAAAAAACCTGTTGGGCTATTTTTTTCTGCGGTATTTGCCTCTAGTTTGGTAGTAATATCGGCTACGATTTTGGTTTTTTATGGCGTCTTTGCTGGTGGAAACAGACTTTCTAACATGCCCTTTTCTAAATTTTCCGTTTTTATCTATACTTGGCTCAACATAAACGGAACCTGCATTTGATTCGTTATTATTATCAGAAGAATGACATCCAAAAATGAGCATTAATAATATGATTGCAAATAATCTCATGCTACTAAAGTATTGTAATTATTTTAAAATGTACTCAGAAAATTGATTTTTTTACACGTCATTCAATTTCTATCTTTTTTAACATCATTATTGATTTGTAAATTTTATTTTAGTGAATCAATAAACGTACTACTATGACTGAAAACATGCTTTTTCATAGCCACGAAAGCATTAAAAACGAAATGCTTGATCAATACCTAGAAAAAGGTTGGTATAGAATTGGATCAGAAATTTTTACAACAAATATTACGCCTAGTGGTTTAGATTGGGTACGTGTATATTGGGCTAGATATGGAGTACATCAAATTCAATTAAATAAATCATCTCAGCAATTATTAAAGAAAGCAAGTCTTTTTCAATTTTCGATAGAACCTTTTTCGCTTACTGAAGAAATGGAATTGTTGCATGATGTGTATTTTATTCAAATTGATTTTCTAACCAATTATACCATTAAAGAATTATTGGTAGATACGACTTGCCAAGTTTATGATACGTATAAAATAGAAGTACGCTCAGGAAATAAATTGATTGGGCTTGGTATTTTTGATCAAGGGAAAAACACCATTGCAGGCATTAAAAACATTTACCATCCAGATTATAAATCTTTTTCACTAGGGAAATTATTGGTTTTAAAAAAGTTAGAATATTGTAAAAACAACAATATCGAATGGTACTATCCTGGATATATTGCGCCTGGAAACAGCAGGTTTGACTATAAATTATTTTTAGATAAATCGGCTACTGAAATATTGAGCTGGGAGAAAAAACAATGGATTACCTACGCAGAATTTTTAATTGAACAAGAGAAAAAATAATACCAATTAAAATTACTTTTTAGCCATATTTTTTGTGGTATAAACCTTACTCAATAAATTCGAGCAAAGCGATAATCGGCTCTTCGTGATCAACGATTACTTTATTTATCAAGGGTTTGCACCAATAACCGGCTTTAAGGGTTTCGTTTATATACATTTCAATACATTCTTCTGTAAGTTGATGAATATCGGTTAGTATCATATTGGCTTCGAAAATAATCAACCGCTCTTCATACATTAACAACAAACTTCCAAGAATATAGCGATTATTGATACGCGTAATGATTTCTGCTGACCTGCTTAATGTATCATCGGGCACATCTCGAAAAATGAGACAGGAGAATTTGATGTAACTTTTTTGATCTGGGATTTTAATTAAAATTTGATGGTCGTCGGTTTCTCCGTTTTCGTAAATGATTCTATAAGTAGATCCGCCATCTGCTGTGGTGTATAAAATATTATTTTTATTCAGATAGTCTGTAATTCGATGGCCGATGTCTTTTTTTAAGTCACCATGTGTTACAATGATATTTTTTTGTTTTTGTTGATTTGGTGTAATTAAATTTTTTTCTGACGAATTATTTTTCTTTTTAAAATTGTGAAAATAAATCATCAGAGAAATACAAATCAATAATATTGGTAAAATCCATTCCATAATCCATTTAAATTGCTCATTTAATTTTAATAAAACGAGCCTTTATATTCAATTAACTAATATTTATATTTTTATAAATGTACAAATTGAAATTGTAATCAATTAATTTTATTGAAAATTAATTATGTTTTTTCGATATTTCACTAATGTATGTATTGTTTCATTGATGATGTTGTTTTCTTGTACCAAAGAAAAATCGACTTCTAATGTTGTAACACCAATTGTTCCAAAAGTGGATAATTACACGGTAAACAATCATTTTATTTTAAAAAACGACATTCCATTTGAGATAAAAGGGGTGGTGTATGTGCCGGGTTATCCTGGAACTTTGCCATGGGAAACAGAACAAAACACCAATCTGCCTTTGAATTTTTCAAACAGCATTAATCAGGACATGATTAATATTAAAGCGATGGGCGCCAACACGGTCCGTTTATGGGGTGCGCCAAAAAAATGTTATGAGTCGATTAAGGCCATCGGCGGTTTATCTATTTTACAAACCATTTGGATAAATGGCGATCAGGTAGATTTTCAGGATGCAACCTTTAAAGCTAATACCAAAACCTATATTAGATCGGTAATAGACAGGATATACTCGGTGTATACCAACAAAAATCCACCGATTGTGGCTTATTTGGTCGGAAATGAGTTGAGTGCATCGAGCATAAGAAGTACCAATTTGGCGCATCCAAACATCAACAGTTATTCGGGCGAATATGTATTTACCAATGGAAATATAAATGCCACGGAAGCATTTATTGCAGAGATGGCCGATTATGTAAAGCAATATGAATTTTCAAATTATGGAAGGATGTCTTTGGTGTCTTATTCAAATGATATCAGAACGGCGGATATGATAGATACGGAGTTTTTGGATTTCAGGTGTCATAACGTGTATTCGTATTCGGTGCCTGAGTATCGCCCTCAAACGCAGGTGGGCAGTGGATCGAGTTCGTTGTTTCAGGGTTGGGTAGAGGAGTTGAAGGGACGTTATCCGGCGATGCCTTTGTTGTTAACGGAGATGGGATTGAGTGTATCGCCAAATGCAAATCATGTAGGTGCGCCAAATTATGGTTATGGCGGAAATACAGAGCAGGAGCAGGCTTCGGGGTTATTGATTAATGTACAAGATTTACGAACCACCAATTTACCTATAGCAGGTGCATGTGTGCATGAGTATTTGGATGCGTGGTGGAAGTTTGATTTACAGGATTCGTACACACAAGATGCAAATGATGTGGAAGAATGGTTTGGTTTGGTGAAAATTGTTCAATCGGGAGGATGGTATATCATTCAATTTCGCCCTTCATATTTATCGTTGAAGCAGGTTTGGGCGAATTAGTACGAAATGAATATATTATAAAATAATCTAAATTTTTCTTTGGCCGTAAGCAATAAATATATAAATTTGCCCACATTTTATTAACAGTTTTATAGTATCCAATCAGTCTATAGTTTTTCAAAAAAAGTTTAATGTGAAAGTGGGGGTGGTGTGTGTTGTATTTTCTATCATAACATTATAACTAACAACTACAGAAAACGGTTTAATAATTAAAACGACGAAACATCATATATGAGAAAAGTAGGTAAAAAAATTTTAAATTGGTTTTTAATAGTAATGTTGATTGTGGGTTTTGGCGAGGTATGTGGAAAAGGGGTTGAGATTAAGCCAATAAACTTAACGAGTAAAGAAGTTGGTGTTTTGCCGCTTGCGCCAGGGATTACGCCTTCAAGCGCAACTTTTTGTTTTAATGCTACAACTACTGGCGTATTTACTGTTTCTGGTGCTGCAACTGGAGCTACATATCAATGGATACAAAGGCCTGGCGCAACATTTATTTCCGGCGCAACCAGTAATGTATTTACTTCTACCGCTACAGCAGTTGGAACATACACGTATACTTGTATTGTTTATACGGGCTCCCCAAGTGTAGCAGATACATTAAGTGATGTAGTTCTTACAATTAAACCATTGCCATCAGTAACTGTATCAGCATCAGATAATAGTATTTGTGTGGGAAGTTCAACTACACTTACAGCAAGTGGAGCCAATTCTTACGTTTGGTCGCCAACAACAGCATTAAGCTCGTCAACAACAAATCCTGTAACCGCAGATCCAACAGCAACAACAACGTATACCGTTACAGGAACCGCTTCAAATGGTTGTAAAAATACTGCATCAACTACTATTACAGTAAATCCAAAACCTGCAGATCCAGTAATTACGGCAACGCCAACCACTATTTGCTCAGGTGGTTCAATTGCATTTTCTACACCTGCAACAGCCGGACAAACATATAGTTGGGATTATGATGATGGTTCAACAGATGGAACAGGAACGAGCGTAAATCATACGTATAATTTATCTGGCACTGGAAATGGGAGTACAAATTTTACGGTAACGCTAACTACGACTATAACTGCAACAGGTTGTAAGAAAAAATCTACTCAGGTGGTTACGGTGAAGGAGTTGCCTGATCCGGATTTATTTGAAGTTTACAATACTCCTCAATTTACAATTTGTGGAGCGACGGGAAATCCATTTGATATTAAAGTAAAAAACAAATCATCAACAGCTTCTACTAATTTAAATTATACCATAGATTGGGGTGATGGTACTTCAAACTTTACTTCAACTGCATCATCTTGGCTGTTCAATGCAACAACAACACACAATTACGCAAATGCTGGATATTACAATTTAACTTTAACCGTAACAGGTGGCAATGGTTGTACTAATTCAAAAAGTTATACTGTATACAAAGGCTCCAATCCTGCGGTTCCTTTCAACAACCCAGGCTCAACAGTTGGTGTTTGTTCACCTTATACATTAACATTGCCTTCCCAAACAACAAATAATCCAAATGGAACAATTTATATCGTTACAATAAATGATGGCTCGCCAATTGACACATTCACAACACTGCCTTTAAATTTTTCACACATATTCAATAATACATCTTGTGGTGCAACAGGAGGATTAACACCTAATACATTTTATGTAATCATTAGAGCAAAAAACCCTTGTGGATTTTCTGATTTAACGATTCAGCCAATTGCAGTAAATACTAAACCTAAAGCCAATTTCATTATTTCGCCTGACTCAATTATTTGTAAAAATCAACCTGTTACACTTACCAATAATTCTATAAATGGAGTTACTGTAAGTAATGGTGGTGTTTGTTCAAATACTTCTCCTAGTAATTGGATCATTTCTCCAAGTAATGGATGGTCTTTGACATCTGGCTCATTAGGAGACTTACAACCAGATAGTGATCCAGGAACATGGGGCTCATTGACATTAGGCTTGTCATTTTCATTGGCTGGAGTTTATACTGTAACAAATATTATAAGAAATACTTGTGGCGCTGACACTATCACTAAAACCATTTGTGTTCAAGCACCACCAACACCATCATTTTCCTCATCGACAAACAATGGTTGCGTTCCTTTTACAACAACACTTACAAGTACATCAACAGATTTGCCCGTTTGCGGGCCATTAAAGTATAAATGGACGATAACAAAAACATCCTCAACTTGTACAGCTGCTACTACACCCGATTATTTGTTTACAACAGGAAATGATTCATCTGCAATTCCAGCGCCGGTTATTAAATTTAATAATGAAGGGATATATAATATTGTACTAACGTTGACCAATAAGTGCGGATCATTTCCTACCACTGCAACAATAATAACGGCCAAAACCAAACCACAAATTAGCATAACTCCATTAGCTGATATTTGTGCTGGAGGTACTGCATCTCCAACAGCAAATATTTTAAGTTGTGGCGGTACAATCTCACCTGCTACTGGATATAGTTGGACTTTTGCAAATGGAAGTCCTGCTAGTTCAACAGCCCAAACACCCAGCACAATTACTTATTCAACAGCAAATACAACGAATGCCATTAATTTAAGCGTTACAAACGAATGTGGTACAACTACTACCAGTTCAAATATTATTGTAAAACCGTTACCTACCGTAAATTTAGTGAGTAATTTTACAAAATGTGCTGGAGAATCTTTAGGTCCAATAAATTTTTCGGGTACTTCAGGTGCTACATTTAGTTGGACAAATAGCAATACTGCCATTGGATTGAGTGCAAATGGAACAGGTGATATATCAGTATTTACTGTTACAAACTCTGGTTCTACTACGATAACATCTACCATTACCATTACACCAATTAAAGATGGATGTACTGGTACAACGAAAACATTTACCGTCACTGTAAATCCTTTGCCGAACGTAACAGTGAATCCAACTTCAACTTCAATATGTAGTGGAAGTGCTGGCACAACAATAACAGCAAGTGGAGCAGATACGTACACTTGGAGCCCAGCAACAGGATTAAATACAACTACTGGAAACAGTGTAATAGCCAATCCAACAGCTACACCAACTACTTACACAGTTGAAGGACAAATAACGGCAACAGGTTGTAAGAATACAGCAACTTCAGTAATCACCGTCAAACCAAGTCCAGTAATTGCTACAACTTTTATTAATCCAACAAGCTGTAATACAAGTACGGGTTCGATTACTATTTCGGGATTAACTTCAGGGTTGACATACACATTAAATTATAACAATGGTACAACCAATGTGTCTCAAAATATAACGCCTACTTCAACGACATATGTTATTTCAAGTTTACCAGCGGGTAATTATTCCAATATTAATGTATCGTTAAATGGTTGCATCTCTAATATAATAACTTCAATTGCACTTTCAGATCCGAATCCTCCGGCAACACCAACTGCAGGAAGTAATTCGCCTTTATGTAGTGGACAAACATTAAACCTTACATCCAATACAGCAACTGGAGGAACAGCAACTTGGAGTTGGAGCGGACCCAATGGATTTACGAGTGCACTACAAAATCCGAGTATTACTGGTGCAACTACGGCAGCAAGTGGAACCTATAGTGTTACAGTAAAAATCGCAGGATGTTCTTCGCCAGCTGGACAAACTACAGTAGTCGTAAATCAAACCCCAGTAACACCAACGGCATCATCCAATACACCAGTTTGTAGCGGCAATGCATTAACACTAACAGCATCAACAAGTACCCCATCAGTTACTTGGAATTGGACTGGTCCAAATGGTTTTTCTTCAACGTCTCAAAACCCACAAATAAGTGCAACTGCAACAACGTCAATGGGTGGAACGTACAACGTAACTGCTACGGCAGCTTATATTGTTCCAACCACATTGAATTGTCCATCAGCAACAGCATCAACAATTGTAGTTGTAAAACCAACGCCTGTAATAAGCAGTTCATCATCAACCAATCCAACGAATTGCGCAAGCTCAACAGGAAGTATAACTTTAAGCGGCTTAACGGCATCAACATCTTACACAGTAAATTATACCAATCCTGCTGGTGCGCTAATAACAACAACCACAACGAGTAGTACAAGTGGAGTTATAACAATATCATCACTACCTGCGGGAACATATTCCAATGTGTATGTGGTATTGAACAATTGTCCAACTGCATCAGTTGGTCCGTTTACTTTGGTAGATCCGAATCCTCCGGCAACACCGACTGCAGGAAGTAATTCTCCAATATGTAGTGGACAAACATTAAACCTTACATCCAATACGGTAACTGGAGGAACAGCAACTTGGAGTTGGAGCGGACCAAATGGATTTACGAGTGCACTACAAAATCCGAGTATTACTGGTGCAACTACGGCAGCAAGCGGAACCTATATTGTTACAGTAAAAATTGCAGGATGTTCTTCGCCAGCTGGCCAAACTACAGTAGTCGTAAATCAAACTCCAGTAACGCCAATTGCCTCATCAAATACACCGGTTTGTAGTGGCAATTCGTTAACATTAACGGCATCAACAAGTACTCCATCAGTTACTTGGAGTTGGTCTGGTCCAAATGGTTTCACTTCAACGTCTCAAAACCCACAAGTAAGTGCAACTGCAACAACTTCAATGAGTGGAACGTATAATGTAACTGCTACGGCAACTTATACATCTCCATCTTTAAGTTGTCAGTCAACATCTGCTTCCATTTCTGTACTGGTAAAACCAACACCTGTAATTACTAGCTCATCTTCAACCAACCCAACGAACTGTTCTACGTCAACAGGAAGTATAACTTTAAATGGATTAACGGCATCAACATCTTACACGGTAAATTATACCAATCCTGCTGGTGCGACAATAACAACAACCATCACGAGTAGTACAACTGGTGTTATAACAATATCATCACTTCCTTCGGGAACATATTCCAATGTCTATGTGGTGTTAACCAATTGTCCATCTGCGTCAGTTGGTCCTTTTAGTTTGGTGGATCCAAACCCTCCTGCAACTCCGGTAATTTCTAATGTTTCTCCCATTTGTAGTGGAGGAACTTTGAATTTATCTGCATCCACCACTTCAACTGGAACACCGACTTGGAATTGGACTGGACCAAATTCATTTACAAGTAATGTTTATAATCCGAGCATAACTAATGCAACAACAGCAGCAACAGGAATATATAGTGTAACGGTTACCATTAATAGCTGTACATCAAATGCAGGAACTGTAAACGTGACAGTAAATCAAACGCCAGTAACGCCAACGGCATCTTCAAATTCTCCAGTATGTAGTGGCAATTCGTTAAC
>CANKLV010000065.1 GCA_947483415.1 Chitinophagaceae bacterium
CAATTCGCCTACCGTTATTTGACCATTTTTGTCAAAATAAATAACAGAAGGGACTATTGAACTTCCATTAAATTCTTTTAAAACGATTGGCTTTTTTGTTTCAGGATGCACAATAGCTATCAAACTATTTGTTGTTCCCAGATCTATTCCTACAATTATTTCATCTTTCTGTAAACTTCCGGTTGAAAGATTTATACCAATTTTAGCCATGAATTTTTTAATGGTAAAGATATTAATATTACGCGATTGAAACGGGCTTATCAGAAATGAACTTATGGAATTACAACAGGAATTACAGTTTGTATATTATTTGGACCATCAATCTTTAAATAATAAATGCCCGTATGTAGGATTTCTTTTGCAGATAGCTTATAGCTTTTATTGGTATCTGTTACGAAATATTGCACCGATTTTATTTGCTGACCTTTAGCATCCAAAATACTAACCATGTATTTCCCTTTTGGCTGTTCTGTGAAATAAAGTTTAATCAGTTTGTTTTCTATAGGATTTGGCGATACGTAGGGTTTGTTTTTACCCCCCGATACGGAAACCCTTACAATATTGCTATTTGATTTCGACCCATCAAAATCAACTGATTTTAATCGGTAAAACACAACATCGGAACCAACCAAAGAGTCTACAAATTGGTAATTTCCTGACTGACCATTATTAAACAATGAAGCTACGTTGCCTATTGAGTTAAACGACCTTCCATCAACACTTTTTTCAATGTGATAATGAGCAATATTTATTTCATTTTCAACTTTCCAGTTAATTTTATTGATGTCTTTTGAAACATTTTCAGCTGTTACAGAAGTGAATTTTACCGGCACAGTTTGCATCGGCTTAAACATCAAATAAAAGCGATTAGGGTTCGACGATAGTACATCATTTGTTACAACAAATTGAATTAAATTGGTGTTATTGAACATCAACATTTGCTGTACCCCAGTGTATCTATCTACTAGAAATGGTTTCAAAATACTGTCTTCAAAATTTTCTAATTTTATTGAAAGCGTATATTGAAAATTTTTGATTTGATTTAACTTGTAAAAAATAGTGTCTGATGCTTGTGGTAATGTTCTTTTTTCAGCAGCAAACATTTTATCATTTTGCATTATTGCTATTCCTTCTGAGCTACCAATGAATAATTTTGGCGCATCAGAAAAATCTAATTCATTTTGATAAGCATCATCAAACAATGAAATAACGCCGTCTAATAATACGGAGCCGCTTGTTGTTTCGCGATTCAAATTAACAAAAATCTTTTTTACTGATTCGGTTGTTGTTCGAGTAACAATGGCATCATTTTTAACTTTACAATTTTCATTGAATGACAAAGTTCCGTCTCCCAAAGCACTATCGGCACGTACAAAAAACGCCTGTCCCGATTGGATATTTATATTTTGATTCGAAGCGTTATAATAACTCGAAGGATTAGCATCCGCAGGAACAGCAAGATATCCTTCCCCTACCCTTACTAATGTTCTGTAGCCACCACCGTAATATGTTGGTGTTAATTTAGGATCCCAAACATAATACACATCTTGCACACCACCGGTTCTAGTTAGTTTACTCAGGTCTATCGCAGAAGCATAAGGATTACCAGCCGATTCAAACTTATTGGCAACAACTGAAATTGTAGGGGGTGGATTTGTTGGTTGATAAATAACGCCTGACGTTCTTAATGTGGTTGCTGTTGCAGCTTGGTTATAAGCTGTTACTGAACGATCACCCCTAACAAATAATGCATATCCTTTTGGGTTGTTGATGCTATTAAAAGTAGAAGCAACGCCTTCCCAAGAATTTGTTGATGCGTTGTACGTTTTTATTGTTGCCCCATTAGGAGAAAAGAAATCAAACCCCAAGATTGGCGAAATGGCATTAGTCAAGTTGCTCACTAACGTAGTGCCATAACCGGGTCTTCCATTTACCAATCTAGCATTCCCTTCTTGCCATGCATCTTTGATGGTTTGACCCGCTGTTGGTGTTGATAATAATTGCCACGCTTTAAAATGATTAGGGACGTATCTTTCAACTGTTACATTTCCTACGATTTTATTTCCTGAATAAACGCCTGAAGTCAAGCCATCGGAAGTCATATCCGAAATATTGCCCGTTTTTATAGAATCAGAAACTATGGTAATGTTATTATTCGTTTGTAACGTACAATTGCTGTTTCCAAATAACAAATCCCCTAATATTTTCAATGTATCATTTACACCAACAACAGACACCCCATTGCTGTTGCTTATTTTTAAATTTTTGATTTTATTTTTAAAGAATTTACTTGGCGTAATTGTTTGAGCTACAGATGATCCATTAAAATTTATTGATCCGTTTATAGCATTAAACGTTCCTGTACTGTTAATCGAGCCTGCAATATTTAAAGTTTGATTATTTAACACAAGTGATGCACCCGTATTTATGACAAGATTATTACAACTGGCTTCTGCATTTGAAATTATCGGATAATTTGTTGCCCCTGAAGGAATAATTACATTCCCAGTATTTAGCGGAACGCCACCACACCAATTTTGACCATCATTCCAATTTTGATTAAATCCCAACCAAGAACCTGATTCTGTTATTTTATGTCTGCCTGAAACTTTTGACCCTATTGGCAAACCACAACTACCATTTACGATACAATAATAATATTGCGTATTTACCAAATTAGTTGGCGGTATCAAAATACTCGCAGTTTCACCTGAAATGATTGTACCTGTTAGATTTGACGAATCGTTTGATGCATACCATTGATAAGTAAGATTGAATCCATTGGCCGCTACACTTAATGGATTGGCTAAGTAATTCTGACAAATCTGCTGTCGACTATTGCTGGGTTGTGTAGTAATAGAAGTCAAGGGTTTTACATTGATGAATCCATTTACGATTGAAGCAGTACAACCGCCCAATAATTTAATTGTATAGTTATTATCCATAACTAATGATGATGTTCCCGATAAGGTAATAATGTTGTTTATCAAGCTAGCAGTTACGCCATTGGGCAATGAATCTACGCGTATGTTTGTAACGCCAAAAACGGAATAAGTTATTGGTGAAATTGAATTTCCAGTACAAATATTTTGAA
The DNA here is from genome assembly GCA_947483415.1 of Chitinophagaceae bacterium. Classification (GTDB taxonomy): domain Bacteria; phylum Bacteroidota; class Bacteroidia; order Chitinophagales; family Chitinophagaceae; genus Ferruginibacter. Next base: position 3,095 of record CANKLV010000065.1, read on the forward strand.
AATCAGATCCAATTGCTGATGTTAATTGAACTGTATTTTGTGGTAAAACAGATATTGAGATTGGAGCAGTAATTGCTTGTGGATTTGAAGAAACAATTCGAACCAAATACCTTCTACTAAATAATGCATTTGATGGAATCGTGGCATTTATGGTTCCGCTTGAAATCGCATTTAATGTTCCAATTATTTGTGGATTCTCGAAACTTCCAGAGGTGTCACTAAGCTGTAAATTAAAAACATTGTCATTATTAAAATTATTACACCCTATTTTAAATGAGACTGGCAAACTCGTACCCTGGCAATTTATTCTTTGAACAGAGTCAATTTGTATCAAATTTGTTGAAGCCGTATATTCCCAAAGATCATTAGTATTACCGTTGTTACTTATACCGGAAATTAGAAAAGCTTTATTTCCAATTGTAAGCGCAATTGAACCTCTGCGGGCTGACCCTGTGAAACTGTTTATTTGTCGCCAAGTATCTGTTTGTTGGTTGTATTCAAAAAAATCACTTTTGTTTGAATTTTGATAACCGAGCCCTACATAACCTTTACCCTGAATAGCGAATGAAGAAGGTGCTTGGCGAGGGGAGCTAATGCAACTAGCTTTTTGTGTCCATGTGTTTGATTGAGGATTATATTCCCAAAAATCCCTTTTGTAAGTGCTAGCTGAAATTCCAAACCCAAAATAACCTTTATTGATTATGGTTAAACCAACTGCGGCGTACCTTGCTCCACCTGGAAAATCAGTTTTTCTTGACCAAGTATTGTTGGATTGATCGTAGGCCCATAAGTCGCTTAAAAAATCACCAGTATTACTTTTCCCCAAACCTACATATCCAATTCCGCCAATGACAAATGCAGATGCTAGCCCCCTTGCAGCACCACCAATATTTGCTTTTTGTGACCAAGTATTCAATAGAGGATCGTATTCCCATAAATCCGCTTGACCATTTCCAGTACACACATACCCTTTATTTCCAATACTAAATCCAACTGATGCCGATTTTATGATAGGCAAATTTTGTTTTCTTGTCCATATGTTGTTTGTTGTATTATATTCCCAAAAATCATTTGTAGAATATCCTCCATTTGAACCTAAACCAAAATATAATTTATTTTCAATAGCAAACCCTACCCCAAAACTTTTGGGAATAGTGCCCACATCTGCTCTCCTTACCCATGAATCTAAAACTGTATTTTGAATTGGAGCATTAATATTATTTGAAATAACAGTACTTGGATTACTTGATACAACCCTAATAGAATAATTCCCTGATGAAAATAAATTATTTGGTAGATAAGCTTGAATTATCCCTGAGGAATTCCCTGAAGCACTTCCAATTATTGAAGGAGAGTTGTATTGTCCAGCTGAATCACTTAGCTGTGCAGTGAATACATTGTCCGTTGAAAAAAAACCTGTTAATGTATAATTTATTGCTACAGCTCCTCCACTACAAAAAAATGCATTATTGGATGAAATATTTATGGACTGAGCACGACTTGTTCCATTTATTAAACAAATAAAAAAAAGTAAACCAAGAAAATATCTAGCAACGCCCATTTTAAAATATATTTTTCAATGTAACGTCACGTTACTTTGTAGAATTAAATCTATTGTTTTAAAAACCATTTTCTTGAGGTAATGGAGGTTTTTATTAATTTTATTACAAAAAAAAAACCAAATATTATGAAAATTTAATTTTGTTAATATTAATCTAAGATAAACTATAATGAATAAAAATCAATGAAATTGATTTGATTATAAAAACAAATTAATGATTAGGTAACTTAAAAGAAAATTACGTCTAGTTTATTAGAAATAACAAAGAAAGATTAACGCATTAAATAAATCTTACCGTATCCCTTGTTAAAAAATCGATCCGTGTTATCATCAGCGCTTTTGTATTTCTCTAGCGCTTTATTGTGATGATTGGTCAATACCCTGTAAATATACACTCCATTTCCAAGTGGCTGACCATACATATCAGATCCATCCCATTTGTATGTTGTAATGTTTCTTCCGATGTGCAAATCCCCTAATTCTTCTTTTGTGATTTCTTTTACTATTTTACCAGTTATGGTTAATATTTGGATTCTTAGATTTTGAGGCACCTCGCTGCCGGTTAATGTGAATACAAATGCTGTAGATGTTGTAAATGGATTGGGATAAGTTAGCAAATTCGAAATCATTTGTTTGTTTATCACCGAAAAAACCACCCGATATTCCAAATTACCAGCAGTGTTTCCCACTACATCTTTTCCTGTTACAATCAGTTCGTATTCCCCATCTTCTGGCAAAAAAGGATTAAATTCAATGGTGGCTTCATTTACACCCGAATTTATATCTGCAGGAATAAACAACATTGTATCCCCAAATGAATATTCATGCAATGTCTGATCTGGATACCTCAACTGCAATTTGATTGAAGAAGTATCTTTTAATTCTAAGAAACGGCTTTCATCCTTTAGCTTAATTAAAATCTGCGGCTTACTTGATACAATATCTTTGTTGAGAATGTGCACCCCATCAAAAGTCACATCCAGCAAAGGATTGAATTTATCTGATTTCACAAAGAAGTTTTTGAATAAAATATTATTGAAATGATATTGCTCAGGTTGATGATTATCTGGATTGAATTCTACAAAAATCGTGTTGTTCCCTACAAATAATTTGGTATCAATTGTATATTGAAAAATCAACGTATCGCCTGAAACCAATAATTTTCTGTTTGGAATATCAATTTCGTGTGGTTGGTTATTTTGATCGGTGATGATGAATTTGAATTTCATCAAACTATCAAAGTTATAATCGCTAATATTTTTAAAGGCGAGTTTAAAAACCAAAGGCTCAGCTTGTTCTAAAGTGTCTTTAGATTGAAATAAAATAGATGGTGCTACTGCGCCTTCTGGAGCAAAATCGGCATTTATTCTTAAAAAGCGCATTTGGGTAGGCGTTACATATCGTGTGTCTTTCATCAACGATTTTAACTTCAAATATGGATATCTTATGGCATCTACAAAATTTAACGTAGTATCTTGTGATGGGTATATCTCCGCTAAAAAATCATTTGTGCCGTCTGATGTAACACCATAAACTTGCACCTTAACTGTATCTGCAGGAATTTCATCTGCAGAACTTCCGCTCCAATGCAATGAATGCCAAACAGTAGCAGGTCCATAAACAGGAGATTCAAAATAGCCTTCAGTGGTTTTTGATATTAATGGAATTGTTTGATCCAAGTAAGAAGAATCTGATTGTCCTACGACTTGAATTGGTGTAAACTCAGTACTGCCTTTTTTAAAGAAAAATATAAATGGAATATTTTTATAAAAACTGTCTATTTTATCCAACCCCATGGATTTGAATTTATGATAAATCGAATTTCCATAACCTAAAGTTGCCGTGTCTGCTTGCCATCTATTTATGAACGTTTTATTTTTATTGTTTCCAAAATTTGTAACAGCTACATACATACCTGTTGGAACCGAATCTATGAAATCCATGGCACGCTTACGATTAACAGGATTACTAAATTGGAATTCAAAAAACGCACGGGTTGTATCATTTGGTGTAGCACTGTTTAAACATACCTGTCGACTTCCATATAAACCATTTGTAGCATTTACATTTCTATTTCGCCAAGTGGCTAAAGTATTGGTATCAAATACATAAAATTGTAAATTATTTTCCATAGAATCTCTAGGTCTATATAATGTTGCACAACCCCAAAATTCCACTTGGTCAAAATCAAGATTGACATTTATTCTATCAAAATCAAAAAACGGATATAGCCCTGACCTGATGGTTAAATTTTGAGTTTGTTGTTTAAATTTAAATGTACGGTTTGCATCCAGAGTCATATTATCGTAAGTAGAATTCAAAAATTGATAATAATGCGATTGATTGTAACCACTTGAACTACCTAGCAAATACACAAAAGAAAAATCATTCCAAATGTAAGCTTCATTATTTCTAGGCACCATTGCTACACGCCAATAATAAACGGTACTGTCTGTAAAACTGATATCCGTTGGGGTAAATTCAATTAATCCGCCAACACTTGATTTGTTGTATAATTTTTTAAATGGCGAATTAAAAAGGCGCGTAGTATCTATCTCCAATTTGTAATCTCTAATCCCACTTAATGGATTTGCCGTATTTGCAAAATAACTAATGCTTTGTCTGTTTACTATTGAAAAATTATAGGGATAAATTGGACGAAGTTCATCTTCAAAAATATAAAAATCTTTAGTGATGCTGTTGTTGAATTCATATTGTTCGTCAATTCGATTTGTTTCGTCGAGCGTTACCGATATTTGATTCAGCCCTTTTTCTAGAATAGGAAATATGGGCACATCAATATTCAACGAATCGATGCTTCTAATTGCAGGTATTAATTTTTTATAAATAACTCGAATACTGTCATTAGGAAGTTTTCTGCTTACATTCACCCAAATGGAATCTCCCACTGCTTTTCCTATGTTTCTCATTTGTATAGCAACATTAAAATTATTATCTGCAACCGTGATAATATTTGGTGAAATTTTTACGGATGCGGCCTCGATTACATAATCAGGTTTTGAAAAACTATTTATTTTTAAAGCAGGGTCGCCATGAAGGTTTATTTCTTCAAGATGCATTCTGGTATAGAAATCTAAATTGGGATTTTCTCCTCCCATGTTTGCAGTAATACTTTTCATGTGATTGCCTATAGTATTCCCATACATTGTTTTGCAAAATGACGTATATAGGTTACTATTATAAAAATTTAAAAAAGGAGGAATGCCAAAATGCGTGTCTGCTAAAAACCCAATACTTCCACGATTTTGAGCTAAAACATATTTTTCGGAAATGGTTAAATTTCCGGATAATCTAAGTGGGTCGTACACATAGAAATTGCCTGCACTGCAACCACTTACATTGAAAAATGGATACTTTCCAACGTTGTTGTACACATCTGGATTGCTGAGATTAAATTCAAAAGTATTGGCTGATGAATGTCCAAAATAACCAATAAATCCAAGCCCTTGATTAAACAATTCTTCGATACGCAAACTACTGGCTTGTTGAACAGTTCCGGTAGACGTTTTTGAAAACGACTCCACTATCCCTCCATAAAGCGTATCCTCTACAATTGACTTATAGCCATTCATGTAAGATTTAAAGGTATTGTTCTCGCTGCTGTCTTTTCCTCCTGTAACATGTATCATCTGTTTCATCCATGCTTTATCATCAATTGTAGAACCTGCTTGCTGTTGAGTAGATTCATAAGTAATCATTTTGGACAAATAATTATTTATCTCTGTCCCATTTATTGCAGCCAATCTACCAATTGGAATATTGGGGTATACAGAATTTGGACTACTGCTTAATAAAATATCAGAAGCTGGCCAGCCAAATGTAGGCACTAAATTTAACCGACTAATTATTGGATTGGATTCATTCGTTTTTTGTTCCACATAATTCACGCCTCTTCCAATTATAAATACATATTCTGGTGTTTGAGCAAATTGATTTTTTGCAAATTGTATAAAATCTCTAATTGAACTAGGGTGATTTTTTATGCCAAATGCAAACTGATCTGTTAACTCTTCGATATCGTATGTCTTAGTCAAATATCCACCACCATTATTACTGCTTCTGTATTGGCGATA
>CANKLV010000066.1 GCA_947483415.1 Chitinophagaceae bacterium
AAATTACAATTGGGTATGCTTTGCATCCAAAAAGGCGATATGAAACAAGGAGAAGCGTATATCCGTCAGGCCATTAGAGTAGGTTTGCCCGATAATGAAAATAATGCAGCTGCCTATTTACAACTTTGCTCAATCATGATGAACAAACGCGAGTTTCGTGCTGCTAAAGAATTCTTCAGAAAAGCAAAATCATTTAAACCAACTACACCTCAAATCTTAGATCAAATCAAACAAATAGAGAAATATATTACGAGAATGCCGGGGTAGCCGCTGCGCGGGTTGAAAGAGGTTTGTGAAGTTTGAGATGTTTTTGAAGTTTCGGACGTTCAAAAGGTTCAATACGTTCAAAAGGTTGGAAGTATTTTCAATTTTTGGATATTGGATGCTAGACATTGGATTTGATTTCGTTCCGTTTTAAGCATTCAACACCAAACACCGAACGTTTCACTTCTGAAATTCTAGATACTTGATTTGATTTCGTTCCGTTCTGAGCTTTTTAAAACTAAAAATTGCTTTAACCCTTCTTAATAGTTGAAAATATTCAACCCCTTTCAAACTTCACAAACATAATCAGCTTTGATGATTGGTGAAAACCCCAACATCGGCAGACGAGGATGCCAACCTTTTGAACTTCTTGACGTCTTAAACCTCACAAACGTCCCAAACCTTTTACTCACTCCCCCCTCCCAATCATCATACTTCCTGCCCTCCAAGCTTCATTTAATTTTTCGAAATCAACTAAGTCTTCGGTAGTAAATTCTTTTTTAGCTAAACTTTTCAAATCTGGTTGACCCGCATTTACCCAGGCCGTATACCAAAAAGAAGCTACTGAAAAAATCGATTGGCGCATTCTTCTTTCTACCATTCCATCCAACATTTGATTGTACGTTTTTGTATAGTTACTCGAATATTGGCGTATGGTTTTTCCATTTCTATTTTCAAACGAATATTTTTGATCCTCATTAAAATCGTTGTTGAGTTTTTTTTCGAATTGTAAAACACTATCCACCGCCAAAGCACTCTCCATCACCCTTTGCCATATATAATCGCCCGGTGATTGCAAATATGCCGCTTTACCAATAAAAAAATCAAACTCTTTTTCGGCTAACAATTCAGGAACCCTGCTTTCCCAAAAACCATGTATTCCACGTTGATTTGTATATTGACCATTATGATTGCTGCTGGTATGTAAAGGCACATGCGCATCAGAAATATAATGTCCAATTTCGGCGCTGTTTTTCATGATGGATACAAAATCTTTTTCTCGAAATGCTTTCGTTAATCTGTTCATCATTATTAAAATATGCCAAGGCGCAATGCCATGTGCTTGTAAACTATCTGCGGTATATTTTTCAGCTGCATCTTTCCAATTTCTAGGCAAACTATCAAATGGAAATTTGCCATAATGGTCCATATCAATGTAATGTCGCGGACCTTCTTCCAATACCGCATAACGTCGCTTGTCCGGATCCGCCGAATGCTCCTGCAAAAAACGAATATTCGGTTTATACAAAACCATCATCTCAGGCGGCAATAAAAAAACGGCAAAATAATTTATTCGCTCATGCCCATAAAATCCCCAAGAATAGACGGTTGTGAGGTTTAGGGTAAGTAGACTAATTAAAAGCAAGAATGGTTTCATATTTTTTGTTTTATAATAGAGGTTAAAAACGTTTGGTGTTTGGCGTTTGGTGTTGAACGCTTGAAATGGAAAATACTTCCAACGATTAAACCGGCTCAGCGATTTAAACTTATTTAAATAGCTTCCGAAAATTGAAAATGGTTCCAACGCCAAACACCAAACCCCAAACGCCAAACATCCCCCAAATCTACCATCCCCCCATTAGTCTAAAAAGCTCATTTCATCAGTATTTCAAAAGAAAATAACGTTCATTTCTAAGTTTTATCATCATTTATATTTTGATAGTTAAACAAAATGAACTTTATATTGTTGTTATAAAAAAAATAGTATGAACGCATTCACAATTAAAGATTTAGAAAATTTATCGGGTGTAAAGGCGCATACCTTACGCATTTGGGAGCAACGCTATCAATTTTTAAAACCAAGCAGGACATTTACCAATATTAGATACTATTCCAACGAGGAATTAAAAACAATTTTAAATATTGCGTTGCTTAACAAATATGGATACAAAATATCGCATATCGATAAAATGAATCCTGATGAAATCAACGATAAAATTATAGGCCTCAGCCAGCAAGATGCTCAAAAAGAAAAAGTAGTAAACGAACTGGTGAAGTATATGATTGAACTGAATACTGAAGATTTTGCGAGAGAAATAGATTATCAAATTGCTACAAAAGGTATTGAAAAAACAATCACTCAAATTATTTTCAGTTACATGGAGAAAATTGGTGTTTTATGGATAACCAATCACATCAATCCTGCTCAAGAACACTTAGTAACCAACATAATACGTCAAAAATTAATCGTAGGAATTGAACGTATTTCCACCCCTTTAATATCAAATAAAACAATTTTGCTTTTCCTACCTGAAGCTGAATACCACGAACTAGGGCTTTTGTTTATGTACTACCTTTTAAAAAATAGAGGGGTAAACGTAATTTATTTGGGATGCAATGTTCCTTTGGCAGACGTTGGATATGTAGTTAAAGTAAAAAAACCAGATTATCTATACTGCCATATTACCCGTCCTGGACAAAACTTTAATTTCGACAAGTTCATGAACAATATTTCTCAAAACTTTGCAGATACCCCATGCATTATTTCAGGTCAACTTACACAAAACTATGAGAAGAAAATACATCCCCCAGTTACTTTTAAGAAAAGCATCACCGAAGTTATGCAATTTATTTCTGATTTGTAGAACTTTTTTTAAAAATACTTAAACAAAAATTTCGCTAATTAAATATTCTTGTTTAGCTTTGACATTCAAAAGTTAAACAGAATAATATGTCTAATCAAGAATTTGAACAAATCTTAACCTCAAACGTTGATTTTTTAAAGCCATTTGCTTTTACTTTAACCCGTGATAACGAAACGGCAAAAGATCTAACCCAAGAAACCATCTTCAGGGCGTTAGCCAACAAGGATAAATATAATGTTGGTACCAATATCAAAGCATGGATGTACACCATTATGCGTAATATTTTCATCAACGACTATCGTAAAAAATCACGTCAAAATGTTGTTTTTGATCAATCTCCAAATGATTTTTTGATTGACAATAATCAAAACACGGTTTCAAATGGTGCAGAATCTAAATTAAGATTAAAAGAAATTGAAACAGCTATTCAAAACCTACCCGATATTTTTAGAAATCCTTTTGTGCTTTATTTTGAAGGATATAAATACAATGAAATTGCAGATTATTTGCAAGAACCTTTAGGTACTGTAAAAAGCAGAATTCACTTTGCAAGAAAACTTTTAAAATCTACAATTTCAAGAAACTAATCGTTTTCAATTTCTCCACAACATTTATTTAATATCTTGCGTTCGTGAAAAAAATTGTAGTAATTGGAAGTGGTTTTGCTGGCATGTCGGCTGCAAGTTTTATGGCTAAAGCAGGTTGGGATGTTACTGTTTTAGAAAAACACGACTTACCCGGTGGAAGAGGAAGAATGTTTTCTCAAGATGGGTTTACTTTTGATATGGGCCCAAGCTGGTATTGGATGCCCGATGTATTTGACAGATACTTCAACTGTTTTGGCAAACAAGTCAATCAATATTACAACCTCATTCGTTTAGATCCTTCCTACAAAGTTTTTTATTCAGATCAACATATCGATATTCCCGCTAATTACGAAGCGCTCAAATCTTTGTTTGAATCCATCGAAACAGGTAGTGGCGCACAATTAGATTTGTTTTTAAAAGAAGCGGAGTACAAGTATAATGTGGGTATTCACAAATTAGTGCACAAGCCAGGGAGAAATTTGACTGAGTTTTTAGATATGGATTTAGCAAAAGGATTGTTTAAATTAGATGTGTTTACATCTATGAAACAACATGTGCGCAAGTATTTCAAAAATCCAAAGTTGATTCAACTGATGGAATTCCCGGTTCTTTTTTTAGGCGCATTGCCTGCTGATATTCCTGCTTTATATAGTTTGATGAATTATGCCGATATTAAATTAGGCACTTGGTATCCTCAAGGTGGTATGTTTAACATTGCTTCTGCGATGCATCAACTTGCGGTTGAGCTTGGTGTGAAATTTAAATTTAGCTATGATGTAAAAAATATTGTGGTAGAAAATGGAACGGCTAAAAAAGTACAAGCTGTTTGCAACGAACAACAATTTGATTTTGATGCAGATGTGGTTATAGGTGGCGCCGATTATCATTTCATAGAATCTACATTATTACAAAAAGAACATCAATCCTACAGCGAATCGTATTGGGATAAGAGAGTAATGGCGCCTTCGTCTTTACTTTTTTATGTTGGTTTAAATAAAAAGCTTGATAACGTAACGCACCACACGTTGTTTTTTGATGTTGATTTTGAAAAACATGGTGCTGAAATTTACGACCATCCACAATGGCCAACAGAACCCTTGTTTTATGTGAGCGTGACCTCAGTCACAGATTCAACTGTTTCGCCTGAAGGTTGCGAAAATTTATTTTTTCTAATCCCTATTGCTGCTGATTTACAGGGTGATGATGAAGCAACAAGAGATAAATATTTTGAAAAGATATTAACCAGATACGAAAATAGAATTGGACAAGAAATTAAGTCTTCCATAATTTACAAACGTTCGTATGCGGTAAGTGATTTCAAAGAAGATTACAACGCGTTCAAAGGCAATGCTTATGGACTAGCCAACACGTTAATGCAAACTTCTATATTAAAACCTTCGCTTAAAAGCAAAAAAGTAAGTAATTTGTATTACACTGGACAACTTACTGTTCCTGGTCCCGGCGTACCTCCTTCATTAATTAGTGGAGAAGTGGTTTCAAAAGAAATAATAAAGAAGTATAAATGAGTTGATTTATGATGCAGCTTTTTCAAAATGTAAGTAACGAATGCAGTAAAATAACTACGGAGAGATATAGTACATCTTTCAGCAGCGCCATTCATTTACTTCATAAAGATTTAAAAACGCCCATCTATCAGATTTATGGATTTGTACGTTTTGCTGATGAAATTGTAGATACTTTTCATGAGTACGACAAAGCTGTTTTACTTGCCGAATTTAAAAAAGAAACTTATTTAGCTATTGAACGCGGCATCAGCTTAAACCCAATTTTAAATAGTTTTCAATTTGTGGTGAATAAGTACAACATAGATCACCATTTGATTGAAGCTTTTTTTAAAAGTATGGAGTTGGATTTGAGTGAAGTAAAATATGATGATGCAGGATATCGCGAATATATTTATGGAAGTGCCGAAGTGGTTGGATTAATGTGCTTGTATGTTTTTTGTAATGGAGATGAAAAAAGATTTTTAGAACTTAAGCCTTATGCATGTGCGTTAGGTGCTGCTTTTCAAAAAGTAAATTTCTTGCGTGATGTAAAAGCAGATGCAGAACATTTAAACCGTGTTTATTTTCCAGGTGCAGATTTTAGCAATTTTTCGCAAGACATGAAAAACGAAATTGAAGCAGATATTTTAAAAGATTTTCAATTGGCATTTGAAGGGATTTTAAAATTACCAGAAAGCGCAAGATTCGGTGTTTACGTGGCGTACAAATATTACCTATCATTATTTCAAAAAATAAAACGCGTTCAACCAAAGGCAATTTTAGAAGATAGAATTAGAATACCGAATTATGCTAAATTGTTTATTGTTTTTAAAGCTGGATTAAGAAGTCAGCTAAATATGTTATGATTAATACACCCATTACTGAAGTTATATTGGTAAATGAAAATGATGAAGTGATTGGTTCGATGGAAAAAATCGAGGCACATCAAAAAGCTTTATTACACAGGGCGTTTAGCATTTTTATTTTTAATGAAAAAGGCGAAATGCTTTTACAACAAAGGGCTTCTAATAAATATCATAGTCCAAACCTTTGGACCAACGCTTGTTGTAGCCACCCAATGCCTGGCGAAATTACCATAGATGCAGCGCATAGAAGATTGATGGAAGAATTGGGATTTGATTCTCATTTGGATTTTGCTTTTTCTTTTACGTATAAATCTGAATTCGAAAATGGTTTGGTTGAAAACGAATTTGATCATGTATTTATTGGCAAATTCAATGGCACAATCGACATAAATCCAAGTGAAGTAAAGGACTTTTGCTTTATGACTGTTCAAGCCATTTCCGACAGTTTGCAAAATCATCAGCATAAATATACCTCATGGTTTAAAATTGCATTTCCGCAATTGGTTGAATATTTAAATGTCAATCCTGTATTCGTAAAATAATTTCAATGAAAAAAGCAATCATCATTGGAAGTGGCATTGCTGGAATTGCAGCATCCATAAGACTTTCCGTACAAGGATACGATGTTCATGTATTTGAAAAAAATGAATATCCTGGTGGAAAATTATCTGCATTTGAAAAGAATGGATATCGTTTTGATGCAGGACCTTCATTATTTACACAGCCTCAAAATATCGAAGCGCTATTTACTTTAGCCAATGAACCCATTGAAGATTATTTTCAATATCAAGAAGTTGACATTGTATGTCATTATTTTTTTGAAAATGGCATTCAACTGAATACATATGCTGATCGAGAAAAATTAGCACATGAATTTCAAACAAAGTTGGGTGAGGAACCCGATAGTGTAAAAAAATATTTATCCAAAGCAGAAACCCTGTATGATAATATTGGTGAAATATTTTTAAATCATTCATTGCATTTATCAAAAACTTGGATGCATAAACGGGTAATAAATGCATTGAAAAACATCAAGCTGCCTTATTTATTAAATAGTTTACATCAATATAATACAACCCAATTTAAATCAAAAGAAGCGGTACAAATCTTCAATCGATTTGCTACGTATAATGGCAGCAATCCTTACAAGGCTCCGGCAATGCTGAGTTTGATCCCACACCTCGAACAAAATCAAGGAACATTTTATCCAAAGGGCGGGATGATAAATATTACCAATGCGTTGTATAAACTGGCAATAAAAAAAGGGGTGCAATTTCATTTTAATCATAGCGTTGAAAAAATTGTACACGAACAAGGAACCGCAAAAGGAATTGTGACAAATGGAGAAATGATAAGTGCCGATTTAATTGTAAGCAATGGCGACATTTATTATACCTACAAAAATTTATTACAAAATTCAGCAAAAGTAAAAACGCTTGAAAAGATTGAACGCAGCAGCAGTGCATTGATTTTTTATTGGGGCATAAAAAAAGAATTTTCAAAACTTGGCTTACATAACATTTTATTTAGTGAAAAATATGATGTTGAGTTTGACCATCTATTTAATAAAAAAACACTTTTCAACGATCCTACAATTTATATCAATATAACTTCCAAAATGGAAGCCAAACAAGCTCCTGATGGGTGTGAAAATTGGTTTGTGATGATTAATGCACCAACAAATAATGGTCAAGATTGGGTAACGTTGATACAAGAAGCAAAACAACACATCATTCAAAAATTAAATCGAATTTTAAAAACAGATATTGAAAGTTTCATTGAAACAGAAGAGATATTGAACCCTGTAACGATTGAGCAAAAAACGGGTACTTATCAAGGGTCGTTATATGGTACAAGTTCCAATTCGAAATTCGCTGCATTTTTCAGACCGTCTAATTTTTCATCAGAAATAAATGGATTGTATTTTTGCGGTGGTACTGTTCATCCTGGTGGTGGCATTCCTTTGTGTTTAAAGAGTGCTTACATCACATCAGAATTAATAAAAAAGAAATATGCTCGGGACTAGTTATTTACATAAATTCACCAGAATTCAAATAGCAACAACCATTGCTATTGTTTTTCATATTGTAGGTTTGATTGGCATTTTGGGTTTTAAAAGCGATTTAATAATTGCTTTATCATCGCTGAATTTGTTGCTTATGTTTGGGTTGATATTATATACGCAAAACACCCGCAATGTATCTTTTTATGTTTTTCTTTTAACATGTTTCATTGGTGGCATTATAATTGAAATCATTGGAACCCGCACGGGTATTTTATTTGGTGATTACACTTACGGCACCACACTAGGTCCGAAAATATTCAACGTGCCATTCATTATTGGGATTAATTGGTTTACTGTCATGTTTTGTTGCGGAAGTATCATGCACATGATGATGTTTAAATTGGTTAAGAAAATTGATGCTGTCGAAACCATTAAAAAGCCAATTTTAAAAACCATTTCTGTAATTGTTGATGGTGCTACGTTGGCTTTAATATTTGATTGGTTGATGGAACCTGTGGCGATTCATTTGGGTTATTGGTCGTGGGGAGGCACGGGCGAAATACCCATTTTTAATTATGCTTGTTGGTTTATTTTCAGCATGTTATTTTTACTCGTTTTTCATTTTTGTAATTTTGACAAACAAAACAAATTCGCACTACATTTGTTATTGATACAAATCATGTTTTTTTCCTTACTAAGAACTTTTTTATGAATACACTGATTTTTATAGCTATTGTATTGGGTACTTTTTTTATAATGGAAGGCATTACTTGGCTAACGCATAAATATGTGATGCATGGTTTTTTGTGGTTTTTGCATGAAGATCATCATCAACCATCTGAAGGATTTTTTGAAAAAAATGATGCCTTCTTTTTAATCTTTGCCATTCCAAGTTGGTTATGCATTATGTTGGGGTTACAAAA
>CANKLV010000067.1 GCA_947483415.1 Chitinophagaceae bacterium
AAATTTTGCCAACAAATCAAAACGTTCTACCCGAACACAACCATGACTTAAAGCGCGTGAACTATTTTTAAACAAACTCCGCATATTGGTATCATGTAAATAAACATCAAAAGAATTTTTAAAATTAAATTTCATTACGCCAAGTGCATTCCCATCACCACTCGATTGTTGAACACTGAATGGAAAACTTTTAGAATATTTATGCCAATTAACATTCGAAGGATTAATTCTGTTGCCTTTATAATCATAAAGATTCAACCCTTTACGAGCCAAATAACCACTATTCCTTTTAAGTCCTGGTAATATTTCATTTCTTATAATCCCTCCAGGTACTGTCCAAGTTGGATACAATACAATTTCATTTATTTTACTTTTCAAAACCGGTGTTGGTGTATACGGTCTCCCACAAACAATATTTGATGTCAATACAATACTATCTCTATTCCATGCATCCAATTTATACGCAGGTAAATTTACCCAAACAAATGCTTCTGGCAATGAATCTGATTCCAATTTATATCTATCCAAAGACAACATTAAACGTTTTAGTTTAAACTTGTCCGTTAGGTTTAAATGTCCTATAATTTGATGACCAATTTTACCGTCTACTAATAAATTATTTGCTTGTTGGTATTTTGAAACTAAAGATGCTAATCCCAATGAATCCATATGCTTTACAGTATCCAATATCAATAAATTGGATTCTGAAAATCGTTTAATCAGTTGCTTAATAAAATATGCAGAATCTTGGGGCACAGTTTTGTTATACGGATAATTTAGATAAGTAAAATGTTGTGTATCCATTGTATTTACAAAGCCATGCAACACATTAACTAAATCTGTGTAAGGTTTCCACTTAGGTTGTATTGATTTGAAAAACAAATTTGAATTTCTCGAAACAAAATATGCTTCAAGGCTTGGTATGAAAAATTCATTTTGTTTTTTAATATCCCCTTTCCAAGAAATACTATCTGGCACAATTCTACCTTGTTTAAGATCTTTAATTACATGCATAAATGCATTTGTAAATAAGATATCTGCTTTTGCAAAAAATGCAGTATCGGGATTTATAAATTTATTTTTGTATAACGAAACGACGCTTTTTAAGGATTCAAATTGATAATCATTTTTATTTAAACCAACATAAATCGCTGTATCTAAAAATTGAACAAAATCAATTGTTTTTGGATTAAGCGAATCCGAGTCTATCCAAGTGGAAAGGAAATCATTGTGTTGATATGCAGATTTTACAACTGAAAAATAATCTAAAATGACAGTTTTGTTTAAAAACACCATTGAGGTAGAATCTTTAATTTGCGATTCAATAGAAAGAGCCAATTCCTTTTGGAATCGAGTCAAATCGGATTTCGAATTTATTTTCTTTTTGTTATCCAAATTATTACATCCACAAAGAAATACTATCACCCAAAATAATTTGAAATAAAATGTTGATTTTGTAAACATAGCAGATTGAAAACCATTGAATATTTTAGTTTCAAAAACAAATTACGAAATTTTATTTTTTAATAATAAAAAAGATGAAATATTTTTCCTATATAAATTTTTAGCACTTGGATTAAAAGTGAAAATGCAATGTTATTTGACAAATCAAATGGGTTTAAAAGATTAATTTGCAATGTACATATCAAAACAAAGGTTCAAATATGAAATATTATATTATTGCTGGCGAAGCAAGTGGTGATTTACATGGAAGCAATTTAATAAAATCATTAAGCAAACTGGATGATAAAATTGAAGTGCGTGCTTGGGGGGGAGATTTGATGCAAGATGCCGGAGCAAAGATTGTAAAACATTATAGAGAATTGGCTTTCATGGGATTTATAGAAGTTGTAAAAAACCTTGGTACCATTTTAAAAAACATCTCATTTTGTAAACAAGACATCATTGAATTCAAACCCGATGTATTGATTTTGATTGATTACCCAGGTTTTAATTTGCGTATTGCAAAATGGGCTAAATCAAAAGGTATAAAAGTGGTGTATTATATCTCTCCGCAAATTTGGGCATGGAAAGAAAACCGAATTAACACCATCAAATCCAGTGTTGATAAGATGTTGGTGATACTTCCTTTTGAATCTGAATTTTATAAAAAATGGAATTACCATGTAGATTATGTTGGTCATCCACTTGTAGAAGTGGTGGATTCATTTATTCAAAATCAAACTACACCAAGAAAAAACTGGGAATCACGATCCATAATTGGCATCTTACCTGGAAGTAGAAAGCAAGAAATTAATATTAAGCTTCCCATCATGTTGGAAGTTGCCAAACAATTACCCGAATATCAATTTGTAGTTGGCAAAGCGCCCGGAATTGAAGATGCCTTTTATGATGATTTATTAAAAGATTTAAAAAACGTAAGCACTTTAAAAAACCAAACATACAACTTACTTTACGGAGCGAAAGCAGCTTTGGTTACCAGCGGAACAGCTACTTTGGAAACGGCTCTTTTTGATGTTCCTCAAATTATATGTTATAAAGGGAACTCAATTTCATACGAAATTGCAAAACGAATTATCAAAATAAAATACATAGGGCTGGTAAATTTAATCATAGAGAAACCAGTGGTAAAAGAATTGATACAAAATGACTTAACCGCAGAAAACATCATAGCAGAACTGAAACAAATTTTAGATACCCCTACAAAACAAAATCAAATTTTTGAAGATTACGCAACATTAAAAACCCTTTTGGCTACTGGAGGAAATGCCTCAAAAAATGCCGCAGAAATAATATTCAACTACTTAAATAAGACAGCTATTTCTTCAAAAGTAGTTTCACAATAATAACTACAATAGCAAATAAGAATAAAAAAATAGATAGCCGATTTATTCCATGCATGTACTTCATCCATTGGGTATTTTTTGCATTGGGGTCTTTCTTTTTTAAAAAAAGATATTCAGCCAATTGATTTTTTATGCTCATAAAATGTAAATTTAAATAATAACAATATTTAGATTAAATTGTTTGTGATTATTTTTTTTCGAAAAGCCACCAAAGTGGATTTCTTGCTTTTTTATATTTTAAATTAAATTTCTCGATCGCATTTTTTTCAAGGTGATTAATGGCTTCTTCAACAGAATCGGTAAATAAGCAAAGCGACAAATCTTCAGTAGAAATGGTGCCTTTGGCTTTCATTAAATCAATATGGCCAATCAATTCTTTGTGGTATTCGGTATCAAAAACTATAATTGGGAATGCTTTAAGCATGCGTGTTTGTATCAGCGTTAGTGCTTCAAAATATTCATCCATTGTACCAAATCCACCTGGCATTACAATGAAAGCATAAGAGTATTTTATGAGCAAGGTTTTGCGGACAAAAAAGTATCTAATGTTTACAAAAGTATCGAGATACTCATTTTCTTTTTGTTCGAAAGGAAGCACAATATTACAGCCTACACTCCTACCGCCTACTTGTTTTGCGCCTTTATTAGCAGCCTCCATAATTCCAGGTCCTCCACCAGTCATAACTGTAAAACCAAGCTTGGCCACTTGTGCAGACAGCTCTTCGGTTTTTTTATAATAAGGATGATTCTCATTAAATCGTGCAGAGCCGAAAATGGTAACGCAAGGTCCAGCAAAATGCAGTTTTCTAAACCCTCTAATAAATTCAACAAGCACTTTAAAAGCAAAGAAAAATTCCTGACTTCTACTTTGCGGACCGTCGAGAAATTGGATATCGTTTTTGTTCATGTTGATCATGGTTGGTTGATGAATTTAAAAGTACGATGATTTTATTAGGAATTGGGTAGATGATAAATGAAGTTTGATTTTCGAACTAATTCAAACAGAAAAATTTGAAAACAACTATTTTTCTACTTCCAGTTTTGTAATTCATTTTTAATAAATGCTTCCAGTTGTTCTTTTTTGGGTAGCTCTAATAAATATTTTGAGACAAAGAGTTGGTTGTCCATTCCTGCAGTAGCTTATTCAACCAATGCATTATTTTTATCGGTAACCAAGAGTATTCCTATGGTTGGATTATCGTCTGGCAACATTACCTTGGCTTTGTAAAAATTTACATAAGTATTTAACTGCCCAATGTTTAGGTGGTTGAAATTTTCTACTTTCAGATCAAATAACACATGACATTTAAGAATGCGGTGGTAAAATACAAGGTCTATAAAAAAGTATTCTTCCCCAATGAGTATTTTCTTTTGCCGAGCTTCAAGACAAAAGCCATGTCCCATTTCTATCATAAATTCTTGTAGATGATCGAGCAAAGCAGTTTCTAGGTCATTTTCTTCTACAGCATCCTTGGCTTTTAATCCCAAAAACTCGAAGACATACATCGATTTTACAACATCATTAGTACAGATTTTTTCAGCTTGTATATTAATAATCGAATTAAGATTTTCCGGCTTTATACTCATTCCGCTACGTTCGAAATAAAGGCTATTTATTTGGCGCTTTAATTCCTTTACTGACCAAGTACCATTTATACATGCAATTTCGTAAAATGTGCGTTTTAAGTTGCCTTCAATTGACAAAAGCAATTCGAAATGGCTATAAGAAAGATTTAAAAGTAATTTACTGACCGGGATTTGGTTTCTATTCAATTGTGGGGATGCTAAACCCACTATTGATAAAGTTGTATTTTCGAAAAGATTTGATAATACATTGTTTTCAATTATGTATTGAGCCATATGCGAATACTGTTGATAAAAATCTTTGAACCTATAAAGCGATCTCCTGTCGATACCTTTTATCTTTTTTATTCTTAGAGCAAGTTCATCGAATAGTTTTTGCCCATACACAGCTCGGTCTTCACCGTGTAATTCAAACTCAACAATGTAAAACCCAATCAACCAATTGCGAAACGTCAACAAAACATTCACCGCCTTAGCCGCTTGATGCTGAAAGTGACTATGTGTTCGCTCTATAGTTTGTATTAAAATGTCAAAATTCATTTAAACGAATATTTTATTTTAGAACGTATATTTTTTAAAAATTCCACTTCAATATTTATTCATAATTAAAATTTAATTAAAATAAAGCATTATTCATGTGCTAGATAATTCTCTTTCTATTTATAAATAATCTACTCAAATTTGATAATTTCTTTAATAGCTATTTGGTTTTTTCAAACAATAAACAAACGTGTTTTTCACTAACAATGGTGTGTTTTTTTCCATTTTTAAATATTAATATATTTTAGAAATACAACCATTTTATAAATTCATTAAATTCAGAAATAAATTTGAACAATAGTTTTATTCGCAAGATTATCATAACCAATATATTTTTCATACCTTAAATAAAATTAATCTTCATGGTATTTCTTATATCTTCAATTTCTCCTGTAATAATCTTCATGTTTTTGATATACAACAAAGACAGCATTAAAGAGCCAATTGGTTTATTGATGAAATGTTTTTTTGGAGGGTTTCTTACTATAATTATTGATTTAATGATAGTTAAACTTATCTCTCCTGTCGGTGCTGGATTTAATTCTGCTTTTGGCAAATCGTTTTTTGATGCTTTTTTCCAAGCTGGTTTTCCGGAAGAGCTTTCCAAATTAATTATACTTTACTGGATAGTATGGAAACACAAAGATTTCGATCAACATTTTGATGGAATTATTTATGCTGTTTTTGTGTCAATGGGATTTGCGTTGATTGAAAATTTAATGTATGTATATGAAGGAGGGTTAAACGTTGCTTTGTTACGCGCTGTACTTGCTGTGCCTGGTCATGGATTTTTTGGAGTTGCAATGGGATACTATTTTTCTTTAGCAAAATTTCACACAGGGCCAAAGAAAAATGAATTCATGGCAAAATGTTTATTGGTTCCTGCTATCCTTCATGGCTTGTATGATTTTGCTTTGATGTATGCTTCTAAATCTGCCGACAACCCATTGTTAGCAATATTATTAATGATATCATTTACAATAATTGTAATTGCAATATGGAAGCGAGGATTAAAAAAAGTGGAGCTGCATTATCAAAAGGATAAGTTTGATGCGGTGGAGAAAAAGGTTTAATTCGCTGCGCTGGTTTAATGTTTAATGGTTTAATGGTGGAAGTGTTTTCCGATTGTGGGTTAATAGATGGTGGATATAAGATGTTGGAAATTAGATACACGACCTCTAGATCCTTTTCAACCTCTTAAACGTCTTAAACGAATTGAACGTTTTAAACCTAATTCCCTTAAATGATTGGTGAAAAAACCAACATCGGCAGACGAAAATCACCAACCTTTTGAACGTATTGAACTCATTGAACCTCTTGAACGTCAAGACACTCTTCAAAAGGGTTGAAGATTTTCAACCCCTACAACCTTTTAAACCTCCTTCATCGCCTGTTCAATAATCTCGTCCATTGAAATTGCAGAATGCGTTTCTTCAAAAATACATTCACCGTTTTTTATGAGTAATATTTGTGGAGACTGATGATAAACACTAAATTGTTCAGCGATTTTGTTTGAAATATCTCGGTATTGAAGTAAATCGAGATAATGGAATTGAATTTGCTCAGGAAGACCACTTCGCTCTAACCTATTTTTAGCCATTACGCTAATTGAACAGCGGGTGCTGTGTTTGAATATAACTTGTGGTTGTTGATGCGAAGCCTCAACCAGATTCTGAACCTGGTTGTAATCTTCTATAATTTTCCAATTCATAAATAAATTCTAACGATAAAGCATTTGTTGTGATGGACAACCCATTCTTCTGCTTCCGCATGAAGTAAGGACAATGGTGAAAGCTGATAACAATAATGCGAATAAAATGATTTTTTTCATATTGTATGATTTTTATAGGTCAAATATAAGATTTATTTGTAAGAACGAAATTCATTTGTATTTATTACATTTGAACCAAATTATTTTCCAAACAAATTAATATTAAAATATGTTATCCTTAATCCGTCCAATTGCGTTTCTTGATTTGGAAACTACAGGTGTAAATTTATCTTCAGATAGAATTGTGGAAATCGCCATTGTAAAAATAATGCCCGACCATACACGACAAGTAAAACGCAAATTGCTTAATCCCGAAATGCAAATCCCTACGGCTTCTAGTGATATTCATGGCATAACCAATGAAATGGTAAAAGATGCACCCACTTTTAAACAAGCAGGTAATGAAATCAAACAATTTTTACAAGATTGCGACCTTGGGGGATATAATAGCAATCGTTTCGACATTCCAATTTTAATGGAAGAATTTTTACGCGCCGGCATGGATGTAGATTTGAGCAACAGAAGAATGATTGACGTACAGCATATTTTTTATTCGATGGAACCGCGTACCCTTTCAGCTGCATATAAATTTTATTGTCAAAAAGAATTGATTAATGCACACAGCGCAGAAGTAGATATTAATGCTACTATCGAAGTATTCATGTCGCAATTGGAAAGATACAATCAACTTGGAAATAACATAGATTCAATACTTTCAGTAATTGGAGAAGAAAAAATCGTAGATTATGCGCGTCGTTTTTCTTTTGATGATAAAGGTGTTGAAGTTTTTAATTTTGGGAAGTACAAAGGAAAATCGGTAAGTGAAGTGCTTAAAAGCGAACCTCATTATTACGATTGGATGATGCGTGGTGATTTTCCGTTACACACGAAGCAAAAATTAACCGAAATCATGAATCGATCGATTTTAAAATCAAATTAATTTTCCTTAAAAATTATATTGCTCAAATTATCTTATTATTTTAGCAACCAAAACCTAATCGTTGGATAAAATCGTTATCATACCAACCTATAATGAAAAGGAAAACATCGAAGCAATCATTGCTGCTGTAATAGATTTACATCAAAATTTCCATGTACTTATTATTGATGATGGCTCTCCAGATGGTACAGCTAACATTGTTAGAAGTTTAATTCCCCAATACCCAGGTCAATTATTTTTAGAAGAACGAAAAGGCAAGTTGGGGCTAGGCACTGCATACATACATGGATTTAAATGGAGTTTACAAAAAGGGTATCAATTTATTTTTGAAATGGATGCCGATTTTTCTCACAATCCTGTTGATTTAATTCGACTGCATCAAGCATGTTTGGATGGTGCAGATGTATCAGTTGGCTCGAGATATGTAAAAGGTGGCGCGTTAAAAAACTGGCCTGCCGATCGTATTTTTATTTCAAAAGGCGCTTCATTATACACTAGAATCATTACATGGATGCCCATTATGGATCCAACAGCAGGTTTTGTTTGTTATAAAAGATCTGTTTTAGAAAAAATCAATTTAGACACCATCCGTTTTATCGGTTATGCTTTTCAAATTTATATGAAGTTTACCGCATGGAAACTCGGATTTAAAGTTACTGAGGTACCCATCACTTTTACAGATCGAAAATTGGGTGCCAGCAAAATGAGCAAGGGCATTATTCAAGAAGGCATTTTTGGCGTTTTAAAATTGCGCCAGATGAGTATGAAATCTGATTATATAAAACAAGTAAGTAACCCTTAGATTACTACTCCCATCTGAATAATTTTACGGCTAACGCATAAACGATAATTCCCCAAATCATCAATATTCCTATTTCAAATTTCACATCCCATAAAGATTGACCTTCGAATGCAATTTTACGCATTGCAGTATTGATATGGGTTAAAGGCAATGCTTGAGAAATGGGCTGAAGCCATTTCGGAAAATTATCTACTGAAAAAAATGTCCCTCCAAGCAAAAACTGTGGCAAGGTGATTAAATTAGCAAATGGCGGAATCGTACTATCAGATGTGGCTAC
>CANKLV010000068.1 GCA_947483415.1 Chitinophagaceae bacterium
TATTGCACAAGTACTATCCTGAACGTAATATGTTGTATTTGTTGTTAATGTTGGTGTAGTGTAAGTAGACGCAGTAGCTAATAATGTTCCACCGGTTGAAGCAGAATACCACTTAAGTGTTCCTGAACCTGTTGCCGATAACCCAGCTGTGTTGCCACTACAAATTGATACGCCCGAAGCCGTTGGAGCAGCTGGTGCAGTACAAGGTGCAGCTGCTAAATAAATTGGATAATCTTCCGCCTGTCCGTATGTTACTGAAGTTGACGTTCCAGAAACAGCGGCAATGCTATAAATGGTAGATAAATCGTTGATTACACGCATTCTTACTATCGAACCCGTAGACATAGCCGTTGAAGCGGGCACTGTAAAAGTTATTGGAACTTGAAGCGTTTTTCCTACAGCAGCAGTTGTACTAACATTTGTATTGATGTACACTCTTTCTGTAGTGTTGTTAAAAATACCATCGTTGTTATAATCAATAAATACACCCAACTGATTTGCATTGCCTCCATTATATATATTTACTTTCATGGTATAGCTAACGCCAGCTTGAACTTGAAACAAATCGTACCATTTATTGGCTTTATTTACATATCCACCTTCTGCTGATGTCACCAAAGAATTTACAATCATATCATTCAATTCAACCCGATAAATGCCCGCATAAAGCCCACTCAAACCTGTTGCACTGGTAACAGGTGTTGCCGAAGCGGCTACTGGCGCTACCCAAGTTGTTGGATAGGTTCCTCTGTTATTTGCCCAAGATGTGGTTAAGCCTTCTCTAATCGTTGTCATACAAGACGCTTTCATTCGCTCTTTTTGATTAGCCGTAAAAAGCCTTGTCTTGTATGTATAATTCATGATATTCTTCTCCGTGTTGGAAGTATATGGTGTACCAGAACAAGAATTTGTAAATGGAGACGTATAAGGGAATGAGTCTCTTGCATAACCAGGATAAGCATTACCGGCTTCCTGTGGATTATTGATGGGGTCAGTATCCGCACATTTGTCGCCTAATGCTGGATCAGTTGTAGGACAAGCATTGGTAGCTGCATCAGCGCCTTCAAATGGATGATAAAGGGATAAGGCATGTCCAATTTCATGAGGTAATACCACATTACCCGGCGTCATTCCAGTTGCAAGCATAACTGTTCCATCTCTATCTCTAGTTAAAGATGAAACAGCACCAGTTGTTGAAACTGGTTCATATGGAAAAATAGCAAAACCTGCCGTATAACTTGGACATGTATTTGGAACGCCACCACAACCATCAATTTTATTAACTACCCAAATGTTGTAATATTTAAATGGATCCCATCTTGATAAATTTAAAAGCGTAAGCCGATCTACCCCAGTAGTATTATCTAAATTCATACCACCTGTACCATAATTGGCAAAGCCAGAACAATTAATTCTATTAATACCAGTTGTTGTGTTATTGTTTGTATCCTTGGTTGCGAGTACAAACTTGATATTAATATCACCAACGCCAATAATTCCACCGCCAGCACCAGCCCAAGTGCCATTAAACACTTTGTTTAAATAATCTATTGTACTGATAATAGTTGCATCGGTAGGATTATCATAAGCACCTACAGCACTACCATTGTGCAATACATGTACAACTAATGGAATGTAAAACGTGTCATTTACAGACCTACTTTGATTTCTTAAAGCAATCGCGGTTTTTATTTTCGCATCTACTGCTTCAAAATTTCGAATATAGTTGGGGTCTCTTAGCTGTTCTAGCTTTCTCATTTCATCAAAGGCACAATTTTTTTGAGCGCTTACCTGAATAGACAGAATTAATAAAGCGAAGAAAAACGGGATAAATAATAACTTTTTAAACATGTTGACGTTTTTTGTAGTTGGATAAAATAATAATTGACAAAACTAGTTTAACTAAATCGGGAAATCAATCCCTAATATTAGTGAAAAAAATAGAACGCTCTATTTAGATGTTGTACTTTCAGCTGTAAAAATGTACTTTTAAAATAATAAATAGCTACAACGAATTGGTTAAAATCAAATATGAATAATAAAAAGGTCATTCAAATTAAAAAGTAAAAAATTAAAATAGGGTAATCGATAATTTTTACCCATCTAGACATGCAAACTTTTTGAATTTTTACTTTTGAATTTTGATTTATAATTTAATACATATAATGTTGCACAACATTTCAATTCAATAGGATTTTACATGAGAATATTTTACATTTTTTTTAGTGCTTTCTTTTTCTTTAACCCATATTTAATTGCTCAAAAAAACACACAATATGAATTCAAATTTGAAACCTTATCAATAAAGGATGGTCTCTCACAGGGAATGATAAACGCCATTATTCAGGATCAATTTGGATTTATGTGGTTTGCTACTAATGATGGATTAAACCGATTTGACGGATACAATTTTTCGATTTATAAAAACAATGTTGAGGACACCAATTCAATTGCTGGGAATTTTATCCGTTTTTTATTTGAAGATTCGAAAGGCAGGATTTGGATTGCTACAGCAAATAATGGATTGGATTTATTTGATCGCGAAACTGAAACCTTCATTCATTTCAAACATAATGCAAACCATTCAAATTCTATTAGTAGCAATAGTATTACCTCTATTAGCGAAGATAAATTTGGACATATTTGGGTGGGTACATACAAGGGACTGAATATGTTGAACATAAAAGAATCATTGAAACCTACAAGTGCCAATCGAAATAATGTAGACATTAAATTCACAAAAATCATTTTCGATAAAACAAATCCTGCGTTAGAAGTATTTTCCAGAATTGATGAATTCCCTTTAGCAGACTGGAGGTCATCAAATTTTTATCCGGATGAAAACGGCATAATGTGGGTATCTGCACAAGGAAAACTTTTTCAAATATTTGTACATAATAATGAAACTTATGAAATAAAAAATATGGAGATAGAGAATTATAAATATCCTTCTGATAAAACCGATTTCCTATCCAGGTATGTTCAAAGCTTTATCCCAATTCCGGAAACGCATAAATTCTATATGCTTTTTTCTAATGGAGTTACAGAAGTATCAACAAAAAATAATTCAATTCAATTTTTAAATCCAAAAGATAGCCGGAAATATATTTATACTTATCCAATTTGTCGGGATAAAGAAAACAATCTTTACGCGGGAATAAATAATCAATTGGAAGTTTTTAATGCTAAAAAAAACGGATGGAATAAAATAAGTAGTTACGAAAAAAATATGACCCAATATTTGGATTTTATTTCTTGTAGTTATTCAGATAAAGGCGGAAATATTTGGATTGGAACGCAGGGATATGGAATACTGAAATACAACAATTCATTTAAAAAATTTAACACCACTGAAAATGTAAGCATCAATTACATGAGTCCAGGAATTAACAATGAGCCATTGTTTATTAAAAATCCAATGGATGAAATATTTTATGCGCATGATGTAAAAAATGGATTGTCTAATACACCAATTAATAAAAAGGATTTTAAACCACAAAAAGGTATACTTCATGATAACGCAAAAACCAAATCTATTATTCAGGATAAAGATGGGAGTTATTGGATTGGCAGAATTGGTTTGTATCATTACGAACCTAAAACAAAAAAAACAAGTTATTATTGGGATAAATACGACGATGTTTTTCCTTTGTATGATGATAATAATGGAAATCTTTTGTTTGGAAATACACATGGCTTGGTCATTTTTGATAAAAAAAATAAAACTTCTGTTGAATATCCTTTCCCCATTAAAAGCGATGAAGGACCTTATGATTTTTTACAGGCGATATATAGAGATGATGCAGGAATAATATGGCTTGGTACGTTAAAAGGACTTTTTAGTTTTGATGTACGAAAAGTAAAATGGACACATTTTAAAAATATACCAGGTCAAATAAATTCGCTTAGTTATGATATTATTTTCAGTCTTTGTCCCGACCCAATTCTTCCTAATAAATTTCTTTGGATAGGCACAAAAGGAGGCGGACTGAATAAATTTGAAAAGTCTACAGGTACATTTGAACGATTCGGCATTAAAGAAGGCTTGCCAAATGATGTTATTTATGGCATCATCAGTGATGCAGATAATAACTTATGGATGAGTACGAATTATGGATTATCAAAATTGAATGTAAAAAGTAAATCGTTTTTTAATTACAATGAAAAGGACGGACTACAAGGAAATGAATTTAATAGGAATGCGTTTTGTAAAACGGCAGACAACACGATTTTCTTTGGAGGGTTAAATGGATTCAATTATTTCAATCCACGTAACATCGTTTCAAATGCCCTTTATTCAAACATTATTATTTCATCAATAAAAATAAACTACAACCTGCAGGATTTTAAAAACAAAGCAAGTGCCATAATACAAAAGCCATCTTATCTTACAAAAGAAATTTTATTAAACTATACACAAAACAATATTGCCATTGAATTTTCTTCACTTGATTTTTCAACTTTAAAGAACAATAAATACGAATACAAATTAGATGGCTACGATTTAGAGTGGATTCAGTCAGGCATTGATAATAAAGCTACGTATACCAATTTAAATCCGGGGAAATATACTTTTTTAGTACGTCGAAAAAATAATAATGGAAATATTGATGAAAAAATTGCACAGTTAAGCATTCAAATATATGCGCCATGGTTCAATACATGGTGGTTTAAAATAGTGGCAATTGTGCTTTTAATTTCAATAATTTATTTTATTTACAGATACAGAATCAATCAATTCAAAAAAATTCAAAAAATAAGAAATGACATTTCAAAAGACTTGCATGATGATGTAGGTGCAAATCTCAGCTCGATTTCAATCTTTGCAGAAATTGCTTCAGATCCCAATAAAACAAAAGAAGAGATACAAAAAATCACCAATAAAATATTGAGCTTTACAAATAATTCTCAAGAATCAATGAGCGATATCATATGGATGATAGATTCAAAAAACGATAACTTTTTAAAACTAATTTCCAGAATACAGCTTATCCATACTGAGTTTATAGACCAAAACAATACACAAGTAATGTTTAAATACGATACTGAGATTGAAAATATAAAGCTCACTACCATTCAAATAAAATCCATTTATCTCATTTTTAAAGAAGCCATTAATAACATCAATAAATATGCACAAGCCAACAAAGTAGACATCACCATTTTGAAAAAGAAAAAAAATATAGAATTAAAAATAGTAGATAATGGTGTTGGTTTTGACATTGACAAAATAACATTCAATGATCAATTAAGCGGTAACGGTTTAAAAAACATGAAACTTCGAACAAAAGAAATCAATGGTGAGTTGAAAATTTTGAGTTCAAAAAATGAAGGGACAAAAATCATTTTAACATTCCCCTATTAAATTTTCTTTATTCACTATAATTAGGGGTTTTTTATAAAAAATAAATCGATTAATATCGTGTTATGAAAATTACGATTTATGAGGATAATAAAGGAAGGGTAGATGCATTGAAATTGTTATTTGAAAACTACCCAGAAATCAAGGTACTAGGGTTTTTTGGTAACTGCGAAAATGTAATTTATGAAACAAGAACATTATCGCCAGATTTGATTTTGATGGACATCAATATGCCTATTGTTAATGGAATAGAAGGCACAAGAATCATTAGGCAAAATTTTCCACATGTAATTATAATCATTCAAACGATATTTGAAGATGAGACCAATATTTTCAATGCTATACAAGCTGGAGCACAGGGTTATATACTAAAGAGCACGTCGACAACTAAATTAATAGACGCAATTAAAGAGGCATTTGAAGGAGGCGCACCAATGACCCCCTCAATTGCAAGAAGGGTAATTGATGCTTTTAGAAAACCTATATCCATTAAAAAAATAGACGGATTCGAATTATCAGAAAAAGAGAACAATATACTTGAACTTCTTTCCAAAGGAATGAGTTATAAGCAAATCGCTGTTGAGCGCAATATTAGCTATCACACCGTAAACAGCCACATAAAAAAGATTTACGAAAAACTGCATGTAAATTCTGCAACAGAAGCGATTGTGAAGTTTAATAAGTTGTAGAGGAGGTTTGTTGTAGGGGTTGAAGCCCCCATCCCCAACCCTTCCCCCAAAGGTGAAGGGAGCATGTACATTCTAAACTTCAAAAAACTCAAAAGATTCAAGAAGCCAAAAACGAAAAATAATTTCAACCTTTTGAACTTATTGAACTTTTTGAACCTATCTCTAAAAACTCATATTGAAATTGACTTCATTTATTTTTTTAACAGGATAATAAATGTGCAACTGACTATTTGAATTTATAATATTTTATATTTGCATGAGCGAATTTTACACTTATCATTTTTGAAATTTCAGACCATTTTTGTAAATATTTAAAAACTGATTTGTCGTAAAAAATTAACCCTTAGTATCAAGTATGCGATCCAAATTATTTTCTCTGCTTTTTTTAATTATTGTTTTTTTAGGATTTATTTCCTTTTCTCCTTCTATTCATTTGCATAAAGTACAACATCGAAATTCTGACAGCACAACATATAATATCATTATAGATAAAAGTGATTATGAATTGAAAGTGTATGATGCAGAAGGTTGGTATGCTACTTACCCGGTAGTTTTTGGGAGTAAAGATTTGGGTGATAAAATGAAAGAAGGTGATAAAAGAACGCCAAATGGAAATTTTAAAGTACTGCTAAAGAAAGTACATATAAAGTGGGGGCAAGAACTTTTACTTGATTACCCTACAAAAGAAAATATTGAATTATTTAATAAGAGAAAAGCTAATGGTTTGATTCCTAAAACAGCCCGAATTGGGAATGGGATTGCCATTCATGGTACAAGACCAGAAGAAGAATGGACGATTGATAACGAATACGGCTGGACAGATGGTTGTGTATCACTAAAGTATACAGAAATGCAGGATTTGTTTGCTTATATACCTGAAGGGACAAAAGTTAAGATTCAGCCATAAAAAGCAAATTCGCGTCTCCGTAGCTCAAAAATCGATAGTCATTATCTAAAGCAAATTCATAACAAGCTTTCCATTTTGGCCCAATTGCCGCAGCCACCAATAATAACAATGTAGATTTGGGTTGATGAAAATTGGTTACCATTGCTTTCACAATTTTAAAAGAATATCCTGGTGTAATGAGCAATTGCGTTGTAGTGAATATTCTTGATACCCTCTTTTTATTCATCCATACCATCAATGCGGTTAATGCTGCTTCTTTTGAAATTTCATTGGCATTCAGTTCATACGCATCCCATTGTTGAATATCTAACATTTCAATTTCTGGATTCAATAATGATTTTACACCCAACCAATATAATGACTCCAGCGTACGCAAGGAAGTTGTACCAACCGCAATAATTAATTCTTTTTGATCAGCAATTTTTTGAATGGTATTTATATCTACATCAATCCATTCGGAATGCATCTCATGTTCTTGCATCGTTTCTGATTTCACGGGTTTAAATGTGCCAGCACCAACATGTAAGGTTACAAATACTAGATGTATTTGATACTGATTTAACTGTGCCATTATTTGCTCGGTAAAATGTAATCCAGCGGTAGGTGCTGCTACGGAGCCATCGTGTTGCGCATACACCGTTTGATATCTGCTGGTATCTGCTAATTCCGTACTTCTTTTTATGTATGGAGGAAGCGGTACTTCTCCCGTTTTGTCTAATATCTCTGCAAATGAAATTGATTCATCGTTCCAATCAAATTTTACCACAAATCCTTCAGATAAATTAGAAACTATTTTTGCCCTAAACACAATTTCTTGATCATTAATAATTACAACCTTCTCTAAAAATTCGGTCTTCCATTTTGACACACCACCTATAAAACATTTCCAAATTGAACTGCCTTTTTCTGCCATCACACTAGCATATTCATGTGTATTTCCGGCAGGTTCCAAACAAAAGATTTCAATTTTACTGCCTGTACTTTTTTCAAATACAATACGCGCATTTATTACTTTACTGTTGTTGAATACCAACAAACTTTCTTTTGGAATATGCGATAGAATATTTTCAAATCTATCTTCTTTTATCTCTTCATTTTTGAAAATTAATAGTTTTGATTGATCTCGATTTTCTAACGGAAATAAAGCGATGCGCTCATTTGACAAGTCGTAATAAAAATCATTAATAGAGATATTTTTTGGAGACGAGTGCATGTTAAAAGTAAAAAGTGATGATTAAAAAGTAAAAAATTATTCATTCAATTAAAGCGAATTAGTTGTTTGTAAAAATTATTACAATCTGCCTTTTATAATTTCGGCCACAATTGAAGGATCTAAAAGTGTTGATGTGTCGCCTAAATTTTCGGTTTCCCCTTCAGCTACTTTTCTCAATATTCTACGCATAATTTTACCACTTCGCGTTTTAGGCAAACCACTTACAAATTGTATTTTATCTGGCTTCGCAATGGCTCCAATAATTTTGGCAACCGTTTTAAGTATGTCTTGTTTGCTATGCGCTTCGTCGGTATGTATTTCACCAAACACCACATAGGCATATATGCCCTGACCTTTTATATCATGCGGATAACCTACAATCGCGCTTTCTACCACTCCCGTATGCATGTTGATGGCATTTTCCAATTCTGCAGTGCCTAAACGATGTCCACTCACATTTAATACATCATCTACTCTACCTGTAATGCGGTAATTTCCTGATTCATCTCTCAAACA
>CANKLV010000069.1 GCA_947483415.1 Chitinophagaceae bacterium
AATTTTGAAATACCTGGGGTAACAGTTTCATCTTTTTTGCAAGATGTGGCCATCGTAGCGATAAAAAGGGCTGAAATAATGATTTTTTTCATGTTTTTTGGTTTTATTTTGTAATATTAGCAAAAAATATTCACTTGTTAAATAATTTCTCTTATCTTCGCGCTCCAAATTTTTATGGCCAAGCAAGCATTAATTAAACAAGACGGATCGATTATCGAAGCATTGAGTAACGCAATGTTTAAGGTAAAATTAGAAAATGGCCATGAGATTTTGGCAACTATTTCTGGTAAAATGCGTATGCATTACATTCGAATTTTACCAGGTGACAAAGTTGGGGTTGAGATGAGTCCTTATGATTTAACAAGGGGGCGAATTATTTTTAGATACAAGTAAACAATGCTGTTTGCAGCAATTTTAAACAGATAAAACTAAAAAAAATGAAGGTAAGAGCTTCAATTAAAAAACGCAGCGTAGATTGCAAAATTGTGAGAAGGAAAGGAATTTTGTATGTAATCAACAAAAAAAATCCACGCTTTAAGCAAAAGCAAGGATAATTAAACAACATCGTAAAATCAAAAAAGTATACAATTTATGGCTCGTATTGCCGGTATAGATTTACCAAAAAATAAAAGAGGAGAAATCGGACTTACTTACATCTATGGTATTGGCCGATCTACTGCAAAGTACATTTTAACCAAATCAAACATTGATTTGAATAAAAAAGTAAATCAGTGGAATGACGATGAGCAAACTGCAATTCGTAACGTAATTAACAGCGAATTTAAAACTGAAGGTGCACTTCGTAGTGAAACTCAGATGAACATTAAGCGTTTACTTGATATCGCTTGTTATCGTGGATTACGTCATCGTAAAGGTTTGCCTTTACGTGGACAAAGAACGCGTACAAACAGCCGTACTAGAAAAGGTAAGCGTAAAACTGTTGCAGGTAAGAAAAAAGTAACCAAGTAGGGATTTAATATCAAGTAAGGGTTTAATATTTTAAACCTCTCCTTCTTTAAAAAATTATTCTCAATTTGTAACAATTGTTTTTGTTGCTGTTGGTGTAAAATAAAAAAGGTTAAACGTTTAATATTTGTTTTATTTACAACCAAGATAAAATATTGAATTCTAAATAGAGATATTACCGACTTATTACCGAACAAGCGCTGGATAGCTTTATAAGTCAGCAGGAGGGTTTGTTCAATTCTGAGCAATCAGAAATTTTTTAAGATCACCTAATTAAAAAAAGTCATGGCAAAAGGACAAAATCAAAAAGGCCAAAGCGCAAAAGCAGCGGCAAAAAAAAGAATTGTAAAAGTTGAAACCTACGGAGATGCGCATATTTCTGCTACATTCAACAACATTATCATCAGTTTAACCAACAAAAGTGGTCAAGTCATTTCTTGGTCATCAGCTGGTAAAATGGGCTTTAGAGGGAGTAAGAAAAATACACCTTATGCAGCTCAAATGGCTGGTGCTGATGCGGCTAAAACAGCTATGGATGCTGGTTTGAAGCGTGTTGACGTTTATGTTAAAGGTCCAGGTAGTGGTCGTGAAGGCGCAATCAGATCTTTATCTCAAAGTGGTTTGGAAGTATCTATGATTAAAGATATCACGCCAATGCCGCACAATGGATGTCGTCCTCCAAAGAAAAGAAGAGTATAATCAATTTATTTAATAACGGGTACATCATTTATTTTAAAAGACCTTTTAATGATGTATCGACACTAAAAGGTCAATATAATAATTATGGCACGCTACACAGGCCCCAAAACGAAAATCTCCCGCAGGTTCGGAGAACCAATCACCGGCAATGGCAAGTGGTTAACTAAAAACAGTAATCCTCCAGGACAACATGGCGCTAATAAAAAGCGTAAAACGCTTAGCGAATATGGTGTTCAGCTAAAAGAGAAGCAAAAAGCAAAATACACTTACGGTTTGTTGGAAAAACAATTCCGTAAAACTTTTGAAGAAGCTGCTCGTAGAAAAGGTGTAACTGGTGAAAACTTAATTAAATTATTAGAAGCTCGTTTAGACAATACTGTTTTCAGATTAGGTATCGCACCAAGTCGTCAAGCAGCACGTCAAATGGTTAGTCATAAGCACATCACTGTCAACGGAGATGTTTTAAATATTCCTTCATATAATTGTGTTCCTGGGGATGTAATTGGATTGAAAAATAAGAGTGCAGCTAACACAATCATTACTGGAAATTTAAAAGGAAAAAATCCTAAATTCAGTTGGTTGGACTGGAGCGAAGCTGAAATGAAAGGTACTTTCATCGCTTATCCAGAAAGAGAAAGTATACCTGAAAACATAAAAGAGCAACTTATCGTTGAACTTTACAGTAAGTAATCTGATTGATTTCACATTTGCTAAATCTCAAAATCAACCGGTAAAACCGGATATTTTAAAAACAATTAAACAACATATAAAATGGGAATATTTAATTTTGTTAAACCAGACAAAATTGTTTTGCAGAAAGCTAACGATTTCGAAGCACAATTTGAATTCCGTCCTTTAGAACCAGGATATGGCGTTACAATTGGAAATGCTTTACGTAGGGTTTTGTTAAATTCATTGGAAGGATATGCGATTACAGGAATTAATATCGTTGGTGCTGACCATGAATTTGCCACAATAAAAGGCATTACCGAAGACGTTACAGAAATCATTCTGAACTTAAAGCAAGTTCGTTTAAAATGTAAATTAGAAAATGATGTTATTACAGAAAAAGTTACATTGACTATAAAAAATAAAACAGAATTTACTGCAGGAATGATTGCTGAGGTTTCACCTACTTTTGAAGTAATGAACCCAGAATTATTGATTTGCACATTAGATAACAACGCTAAATTGGATATCGAAATTTCTATTGGAAGAGGAAGAGGTTACGTTCCTGCAGAAGAGCATAAAGAGAAATCATCTCATTTTGGATATATTCCTGTTGATGCGATTTATACACCAATCAAAAATGTGAAATATCTTATTGAAAATACAAGGGTAGAACAACGTACCGATTTTGAAAAATTAATCATGGAAGTGATTACTGATGGCACTATTCATCCTGAAGAAGCGGTTAAACAAGCAAGTCGTATTCTTATTCAACATTTGATGATCATTACAGATGAAAACATCACATTTGATACCAAAGAAGATAAGAAAGAAGATATGGTTGATGAGCACACTTTACAACTGCGTAAAATGCTAAAAACACCACTTGAAGATTTAGATCTTTCGGTACGTGCTTTCAATTGCTTAAAAGCTGCTAAAATCAATTCATTAAGTGAGTTAGTACAATACGAACAAGAAGATTTAATGAAATTCAGAAACTTTGGCCAAAAATCTTTAAGTGAAATCGATCAAGTTTTACATGAAAGAGGATTAAGCTTTGGAATGGATTTAAGCAAGTTGAAATTAGACGACGAGTCTTAGTATCAATTTTTGATTGTTGAAATTTATCTCGACAAAAAAATAAATAATTTAATTCACAAACCTTGTAATTCCTGACACGGTACAGGGTAAAAAATAAAAAGTCATGCGTCACGGAAATAAAAATAATAATTTAAGTAGAACAGCTTCTCATAGAAAAGCGTTATTGATGAATTTGGGTTGTCAGTTGATTACGTACAAGCGTATTACAACTACTTTAGCAAAAGCTAAAACTTTACGTACCTACATCGAACCGCTAATTACTAAGACAAAAGCAACAGATAGTAAAGAAACAATTATGCACAACCATAGAATTGTGTTTAGTTATCTTAACGATAAAGCTGCTGTTAAAGAACTTTTCACTGTTGTTGCGCCAAAAGTAGCTGATCGTCCAGGAGGATACACTCGTATCATTAAATTGGGTGCTCGTATTGGTGATAACGCTGAAATGGCAATGATTGAATTGGTTGATTTCAATGAAATATATGGCAATTCAATTTTAGAAGCTGGTGAAGCAGTTAAAAAAACACGTCGTGCAGGAAAGAAAAAAGCTGCAGCTACAACAGAATCTTCAAATACTGAAGAAGTAGTTGCAACTGAAGAAGAAACGGCTTCATTACCAGAAGCTTCTACAGATACTGCAAGTGATGATGCTGAAACTGAAACAAAAGAAGCGTAATTCAATTTTATTAAAAATATTGCCCCGAAATTTCGGGGCTTTTTTTTGATTATTTTTTTTAGTTTAATCTATACTTACTTTATTTGCATAATTTTAAAATAATGGAATCAAAACAAAAAAATATCGCAACACTAGTTCTTTCTGATGGAACAGTTTTTCAAGGACTTGCATTTGGGAAAATAGGTACTGCAACCGGAGAGATTTGTTTCAATACAGGTATGACCGGCTACCAAGAAGTCTTTACAGATCCCAGTTATTATGGGCAAGTGCTAATAATGAACAATGTGCACATCGGGAATTATGGAACAAACTCAGTAGATGCAGAAAGTAATTCCATAAAAGTTAAAGCCATTATAGGTAGAAATTTAGAAGAAAAATTCAGTAGGTTTTTAGGTGACAAATCGCTTCAGCAATACTTAGAAGAACAACAAATTGTAGCCATTAATGGATTAGATACAAGGGCTTTAGTTGCACATGTAAGGGTTTACGGCGTAATGAATTGTATCATTTCTTCAGAAATTAATGATGTGGAGCAATTGAAAACTATGTTGTTAGAAGTGCCATCTATGGATGGTTTGGAGTTGGCTTCAACAGTAAGTACAAAAGAAAGTTACACACTTGGAGATGAAAATAGTAATATCCGAATTGCTGTACTAGATTTTGGGGTTAAACAAAATATTTTAAATTGTTTGGTGGAACGTGGTGCTTTTATAAAAGTATTCAATGCAAAAACCAATTTTGAAACTTTAAAAGAATTTAACCCTTCAGGATATTTCATCAGTAATGGTCCGGGAGATCCTGCTCCGATGGATTATGCAATTAAGACTGTGCAACAGATTCTAGAAGCCGATATGCCAATTTTTGGCATATGTCTAGGTCATCAACTACTTGCGCTTGCAAATGGAATAAAAACGTTTAAAATGCACCATGGACATCGTGGATTAAATCATCCTGTAAAAAATATAATTACAGGTAAGTCTGAAATAACAACACAAAATCATGGTTTTGGAATTGATGCCAATGCGTTGAAACTTAATCCAGCTATAGAGATCACTCATGTAAATCTGAATGATGATAGTATTGAAGGAATTAGAATAAAAGGAAAAAAAGCTTTTTCTGTTCAGTATCACCCAGAAGCCACGCCTGGTCCGCATGATAGCCGATATTTGTTTGATGATTTTATGGCGATGATGGGGTAGGGTTTAGAGGTTCAAAAGGTTCAAAAGGTTCAAACACCAAACACCAAACACCAAACACCAAACACCAAACACCAAACAAAAAACAATTTCTAATTTTTGATTTTTTACTTTTCAATTTAACTCATGAAAATTTCAATCATTAATGGTCCTAATTTAAATTTACTCGGAAGTCGAGAAGTTGATGTTTATGGTAGTCAGACATTTGAATCATTTTTTGAAGAATTGAAAAGTGCCTATCCATCAATAACATTTCAATATTTTCAAAGTAATGTAGAAGGATACTTAATCAATGAATTACAACGTGCAGGAAAAGAATGTGATGGAATTATTTTAAATCCTGCGGGCTATACACATACATCAGTTGCAATTGGTGATGCTATCACAGCTATTTCTGCCCCAGTAATTGAAGTCCACATCTCTAATATTTTTTCAAGAGAATCTTTTAGAACAATATCTCATGTATCTGCAAAAGCAAAAGGAGTGATTAGTGGCTTAGGATTAAAAGGCTATGAACTCGCTTTACAATGGTTTTTAAATAAATCTTCGAATTAAATCTTCCACTTTTTTATCAGCATATTAATTTTCTTTTCCCAAATTACAAAAGCAGTTTTTTGTTCCTTAATAAAACTGTTTTCATCAAGCTTTCCAATAACCTGATTCATTTCTTCATCGTTTTCGTACATCATTTTTCTAAAGTTGCTCGTATAATCTTTTGCTCTAGAAGTTTCAATATTTTCTGTCATCCATTTTTTAATAATAATGGATTCTTTTAATAATGATTTAAAGAAAGCAGGTGTGAACTCTTTAGATTTTAAATGAAGCAATTCCATTAATGCAGATAAAGCATGAGTCGTTTTGTCTTGTACATAATGCTCACCTTGTATTTCATAAAAACGGTGCACATCATCCCAGCTTTTTATTTTGTTTGTTTTGATATTCTTTTTAAGTTTTTCTAACTCATCTGTTAAAATCATTTGTCCGCCAATGTTTAACCATTTACTTCTTACCGATTTGAATTTTAATTGCTTGATTAAAGTATCGAAACTTTCTGTTTTATGAATAGTGATGTGTTTAAGTATTTGCAAACAGGCGTGCAACTTTATCATTTCTGAAAACGTTTTTTTTGCCTGTGGTACTTTTGTTAAGATGATTTTGCGTTTGCTATTTTCCCAGCCTTTTATTTCTGCCTCTCCATTTTCATTTGGTAAAAGTGTATTAAAAAGTTGGATAGAATCAAGCATTTCATTGATGGTATCTGGAGCAAGGTAGTCAAACTCAAGATGTTGTACTTTATGTTGACGTTGGTCTCGGTCTTCAGATTTCCAGGCATTACGAGCAAGCGCATACATGTTGTACATAAACCAATAAGCAGGCATAATGGTTAATCTATCTTTTGCCACATCATTGCTAATTAAACTAAAAGGCACTGGAATGTTAAGCTCGCTCATATAATCCCCTTTCGCAATCATACTAAAGCTTGCGAATTTAGAATTATGTTTTAAGCTCACGCACAAGCCTGGCCAAAAGCCACGCGCTGCTAGTATTTCGCCATCAGCACTTCTGCTATTGTGATTGCTGCCAATTGTTGCCCCTGCAGCTATATTGCTTTGTCCCATTATGGTAGAAGCACAAAGAAATGAATTGTTGTGGTGTTGCTCATGAGCAGGAAAAATAAGACTATTTAATACCTCACAACATGAGATGGTAGAATTATTTCCCAAATAAGAATTGATTAATCTTGCGCCATATTTCAACTGAGAATGAGATGCGGCAATAAAACGAACTGCTTTTACACCATAAAAAATTCTACATCCATATCCGATTATGCCGTTTACCAATTCGCACCCTTCACCAATTTGTGATTTTCTATCGGCATCACTATTAATGGTTAGATTTTTTAGTTTGTTGGCGCCTTTTATATAAGCATCCGTCCCGATTATGGTGTCTTTGATAATTCTACAATTCTTGATAACGGTTCTGCTGCCAATCATTCCGTAATAACCACGTTGTTTATCAAATTTCTTTTCAGTTAGATCTTTGAACTTTTCAAGTAGCAATAAATCGTCTCTGTATTTACTCCACATAAACGCATCTCCAGCAAGCATTCCGTCGTAAGGAATTATTTTTCTTCCTCCGTTTTCATTGGAAACCTCAATGACCATTCTTTGCTTTTCATCTATTTCGCCATCTTTTAAAATCCCATTTCCAAATTTGGCTTTATCTGTAGTAGCCAATTCATTCACATTGGCGATCATTACATCATCATCAATAATATAATGACTTAAATAATTGACGTTATCAATGCATGCATGATTTCCAATATCGGAGCTAATAATAGTGCTGTTGTAAATACCTTCAACCATTTTGAAATTGTGAAATTCATGGTATAATGCACTTAAATCACCTATACGGATTAGTCCAAAAAAATTATTGTTCTTTATTAACTCCGGCTTGAATTTTTTGGTAACAAAAATGTTTTGCCAATTATCGGAGCTGTTGTTGTTTGCAACTAGTTGTTCTATTTGTTTTTCTGTAAGTTTAAAAAAGTCTTTATCAGGATTGCGCTGTTTATCCCTTAGATGGTACTCGTTTTTACCTTTTGGCAAATATTGAGCTTCTATGAAATGGTAGCCAATATCTGAAACAGGGTGCTTGTTGATTATGTTCATTAAATATTATAAGGTTTGAATGTTAACGGATGAACAAGAAAACTAGCTTGAAAGATAGCAAAAATTAATTTTATTACCTATGAAGCGGGGAAAATGTTTGTTGTTTGTGGTTTATTGTTTGGTGTTTGAAGCCCCCATCCCAACCCTACCCCCAAAAGGTGAAGGGAGTTTGTCCATTTTCCAAAATTCAGCATCAAAGCATCCAGTATCAAGAACGTTTGTTTATTGTTTGAACCTCTTGAACTCATTAAACCTCTCAAACCTTTTGTAAGGGTTGAAAATTTTCAACCCCTACCAAACCTCAACGGTTTCCTATACGCCACTTTGTTTGAAACAAAAATCGTTAGTGCTGAAATGAAAGTCCCTAAAAATGCCCCGAAAAGCACATCTGTTAGAAAATGTTGTCCTAAATAAATTCTTGAATAACCTGCGGCAATAGCCAACAGGAGTAGGATGATTTGAAATGATTTTTTATTTGTTGAATATGCCAATATATAAGCTAATGCAAATGCAGATGTGGTATGTCCCGATGGAAAACTTTCACGATTAGCAATGCTCACGCCATCTATAAAATGTTGATATGCATTTGAATTGAAAAATACTTTTGGTCTTGGCGCATTAAAACT
>CANKLV010000070.1 GCA_947483415.1 Chitinophagaceae bacterium
CACGGGGCGTCGTTACCTTTTGGAAAATGGACTTGCTATAACATGGGATTGAAAGCTGCATTCATAGCAAAATGGCCAAAAGTAATTAAGCCTTCCACGCGTACTTCAATTCTTGCACAATACATCGATGTGTTACCAACATTGTATGAAGCTGCTGGTGGAGATCCAAAGAAATTAAGGGGAAATAAAGAGCAAACAATGATGTTAGACGGGAATAGTTTTTTAGCTACGTTTAAAGGTAAAGATGTAGAAATCAGAAACTATGTTTATGGGGTTCAAACTACTCGTGGTATTGCAAATGGGTCTGATAATTATCCTGTTCGTTCTATACAAGATCATAATTATAAATTGATATGGAACTTAAATTATAATGCAGAGTTCCTATCATCAGGTTCAAAACATGGCAGTAAGCTTTACGAATCTTGGTTGGTGGAATCTGATGTTACAAGAGAGGAGTTTGAGCATGCAAAAATGTATCGAGTTCGCCCGGAGTTTGAATTGTACGATATTAAAAATGACCGTTTTGAAATGAAGAATTTAGTAGAGGAAAAAAAATTAACTAAGGTAAAAGACAAACTTTTTACCGATTTGAAAATATGGATGAACGAACAAGGGGATAAAGGAATTGAAACAGAATGGAAAGCATTAACTCGTTTTAAAGGCGATACTACCAATTGGAAAAAGGGTGGTGATTAATAAAGAATCGAAAAGAATTCAAAAAGTAGAAAATGACTGAGGGGAATATGCATTTTTCTTAATGGTGTTTAATGAAATGTTGGCTGTTGATATTTTAATCGAAGATGTTTTAGTGAAATTTTTAATTTTTTCAATAAGTAGTATTCCAAGTAGATTTGTAGGGATCATAATAATAAAAAGTCCGCAATTAAAAACTGCGGACTTTTTATTTTAATTACTTTAAAGATTCAATCTTTTTTACAAAGTTTGCTTTGGGTTGAGCGCCAACCAATTTATCTACAACAACACCACCTTTTACAAATAATATTGCTGGGATGCTAGTAATGCCATAATCCATTGATATTTGTGGATTATGATCAACGTTTACTTTGCCAATTTTTACTTTGCCTTCGTATTCTTTCGCCAGTTCTTCAATAACTGGACCTATTGCTCTACAAGGGCCACACCATTCTGCCCAGAAATCAATAACGGATAATTGCGCTGAATCCAATACTTCTGATTTAAAGTTTGAATCTGTAAATTCTAATGCCATAGTTTTTTATTTTAATTTTTAATGTATGTATTTATATTTGCAAATTTATGTCCAATATTTTCATCAGCACAATTGACATATCCACAATTCTAATTTTAATTTGTGCATAGTTTTTATGCATTTATTGTCAGGTATTTAGCGAAACAATGACATTTAATTGCCTGTTCTCATCCAAAAACTCGATCAACTCATCGTTTACAGAAATTCCTTTTCCAATGGTTGTTAAGCCGAATTTCTTTTCATATTCAAAATCCAATATATTGATATTTAAGGATGTATTTCCTGGATGTTTGTTCATGTTTGTTTCCAAAAAATCAATCAGTTCGTGGTTAATAAACTGTGGGTCTAATTCGATGGTTAGTCGCTTTGTGAGACTCGTTTTTATTGTTTCCAATAAATGCAATTTTGAAATCTTAAACTCAAAAGGACTGGTTGCGAATCTTTGTTTAAACCCCCCTTCAATTAAAATAATCGTACCTATTTCTAAATATTTTACATATCGCACATAGTCTTCGCTAAATAGCATAAACTCTGTTTTTCCGGAAAAGTCTTCTATATTTAAAATGCCAAATTGTTTTCCTTGTTTGGATAAACGATGTTGCGCACCAATGACCAATCCTGCCAATCTAAAATTTCTGCTGCTTGGATTTTCACTGATTTGATTTTTTACTGTATTGTAATCTGCAATAGAAGAAATGTTGTAATGTTTGAATTCGAATTTATAATTGTCTAAGGGATGACCACTTATAAACATGCCCGTAACCTCTTTTTCGTAATCGAGTTGTACTGTAAGTTGCCAAGGTGCGCATGGCGCAAGTTTTGGTGGCATGATATCCGGCATTTGTAAATCTCCAAAAAGAGAATTGGTTACATTTGTAGCTTGTGTTTGAAACACCGAACCAAATTTGATGATCTTGTCTAGGTTCGTGCTATCTCCGGGAGCTTGATAAAAATATTGTCCACGATGTAAGTCTGTAAAGGAATCCAGCGCACCGCCATAAATTAAATTCTCCAACGATTTTTTATTAACGGCTCTTAAATTTACGCGCTTTATAAAATCATAAATATTTGGAAAATGTCCTGCTTTTTTTCTTACTTCAATAATGTTTTCAATGGCGTTTTCACCCACTCCTTTTAAGCCACTAAAACCAAATCTGATTTCTCCTTTTTTATTAACGGCAAAACCATTGTTTGATTCGTTTACATCAGGCCCTAAAACCACCAAACCCATATGCTTACATTCTTCCATGAAAAAAGTGATCTTTTCAATACTTCCTGCATGATTAAGCACAGCCGCCATATATTCGCTGGGGTAGTGGGCTTTTAAATAAGCGGTTTGATAAGCTACAAAAGCATAGCAAGTAGAATGGGATTTGTTAAACGCATATTGTGCGAATGCTTCCCAATCTGTCCATATTTTTTCCAACTTATCTTTAGGGTGACCTTTTTTTGTAGCACCTTCAATAAATTGAACTTTCATTTTATTCAGTGTAGCAATCTGTTTCTTACCCATCGCCTTTCTCAATACATCGGCATCTCCTTTACTGAAACTAGCAAGCTTTTGAGAAAGCAACATTACCTGTTCTTGATAAACGGTAATGCCATACGTTTCTTCAAGATATTCTTTCATGTCTTCCACATCATAAGCAACAGCTTCTTTTCCGTGTTTACGCGCAATGAAACTTGGGATATAAGCCATTGGGCCGGGGCGATACAATGCATTCATTGCAATTAAATCATCGAATTTATCTGGCTTTAAATCGCGTAAATGTTTTTGCATTCCGGCGCTCTCAAATTGGAATGTGGCGTTTGTATCTCCTTGTTGATAGAGCTTGTAGGTTTCAGCATCATCTAATGGAATATCATCAATGTCGATTTCTACACCATGATTTTGTTTGATTAAAGCAAGTGCAGTTTTTAAAATGCTTAGGGTTTTCAATCCCAAAAAGTCCATTTTAATTACGCCGGCTTCTTCAATGGTGTTGCCTTCAATTTGTGTAAGCCAAAGGTCGGATTCTTTGGATGTAGCTACTGGAATTAAATCGGTAAGGTCGCAAGGAGCGATAATGATACCAGCTGCGTGGATACCTGTATTTCGAACTGAGCCTTCAAGGATTTCGGCTTCTTTTAATATCCGACTTTGTAAATCATTTCCGTTATAAATCTCTCGTAATTTTTTTACCGATTCAAAATCTTCGGCGCCCAATTGCTCTTTTTCTTCTAAAGATTTTTCGCCAGGTTTGGCATCTTTGATGGTCATTGGTGCGGTAAGCAATCGCTTTAAATTAATGCCCGGTTTTTCGGGAACGAGCTTACTTATTGCTCTACTTTCTGCAAGTGGCAAATCCATTACCCGCGCCACA
This sequence comes from Chitinophagaceae bacterium, assembly GCA_947483415.1. Lineage (GTDB taxonomy): Bacteria > Bacteroidota > Bacteroidia > Chitinophagales > Chitinophagaceae > Ferruginibacter. Next base: position 3,592 of record CANKLV010000070.1, read on the forward strand.
TCCGCAATACTACTTTTAGCAGCCATCGTGCCGTAAGTAATGATTTGAGCCACTTGATTTTTGCCGTATTTCTGAACTACATAGTCAATCACTTTTTGTCGACCTTCATCATCAAAATCCGTATCTATATCGGGCATTGATTTACGCTCCGGATTTAAAAAACGCTCAAATAGTAAATTGTATTTTATAGGGTCGATGTTGGTGATGCCAATACAATAAGCCACAACACTACCAGCTGCAGAACCACGACCAGGCCCAACAAATACGCCGATTTCTCTTCCCGCTCGGATGAAATCACTAACAATTAAAAAGTAACCCGCGAATCCCATTTTTTCAATAACGCCCAATTCAAATTGAATGCGCTCTTCTGCTTCTGGGGTTAATATTTGATATCGATTTTTTGCGCCAGCCCATGTAATGCTTGCTAAGTATTCATCCTGTGTTTTGAAATTTGCTGGAACAACAAAGTTTGGAAGTAGGATATCTTTTTTTAAATCGAGTAAATCAATTTTATCAACGATCTCATTTGTGTTGTCAATGGCTTCTGGTAAGTCGTGAAACACCTCAGTCATTTCCGCCGTTGTTTTAAAATAAAACTGATCATTTGGAAACGCGAATCTTTTGTTTTTCGTCATTACATCATCATCAGAGAACTCGCGTAATGCAGGCGTACTTTGCTTTTCGCCGGTGTTGATGCAAAGTAAAATATCATGCGCATTAAAATCACTTTGATTTACATAGTGACTATCATTGCTAGCAATTACTTTTACGTTATATTTTTTTGCAAATTTTAAAAGTACCTGATTTACTTTGTCTTGTTCAGCCATTCCATGCCGCTGAATTTCAACATAATAATCATCTTGAAAAATATTTAGCCACCATTTGAATTCATTTTCACCTTCTTCTTCTCCGTGTTTTAAAATGGCTTGTGGTACTAGGGCCCCAAGACAGCATGTAGTAGCAATAAGGCCTTCGTGGTATTTATGAATAAGTTGTTTGTCAATTCTTGGATATTTGGAGTACATGCCTTCTATATAACCAAGGGAGGTAAGCTTTACTAAATTCTTATAACCAATTTCATTTTTTGCCAATAAAATTTGATGGTGTCGAGGATCTTTTTCTTCTTTACTAAATGTTTTGCGCGTTCTGTCTTGTGTGATGTAAAACTCGCAGCCAACAACCGGTTTTACTAAAGGTTTGCCATTGGCATCTAAATTATTATATGCTTCTTTTACAAATTCAAAAGCGCCAAACATATTGCCATGATCGCTAATCGCAAGCGCTGGCATACCATCTGTTATCGCCTTTTTGTACAGGTTTTTAATAGATGCCGCTCCGTCCAAAAGCGAATATTGGGTGTGAACATGTAAATGACTAAACTTCATAATTGAGATATAAAAGCAAACAACAAATATCGTTTTGTTTGGTAAATTAAATCATTAAGTTTTTCCACAATTTATATTTGTTGAGGATGATTAAGTATAAAATAAAATCGTGTTTTAAATATTGGATTTAATGTCATATCAAATATGGGTTAAATTTATAATCAGTATAGTGCTTGCCAAAAATTATATCAAAAAATATAGCTTTTTTAAAATAATTTTGTAATCTATATGAATAATCTGCGTTTTAAATATTTTATCGTTTTAATTGTATTTTTTGCTCATCAAGGATATGCTCAGACAAGTAATTTAAAACGCAACACTAATGAGCTTAATTTTATAGAGGATATTCAGTTGGTGCAAAAAGGGGTTAACAGAAAAATGGAATTTGTAAAACCAATAAAGGAAAAGTCTAATAATAATTTCGAAAATAATGTAGGCAATCCATTAAAATCTCTGGAAGAAAACAAACCCCTAATTACCATTTCAACTGCTACTTCAATCAACCCATCTGAAAAAAACATTGAATTATGTACTTCCCGAAATTTTAAATTTGGGCAAGTATTAAATATTGAAGTTGAAAAACTCACTAACGATTCATTATATCAATTTATAGAAAAATGGTTGGGTACACCTTATCATTTTGGAGGAACATCAAATAGGGGGATAGATTGCAGCGGATTTACTGGGATGTTACATAGAACAGTATTTAAATCGGTATTGCCAAGAATGGCCAAAGATCAATATGGAGCGAGTAAAAAAATCGAACGATCAGAAATGAAAGAAGGTGATTTGGTTTTTTTTAATACACGTGGCGGCGTAAGTCATGTAGGTGTTTATTTGATTAATGGTTATTTTGTACACGCAAGTACCAAACATGGTGTTGTCATTAACAATTTAAATGAAGGTTACTATAAACAACGTTTTATTGGAGCAGGAAGATAAAAGGGTTGAGATGTTTGTTGTTTATTGTTTGTTGTTTGTGCATTTCTTTTTGGATTATGATAATAAATACTTGATAACTTTTCGAAGAAAATTAGGCAGTTAGTAAACGAAACGATTATTGTAATCTATTGAACCTCTTGAACATTTGAAATATCTTTTCCCCACTTTGATGATTGTTGAAAACACCAACATCGGCAGACGAAAATCCCCAACCTTCTGTAAGGGTTGAAAATCTTCAACCCTCACATGCTTCCAACCTTTTGAACGTATTGAACGTTTTAAACCTCTCAAACCTCTTGTAAGGGTTGAAAATTTTTAACCCCTACCCACATACTCCCTCATATACGCATAATGCGAATTGAGTTCTCCATTTTTTATGATGGTAGCTTTGTCAATAATAGTGCTATATCCATCAATGATGTCTTTTAAAACATGTTTGATTAATTGTTGTCCAAAGTATCTGCTCGCATCTCTTGGGAGTTCGTTCGGCAGATTTCCAACAGCCATGATGTCGATAGAATTTGGTAAATATGGCGCTGTTTTTTCCATGGTTAATTTATCTACACCATAAACAGGGTTTTCGATTGTGGAATCGCCCAAGTTAATTGGGATTGAGCCATTCATGTCGTCTGTAATATCAGCAATGGTTTTGATTTTGAAGTCAGGTTGATTAATAGCCTCTTTTTCAAACAAGCGAGGAATGTCGTGATCCCAATAAATGCCATTCATTAAAATATCAGTATGCGGAATGTATTGATCAAAAATGCACTTGTAATTTGCAGGGTTTGTGTGAAAATCAGTTCTGTTGTAATTGTTGGTTTCTTTATGTAGATAAAAGTCTCTACCTTTTAGATGAACATAAACGGGGTAGGAGAATTTTTTTTCTAGATATTCATCTGGTTCTACTTCATGAATGCCCAATAAATTCATGATTTCAAGTACACCATGTGCAACCCTTCCACTGCCTGTTACCGCTATTTTTATAGGGGGAATTTTTAAACCGAAATAGGTGTGAATTAAATCATTAAAACTTTTACTTGAATTTATTTTTTCTAATGTATAATCACCGGTTCTATTTCCGTATGCCATAATACCATTGTGAGCACCCACAACACCAGCGAAAAATCCAAAACCAATAATGCGTTTACCATCTTCGTGTTCGAGGCATTCGTAATCAATTAACGTGATTTTTTTAGCGATGATTTCTTTGATTAGTTTTTGATTATATGGCTGTAATTTTTTGGTATGAGAAAAGAAAAGATAGGTTTTATTTGGTATCAGCATTTCTAAAGGAACTTCTTTGATGCCCAACAAAATATCGCAATCGCTAACATCATCTTTTACTTCAATTCCGGCAGAAATATATTCTTTATCCGAATAACATCGGTCGTTTGACTTTTGAACGTATACCTCAATACCTTCTTGAGTTTTGTTGATGAATTTGCATTGGGCAGGCGTAAGCGCAACCCTATTATCAGAAGGGATTTTTCCTTCTTTAATTAGTCCGAATTTTAGCATTGGTTTTTATTTGGGGGCAATTTACATTTTAAAATGAATTTTGGGATGCCTAACTTTGAAAAATGAATTATTTTGAACTTTTTGAATTTAATATTTCGCCAATCATAGAAAAATCTTTGTTGTCGAAAAAATACTTGCAATTACAGAAAAAATACCATCCGGATAATTATTCATTATCTGATGAAAATGAGCAATCTCAATCACTTGAAATGTCATCGCTTATCAATAAAGCATTTGCTGTGTTTAAAGATGATGTAAAAACTATAGGATATTTTTTAGAGATAAAGGGTTTGATTTCAACAGATGAGAAATATCAATTGCCATCTTCATTTTTGATGGAAATGATGGAAGTGAATGAACAGATAGATGAAGGTGATTTTGAGGCATCAGCCCTTGAGCAAATCCGACATAACTTGGATGGAGAAATTAGGTTTTTTATGCAAAAAAATGCTACGGAGTTTTCAGATCATGAGTTATTGAAAATTAAGGAATTTTATTACAAGAAAAAATACTTAAAAAGGATTTTGGATAGATTGACTGATTAATGTAATATTGTGCTCCATTTGAAGATTTAGTATTCAAATGGGTTAGATAAAAAGTTGCCCATGTGGCGGAATTGGTAGACGCAGCAGACTCAAAATCTGCCATTCGCAAGGGTGTGAAGGTTCGATTCCTTTCGTGGGCACCAAAAGTCAGAACGAGATTGAAAGCTAGAGCGATCATGAAGTTCTGACTTTTTTCTTCGCTCCCGTTCTGTTTCTCATTTCTATAAAGACATAATGTTCAAATCTTCCACATTCACAGAAGCAAATTGCACAATGTAATTAATTACTACATAAACAAACCGACCTATTGGTTGGCTTTGTTTTTGTATCATATTTACTTATCTATGATAAATTTCATTTTCTATTTCGTGCCTTAGCGCCTTCGAGTCTTCGTGTCAAAAAAATGCTGCAAGCATTTCGTCATAAGAGAGCCCCCTCTATCCCCCAAGGGGGAAGCCGGAAGTATTTTTCATAAATTAGCTATTTTGTTTTATAAAAAAACTTCGTGTCAAGAAAATGTTCAAAA
>CANKLV010000071.1 GCA_947483415.1 Chitinophagaceae bacterium
AGAAAAACATTATCCATAATTACGTTTGCTTCACCGGGCATTAAATTTAAACTATCCCAGCTGCTTAATCTTGCCATCAAAAATGCATCGTTATCTAATTTAGGAACGGCAGTGTGTTGATAGGTTACGTTGATATTTTCTTCTTTAATGTTTACGCTATACCCAATTCCATCGCAAGGAATATCATAAGGCAAATTGATTTCGAAGTTGGTATTCAGCTGACTTTCTTTAAGGGTAACATAATCTGCAACGGTTTCTTTTTTTACATCTTTAACCATTTTTTTATCAGCGTAGCCACTTACCATTACATCGTCTTGCTGCATTACAGGTGCCGCCATTGCATTTACAGATCTCATTTGCACATTGTTGTAGGCTACAATTGGGTTAAACAATTGAAGAAAAGTTGGGGTTAACTCTGGAATATTGTTTCCTTGATTGGGATTGTTGGTACTCAGGTTTAATTTAACGCCATTCCAGTTTAAACCGGTGGTTTGAAATACAAGTCCTTTGTAGACAATTTTAAAACTGTTGTCTAAAGACTTTATTCTTAGGTCGTAAGATGGCGTCCATCCTGCATTTGCGGTGAAATAATTAAAGTCAATATTGGCAATTCCTGATTGATTAGACATTACCTGTAAAATAATTTGACCAATTTGTTTTGGCGGATCTAATACATCTATTTGAGCATTGAATTCATTTAATCGGTTTCTGATTTCTTCAATTTTTTGATTGCAAGAATCTCTTTTCAAGTTTAAAGAAAATACCCGTTGTTTGTTGAAGCTGATTTTTTCGGTATAGTAATTTGCAATTTTAATTAAATCCTCGCTTTGAAGGTTGTTTTTCTCTTTAGCGTTAACATTGATTTCTATAAGATTTGTCAATCGTTTTATAGCATCCTCGCTTATGTTGAGTTCGTTATTGAAAACCACTACTGATTTTTCTAATTTTTTTATTGAGTCTAATGCTTTTGATTCATTTGGATTAGGTTTGATAACTGGTGGCTTTTGGTAAATGCGGTGTTTGTAAGAGAGAATGGTCATATTTTCAGGACAAGAAATTTGAAAGGTATTAATATCTGGAGTTAGTGCTACATTGTCAATAATAACTTCTTGTAATCCTTTAACTAAAATTGGTTTTGCATTGTGATTTAAATCAGCACCAAAGCCGTAGTAAACGGTTGCTTTAACCAAATTGGCGTTGGTATTGATGGTGTCTTTTTTTTGCGCAAAAGATGTTGCAGCTAAAAAAATTGCAATAACGAGTTGTATTTTTTTCATAAAAATAAATTTTTGATTTCACCCCTGATGCATTCTAAAGTAATAATGCATAAACGGAAAAATATTTTTTTAAAAAATTAACGAAGTACCATTTGTCTGTCGGAATCAAGTTTTACTAAAATAAATATAAGCACAGTAAAAGTAATTAAAGATGATCCGCCATAACTCATCATAGGTAGGGTAATTCCAATTACTGGCGCCAATCCGATGGTCATGCAAATATTTATGGCCACATGAAAGAAAATGATTGCGGCGACAGAGTAAGCGTAAACCCTACTAAACGTGCTTCGCTGTCGTTCGGCAATTAATACGATACGAAGAAGCAAGGCTAGGTAGAGCAACATAAGAATGGTACATCCCACAAAGCCAAAATTCTCTCCAAGCGATGTGAATATAAAATCGGTATGCTGTTCTGGTACAAAATCACCTTGTGTTTGCGTACCTTTTAAAAATCCTTTTCCAAATAACCCTCCAGATCCGATGGCAATTTTAGATTGTTTTACATTGTAGTTCTCGGTATCTTTTTTGATTTTTTTATTTGCCGATTGAATTTCGGGAGATAATAAATTCGTGGTGTCTGCTGTTACATACGGATTATCTCTTCCCACCATACTAAAAATACGATCTGCCTGATATTTTTGGAATATATTTTTAAAAATAAATGGCACTGCTAATCCAACAAACACAGCACTTACGCCCCAAGCTATAAAAATGAACATAATAATAGATCGGTTTCGTTTTATTTTTAGTCGTAAAAAATAGAAAGATAGAAATGCTAATACTGTTAATCCAATTAATAAATACAACGTAGGCAATAGAAGTGTAAGAATTAAAAGCACACCAAGTGAAACACCTAAAATCAAATAAATTGGTGGAAATCCTTCGCGATACATGGGTAGTAAAAATGTAAAATACACCAATGCTAAACCCGTTTCATTTTGAAGCAGGGAAAAAATTATTGGTAGAAAACAAATTCCGGAAGCGATGAGCTGAGATTTTGTTTTTTCAAAATCCGTTTCTGGCCTAGATAAGTATTTTGCTAAAGCCAACGATACAAATATTTTGCAAGTTTCTACGGGTTGTAAATTCATGAAACCTAATGGAATCCAACTTCTGGAGCCATTTACTGTTTTACCCACAATAAAAGTTAAAATCATTAATAATATGCCAACTACATATAAAATATTGGGTGTTGCCGTAAATATTTTACTATCCATAAGCAAAATGAATGTGGCAATTATAAAACACAGGATTAAATAAAAAAACTGTTTACTGTAGTTTTTATTAAACGCAAATAAGCTTTTAAAGAAATCATCGTTGCTTCTAAATTCAACCGAAAAAATACAAACCAAACCAATGAATGCAATTATGGTAAATAACCAAATTGTTATCCAATCTTTATCGGTAGCTATGGTTTGTTTTTTTTGATACATTTTTATTTTTGTTTATTTTTTTTTGTATCAGGTTTTGATTTTTGTTTATTTTTTTTCGTATCAGGTTTTGTTTTGTCTTTATTCTTTTTCGTATCAGGCTTTGGTTTCTCTTTAGGCAATATAGCATCGGACTTTGACGAAGTAGAATCGGATAATGGTTCTTTTTTTACAGGCTTATCTTTTTTCTCTTTATCAAGTTCATTTTTATCTATTTGATCTTCATCAATACCTGTGGTGTCTCTAATTTTTTTTAAGAATCCTTTTGCAAGTAAATAAGTAGAATCCCTGGAATGTCGCATCGAATCTTGTTTGCGCAATTCAATGGCAATTCTTGGCGGCATTAGATTCAATTTGCTAAGTTGCTCAATTCTTTCTAAACGCGGCTTTTCGGTAATAGAATCTTTTAGGTATTTTTCAATCATTAAACCAACAATAGGCGCAGCATAAGTTCCACCAAATCTTCCACTATTTTCAACCACACACATGATGGCGATTTTGGGATTATCTCTTGGTGCAAACCCACAGAAAAAAGAGTGATTTTGTTGTTTTACTCCCCTAAAATAATTTTCAACGGTACCTGTTTTACCGCAAATTGCTATGTCTTTTACTTTAGCGCCTGCCCCAGTTCCACGATCAACTACACCTTGCATGCCATCATGAACGGCTTCAAAAATACTATCAGGGATATAAGTTGGAATGTTTTTATTTTTAAATTTGCCTAGTAAGTTGTATTTATCACCCCCATCCATAGAGTCTACCACATGCGGAGTGTAATACCAACCTTTATTCGCAATGTATGCCATTTCATTGGCAACCTGCAATGGTGTAACGTCTACTTCTCCTTGTCCGATACTGATGGAGCGGAACGTGCAGAAATTCCATTTTCCTTTTCCGTAAACTTTATCATAGTATGTTGGTGTAGGTATGTTTCCTGTTTTTTCTGATGGTACATCAACCCCCAATTTTCTACCCAAGCCAAATCCATACATATAATTATCCCATTTGCTCAATGCGCTATCAACACTTGGGTATTTTGGGTTATTAATTACGCGCTGCATCACATTGGCAAAGTAGGTATTATCCGAAATGGTAATCGCATTTCTTAAGTCGAAAGTGCCCACATCTAAACAACGCATTGGTTTAGCGCTACCACATCCATAAAATGCGCCCGAACAAGAAAATCGAGTATTAGTTTCGATAACGCCTTCATGCAAACCTATTAAAGCCTGAAGTGTTTTAAAAGTAGAACCGGGCGAATAAGAAGCACTAACGGACCTGTTTAGTAGCGGCAAAGCAGGGTTTAAAAATAGTTCGGAAAATCTTTTTCTGCGCTCACTGCCAGTAAGATAGTTTGGATTATAAGTTGGGGCGCTTACCATGGCAAGAATGCCGCCAGTTTTTGGGTCGATGGCTACAATTGCGCCTAGCTTATTTAGCATTAATTTTTCACCCAATTCTTGTAGCTCAATATCTAACGAAGTGTATAAATTTTGACCTGCAATGGAAAGGGTATCGTAAATTCCTTTTTCAAGTCTTTCGGTTAATCTGTTTTTATTATCTCGTTTCCAATACTCAATACCTCGCTGTCCCATCAACACTTTTTCATAACTGCGTTCAATACCCGTCATGCCGGCATAATCACCAGCAACATAACCTTCGTCGGGATGTTTTTTTAAAAAATTAGTATCTACTTCTGCCGTGTAACCTAAAACGTTAGCTGCTGAATTGTAGGGGAATGTGCGCACCGAACGGTCTTGTAAATAAAATGCGGGGGTAAATTTAAACATAGATTCGTTGAGCTTTGCCATTTTTTCTTCACTCAACAAAGGCTCAAAAATTGATGGCCTCGACCTTCCATTTTTAATAATCAATTCTATAATTCTTTTTCTGAATTGTGAGGTATCAATATCCAAAATTTTACAAAGCGACATGGTGTCAATACCTCTTAATTTATTTGGCGTAACCATTAAATCTGAGATATTGGTATTTTGTAAAATGGCATTTTTTTTACGGTCGAAAACAATTCCACGATCGGGATAAACCACTTTTCTAAACATGCCTTGATCCTCGGCCAAATTTTTATACTTAGACGATAAAATTTGAAGGGTAAATAATCGTAAAATAATAATTACAATTAGTGAAATAAAAATCAGCCTGATGGTATATTTTCTGGATTCGTTATAAACAGGCACTTTAATATTGGTTTATTTTTTTACTATGCGTATAGCACAAAAGTACGGTTGTTGCCAATTATTAGTAGATTTTAAATTGTATTTGTTTTAAATTTCTGATTCCTAGAAAAAAGCAATTCTGTAATTAAAATCATTAAAATGCAAATAGCAGTAGAAGCCAACGTTTTCAATAAAAAATATAAACCATCTGCAAACTGCCATGCTTCAAGTAAAAACAACCAAAAATTATGTAAAAAAATTAAAGTACCAGCATAAATTAAATAAGGAAGTGGGCCACCCATGCTTTTGAATGAAGGTTCTTCATAGTTGGTTTCTGCCCCTTCCTGAGGGATTAATAAATTGATTAAAAAAGGCCTGCAATATGCCATGAGTACACATGCTGCTGTGTGAAATCCAGGATGGTGCCTAAAGCTATCTAGTGTAAATCCTAAAATAAACCCAAGAATTAATAAAACAGTTCTGTTGGTTTTGAAAGGAAGCCAAAGCATAAAAATGATGTAGATATAAGGCGTAATCATCTGATGCAAGCGTATTTTATCCAAAACGAAAACTTGAATTAACATCAATAAAATAAAACGAAAAATATTTTTTACAAGGACACTCATATCATTTTATTAGGGCTGTTTTTTTATTTTGTCCATCATCTTTTTCACACCTTCCTGGTCTACATTTTCAATCACATAAACATATTGAATATTATAAAAATTAGCGGCAGTTTTAAATTTTATTTTAAAAAGATTGGTGCTGGTTTCTTTAGATATGGCATCTACATATCCTACTTTCAATCCTTTTGGCAAAGCCGTACTAAATCCGCTGCTAATGATGGAATCGCCTTTTGCTATTTTAGCACTTTTAGGAATGCCGGTTAAGGTGATATAATTCACCATATAGCCATCCCAATTTAATGTTCCTGTTTCTTCACCTTTTCCTAATTTCCCACTTATATGACTGTCTTTATGAAGTAAGCTCATTACAACAGCATATTTTTCATCAACTTCAGTAATAATACCTACCACAGCGTTATTAGGATCAACTACGCCCATGCCTATTTTTAAACCATCATTCATTCCCTTATTTAGCACCAAATAATTACTTTGTAGGGTAATTGAATTCGAGATTACTTTTGCAGAAATATATCTGATTTTTCTATATTGCTTAATGGAGTCAACCATTACTGTATCCGTTACTATTTTTTTCGCGGTGTCTGCAATTTCAAAATTTGAAGAAAGCTTATTATAAAGCAACTCATTTGCTTTTATTAAAGAGTCGTTTGTTTGCTTGAGGTGAAAATACTGCTGAACGTTATTGTATTTAGTATTTATTTTTCCAGTGAAGTTATTGGTAATATTGCCAAAAGCGGCTTGGTGGTATTTGCTATAATTAACAATGAAATATATTGATATTACCTGCAAAAACAGGAAGAATAATAAATTAAAATGTGTTCGTATGAAAAGAAATATATTTCTCAACGGCTACTTCTTGTTTAGAAAATTGCAATCATTTTATTTGCATCAAACGTATTAGTTCGTTGCTTTATCTCATTACAAAAGGGAAACGATCATAATTTTTCAAAGCAATGCCGGTACCTCTTACCACACTTTTCAACGGGTCGTCTGCGATATGAACGGGAAGTTTTATTTTGTTTTGCAAGCGCTTATCTAAACCGCGAAGTAAAGAACCACCGCCTGTAATGTATAAACCTCTTCTATAAATATCGGCTGCCAATTCGGGAGGAGTGGTTTCTAAAGCTTGTAAAATAGCTTCTTCAATTTTGAAGATGCTTTTATCTAATGCTTCAGCTACTTCCTGATAGCTCACCATAACTTGTTTTGGTATTCCGGTAACCAAATCTCTTCCATTTACAGGAATATCATCTGGAGGATTTTCTAATTCTTTCATTGCAGAACCCACTTGAATTTTGATTTGTTCTGCAGTACGTTCGCCAATAAGTAAGCTATGGTATCTGCGCAATGCTTCCTTTATATCAGCAGTAAATTCATCACCTGCAATACGTATACTTTGATCACAAACGATACCTGCAAGTGCAATTACGGTGATGCCAGTTGTACCACCACCAATATCAATAATCATGTTACCAACAGGTTCTTCTACATCTATACCAATACCTAAAGCAGCTGCCATAGGTTCATGAATTAAATATACTTCTTTTGCACCCGCTTGTTCCGCACTATCTCTAACCGCTCTTTTTTCAACTTCAGTAATGCTACTTGGGATACAAATCATCATTCTCCAACTTGGTGCAAACAATGGCTTTTTAGGATAAACCAATTTAATCAATTCGCGAATCATTAATTCGGCAGCGTTGAAATCGGCAATTACACCATCACGTAGCGGACGAACCGTACGGATACTTTCATGCGTTTTTTCATGCATCAATAGGGCTTTTTTGCCCACAGCCAATAATAATTTGGGATTGTTTCTATCTAAAGCAACAATAGAAGGTTCGTTTACAACGACTTCATCATTATGGATAATTAATGTGTTTGCGGTTCCTAAATCAATAGCAATTTCCTGCATAAAAAAATTGAAAATACCCATATTTTAAATTAATACAACTTATACTAAAAATAATTAAACTCATTCCGAATTGAAAATGTATAGTACCGACCTAATTGATGTTTGGATTAACTTAAATAACTCATTACAGATATTCGGTCGGTAGTCTAAAATTCGTACTCATACAAAGTTGATGTAATTTATTGGAATAATCAACGACAAACAATTTATTTTCAAAGTATTTTCAATGATTTATTTACATTGATTTTGCTTTGCTAAAATTGTTAGTTTTTTAATGAAGTATTATGGATTGTTTATTCAAATTCGTAGCCAATATCTTTTCTAAAATACACCCCTTCAAAAGTGATTTTATTTAATTGTTGAAGCGTGTTTTTTGTAGCGTTTTGAATGCTATTTCCATAAGATGTTATTGCAAGAACTCTGCCTCCATTAGTTACGGTATCTTCATCATTCATTTTTGTGCCCGAATGAAAGATGATTCCATTTTCATGGATTGCTTCTGTTAATCCATATATCTTTTTTCCAGTTTCATAGTTACCTGGATAACCCCCACTAACCATAATGGTTGTAGCTGCTGCTCTTTCATCTGTTGCTAATGACATCGTACCAAGTTTACCTTCTCCAACAGCCTTTAAAATGGCTACAAAATCAGATTTAATTCTTGGGATAACCACTTCTGTTTCTGGATCGCCCATTCTGCAATTGTATTCTATCATGTACGGGTTACCGTTATCTATCATCAATCCTAAAAATATAAAACCATGATAAATCATTTCATCGTTTTTAAATCCTTTGATGGTGGGTTCGATAATTTGTTTTGTTATTTTTTCTTTTAATGCTGCATCAAAAAATGGGATAGGACTAACCGCGCCCATGCCGCCTGTATTTAATCCGGTATCGCCTTCGCCTATTCTTTTGTAATCTTTTGCTTCGGGAAGTATTAAAAAATCTTTACCATCTGTAAGCACAAATACGCTAATTTCAATGCCATTCAAATA
>CANKLV010000072.1 GCA_947483415.1 Chitinophagaceae bacterium
AACCTCCCAAGCTCTTTTTCCAAATTTTATCCTTACATTTAATAAAATAATTTTTCCATGACAGAAGAGGAATTACTTGACGGCAGTAAAAAAAATAATGCTGCTGCTCAGGAGCTTTTGTATCAAAATTACAGTCCGAAAATGTTGGGTGTTTGCTATCGTTTTGCTAAAAGTAAAATGGATGCAGAAGACATGCTACAAGAAGGATTTATAAAAGTATTCTCACAGTTGCATCAATACCAAAATTCTGGTTCTTTTGAAGGATGGATTAGAAGAATCATTGTTAACACTTGTATTAATGTGCTTAAAAAAAACAAACGATTTTCGGATTGTTTAGACATTTCACTTGCAGAAAATTTACATAGTTTAGAAAAAAACATCCCTTCAATTATTCAATCCAAACAAATTGTAGAATGTATACGTTTACTGCCGATTGGATATCGTACTGTTTTAAACCTTTATGCCATTGAAGGATATTCACATAAAGAAATTGGCGCGCTATTGGATATTCAAGAAAGCTCGAGCAGGAGTCAATATTTTAGAGCAAAATCAATGCTCGAATTGGTGCTGATAAAAAACGGCATTTTAGAACAATCTAAAAAAGAATTGGCATGATGAAAGATTTTTCAACAGATCAATTTGAAACATTTTTAAAATCTTCTACAGAAAATTTTAAGATGCAACCCTCTGCTCGCGTATGGAATAGTATATTCAATAAAATGCATCCGGATAGCAATTGGCCTTCTGTTAGCACCGCAATTGTGTTTTTCTTTATACTTTGTTTTTTGGGTACTAATAAAAACAATCATTCAAAATTAATGGTTGATACATCGCATCAAATTCCTAAAATTAAAGACAAGAAAAATAATAATGCTTTTACTGATCATCAAACAAAAACAACTAATCCTAAATATGATTTTGTTAAGGTTTCACCAAACCCTCGTTTTATAAAAACCAGTTTTTCTGAACCTCCAATTTTAGATGACAATATAGAATCTAATATGATTTCTACACCAGAAATTTGTTTGACATCGCAAGAAAATAAAATAAAAAGTGAGTTGGAAGAATTTGAATTGATTAAAAATATAGGACAGCATTTTACTTATTTAATTCACCATAAAGATTTTGATAAAAGAGAAATTAATGTTGTAAAGGCCAATGAAAAAAGAAGCCAATTTTCATACGAGATTTACGCAACACCTTCAATGGATTATCGTTATACAAACCATCAAAATGTACAAAATCCTATAGATAACAATAATGCAAATATGCATGTAAATTTCGAAGCAGGTGGTGCCATTATAATGAATGTATCTAAACACATTCGTATAAAAGCTGGTATGCAATTGAATTTCAGTCAATTGGAAAATAATATCGCTAGCAATAATAACGATAAATCTGAAGCAGCAAATATGTACAATTCAGTTGCGTTGGTTAACAAAAAATTCAACAACACATCGAATATTTTCAAAAACAGTACCTACCAAGTTTCCATTCCAATTGGAACGGAATTTGAAATTATGAGTCATAATAAATTGAAATGGTATGCCGGTGCAACCATTCAACCCAGTTATTTATTTGTAAACAACGACCAATCAGTTTTTACCGAATTAAATAACCAAGTATACCAACAGTCGATGATGCGCGAATGGAACGTAAATTCCAGCATAGAAACGTTTATAAATTATGATTTAAAAAACAATATTGAATTAAATGTTGGACCACAAATCAGGTATCAATTTTTATCCACGTATAAAAATGCATACCAACAATATGAACGTTTATATCAATTTGGACTTAAAATTGGTATTTCAAAAAAATTGTAGGATTAAACATACATCTTGCACCACAAAAGAATTAATTTTACTTAATGCGGTACTGCACTTTTATATTGATTTTTGTTTGTCTAATCGCATCTTGTGCACAAAAAAAATCAAACAAATCAACAGCAGACAATTCTGAATCTGATGCAAGTTTTTTCCCAGTTGGAAATTATTTATTGGGAGATATTGAAACAATAAAACATCAAGGAATTAGTCCAAAATATGTTTATGTAAAAAATGGCAATTCAGATAGTTCATTTTTACAGCTTCAAGATATCGATTCAAGTTTATCAGATTTTTTAATACCAATGATTGATTCTGCTGGATTAAGTGAATTGGTAAAAGAAACTAAATTTTACGACGAAAGCATTGAATCTTTTACATTAAGTTATGATGTACAAAAAGATTATTTTGAAAAAACATCTTGGAGAAAATGGGATGTATATATCAATCCTGAAACACAAAAAGTAGATCGAATATTTTTGATGAAAAGTATTTCTGATTCTACCATTGCACAACTTACTTGGATACCAAAATCATTTGCAAAAGTTGTAATCATAAACAATCAAAGTTCATCAATAGTTGAAGAGAAAACATTTATTTGGAATTATTAATCCCCTATGACAAAAACTGAATATGTAGAAATCTCCTCTGGAATTCCTTGTTTGCCTGGGATATATAAATACTTTGATAAAAACGAAGTGCTTATCTATGTTGGAAAAGCAAAGCATCTAAAAAAAAGAATCAGCAGTTATTTCAATAAAAACATTCCAAATCAAAAAACAATTGAGCTTGTAAAAAAAATATGTAGAATTGAATACACTATTGTAGACAATGAAGCCGATGCATTTTTTTTAGAAAACTCATTGATAAAAGAATATCTCCCTCAATACAACATCAATTTAAAAGATGATAAAACATACCCTCATCTAGTAATAAAAAATGAAAACTTTCCGCGTGTTTTTTTTACACGAAAAATTTATAAAAATAACGACTTCTACTTTGGGCCATATACGTCTATTGCCAATGTGAGAGAAATGCTCGATTTTATAAAAATATTTTTTCCTTTACGAACCTGCAAATTAAATTTAAATCAAGTAAATATTGAAAAGAAAAAGTTCAAAGTTTGTCTTGAATATCATCTTGGAAATTGTAAAGGACCTTGTGAATCGTTACAAACAAAAGCCGAATACGATGAAGGTCTTGATCGATTGAAAGCCATGTTAAAAGGGAATTTAAGTCCTTTAATGCAGCATCTAAAAGAATTACAAAAACAGCATATTGAATTATTAGAGTTTGAGAAAGCCGCAATCATTCAACAGAAAATTGATAACCTACATACGTTTAAAGCCAAGTCAACAGTAGTAAATACCAAAACAGGAACAATAGATGTGTTTACCATTTTAGAAGAAGGCAATGTGGCCTATGTAAATTATTTAGCGGTTAATGATGGCAGTATTTATAGAACCAAAACGATTACGATAGAAAAAAAATTAGAAGAGTCACCTTCTGAGATTCTAACTTTTGCTATTGCGCAATTGCGACAATCTTTTAAAAGCGAAGCAAAGGAATTGATTCTACCATTTCCCATTCATTATCCTGAAGCAAATATTATAATTACAATTCCAAAAGCTGGAGATAAGAAAAAGCTGCTTGATTTGTCTCAAAAAAATGTGGATTATTTTATAGATGAAATCAGGCGAAATAAAATGCTACATCTTGAAGAAAAATCAAGCGATGAAGTAGAAGCGATATTGTATCAGTTACAAAATGATTTAAATTTAGAAAGCTTGCCTTTGCATGTAGAATGTTTTGATAATTCCAATTTACATGGGACAAATGCAGTGGCTGCAATGGTTTGTTTTAAAAATGGTTTACCTAGTAAAGGGGATTATCGACATTTTAATATAAAAACAGTTGAAGGTATTGATGATTTCGCATCTATGAAAGAAGTTGTTTTTAGGCGTTATAAACGGCTAGTTGATGAAAATAAACAACTTCCTAACCTTGTGATAATTGACGGCGGAAAAGGGCAATTAAATGCTGCTATGGAAAGCATTGTAGAACTAGGATTAGTGGGTAAAATTACTTTTGTGGGTTTGGCAAAAAATAAAGAGGAAATATTCTTTGTTGGAGATTCCGAATCTATTGAACTTCCTTGGGCAAGTGAAAGCTTAAAATTAATCCGAAGAATTAGGGATGAAGTACATAGATTTGGCATAACGCATCATCGCCAAAAAAGAAGCAATGCGGCTATTGAAAACGAGTTAGAAAAAATAAATGGAATAGGATCAGCTACTGCTGAAATGTTACTTAAAAAGTTTAAATCGGTTAAGAAAATAAAGCAATTAAATCTTGATGAACTAGTTGAACTTATTGGCAAATCAAAATCGGAATTGGTTTTCAAAAGTTTACACCAATAAAAAAGCCTTTTCTTTCGAAAAGGCTTTTTTAATAAAATTATTTTTTGGAATTAGTAACTCCATTGATCTTGTTCGTAAGTAAATATTTTCTCTTTTATAGATTCACCTTCAAAAAGTTGATGTAAAGTATTTTCTTTTAAACCAGGATAATTTTTAATATCCAAGTCTTTCGGATTATCCATTGAACTTTTGATAATTCTACCAGAGAACATTCTACTTTCAAATAATTCTTCCCAGCTCATTCTACCACCAAAATTTTTTCCATTGTATACTTCATATGTTGCAAAAACAGGGCGTAAATCAGGATAATACAACCAGAATAATGGAGCAGGACCTAAGTCAATTCCACTAGAGGTAACTACATTTTTTACTGGAGCGATGCCAAGAATTCTCCAAAATAATCTAGAACTTTCTTTATCAAAGATTACCTCTTCTTTTATTTGAAAGCGATAAAATGAGTCTAAATTGATGTCATTATTTTTCTTTGTCGTTCCAGTTAATTCACCAGCATCATTGTAGACGGGAACATCAACGGGATCTCCTACAATTGCCTTAACCAATTCAGCTTTAGTCATTGGAGTGGTAAAACGATCATCTACATTGTTAAATGCAGTGATTTGTTTTGTACTATCTTGTAAAGCTTGAAATAAAATTGAAATAAAACGTTGATTACCATTATCAGCATCAGCAGAATAAGTAAACGTTTGATTCATTTTTTCTCTAGTATCAATTTCTCTCCAAATTCTATGACGGTAAACAGCATCATCTGCTCTTAAATGCTCATAAGCAAGTGGCGATCTTTCTCTTAAAACCGAAGTCTCAACAGCTTCATCAGGGCGTAAAGACTTTTTTGGCATTTTAACTGGCAAGCTATCGCTTGGTTTCTCTTCTGCCACAACAGCTTTTGGCGCTTCTGCTACTACAGGATCCTCTGTAGGCGTAGTACTTTGAATTTTAGCATTCGTCTTTTTGGGAGTTGTTCTTTTTGAAGACGATTTTTTCTTTTTTTGCGCGTCAGCAACGTCGGCAATGCCAACAAAGATAACTGCTAAAAATAAGTACTTTAAGATGTTGATTTTCATAATTAATTTTTAGTTTTTACATTAATTAAAAATGGTAAAACTTTTGGTATTTATTACTATTCAATAGAATTAATCGATTAATATAGTGTTATCGATTTTGCATCAATAGATCTCACGCCATCTGGTCCTTGAACTTTAATGTTATCAAATGTGATAGAAGAGCCTGGACCACATCTTTGAACATAAGAACTTAAAGACGAGAAATTATTTCCTTGTAACTGACCTACAGCAGGATTAGGGAAATTAGCTCCAGAAAAATATACAGTTGCGCTAACTACATTAAATTTCAAATCAAAATCGAAGTTTTCTAAATCTGCACGGCAGAAAGATTGACTTTTAAATTCTACAGAAGGCATTCTAGCTTTACCAGAAGCAACTTTAAAAATTGGATCTGGAATTTTTTTACATCTAAATTCAAATGTTGTCGCTTTTTTATCCGCATTTACAGTAATGCTAGCTTTTCCTAAAGCAGATACCCTTACTACTCTATTTGAACCGTTGCCAGATATAGTTCCACCGGTCATAGATACTTGGGTTTTATCCCAACCTGTTGGAGAACCAATAGTGATAGGATTGTCAACACCGATATAAAATACGTTCATTTTATCAGGCATTACAGCAGCTCCACCTGGTGTACCAACTGTATATTTTACATCAAATGATTTTGTTTCTACCGTTCCATCAGGTTTGGTATACGTTACAATTACAGGAACAGACCTTGAACCAGAACCGCTTGCTACAAATTTAGAGCTAGCTCTTCCGTCTTCTGCTAAAGCCATTGCTGATCCATTAATTGTTATTTTGGGTTGAGCTGCTTTACTGTAAGCACCAACACCAGCAGTGATTTCTACTTCTTCGCCAGGCATTACATAGTTAGAACTTTGTCCTACCAATGCAGCAAATTGATCGTAAACTACTTTCACTGCACCAACTTGATTGTGACAATAGGTAACCACTTGATTTTCAGCATTTTTCACGTTGTTTTGAAACTTACTTAATAGTGTAAGTGCCGCTACGGTAGGTGTCATATGAAAATAAGCAAAGGTGAAATCTTTTTCTTTACCGTCTACGCCCATTGTTTTATATTCAGCATCAACAGGAAAGGTTTTCTCAAACTCCTTAGCGATAGAAGGATCAATGCCTAACATTTTTTTTCTGAATTCTTTAAGTTTAGCTTCAAATTCGGGACCTTTGTTTTTTCCACCTTTTTCGTTTCCGAAAAGACGTGTAGCTGCTTCTAAATCATCTTTTTTAAACTCTTCAACTTGTTTGCCATCTTTTTCTACCATTTTAACACCTGCTTCAGCTTTTAAATCTAACTTAAGCTGATTGATGTATACATCTATTTCAGCGGAAAGTTTTTTAGCTTGTTCAGCTTTTTCATTCCAAGGCTTTGCTTTTTCTGCCGTCATTGGATCTTTTAATTTAGACTCCAATGAAGTGTACAATGTTTGGTTTGCAGTTGTAATATTGTTACTAGAAGTCATCAAACTTTTATCTACAACTTCAAATGCGTTTAAAATTTCGGATGAAACGTTCAATGCCAATAGTGCTGTTAACACCAAGTACATGAGGTTGATCATCTTCTGCCGGGGCTCTGCGGGTAAAGCCATAACTTATTATATTAATTTTTTAAAAATATTGTTTGGAACTAAATTATTTAAGTAAAATGCGTTAATTATTTTACTTGCATTGCAGTAAGCATGTTACCATAAACAGAATTCAATTTGCTTAAGTTTACTGCTAAGTTTGAAATTTGATCTTTCACTTTATTTGCATCATCTACGCTACTTGTCATTGCACTACTTGCTTCAGCCAATTTACCATAGAACGTATTCAATGCTTTTAAGTGATTGTTGCTTTCTTTTAATTCCAATTCATAAATTGTATTTAAAGAACCTAAGTTTTTAGTTAGAACTTGTACTTGCTCATGGAAACCTTTAGCACTTTCAGCTGCATTATTGAATGAACCCATTGTAGTAGCACTTGCACTAAATGCTGCTGACATTGATCCAATTGCAGTAGTAGCTTCTTTAGTTTTTGCACCAAAATCACTTGTTGATTTTACTATATCACTTACATCAGCAATACCTGCAACAGAAGTTTCTAATTTTTGGAAACCTTCGCTTAATTTTTTAAGATTAGCTGGTGTAATATCTGCATCTTTCATCATTTTATCCATAGCATCTAATGGATTAGCTGATTTAGCATCTTTTTTTGCAGTTGCATCATGACCAGAATAATCAATTTCCGAAATAATATAAATAACACCATAAAGAGCAAAAATTGCTGCTTCAGCGTACAATCCAATCTGTAGAAATAAATCCGCAATTGGCGTGTGAAGAATTTTTTGTAATGCTCCAAAGATAACTACAGCAGCTGCTAATGATACTGCAACATCTAACCATTTACTTGTTTTCGGGTGAATTTTAACTGATGACATTTTTTTGATTTTAGATTTTATGTTTGAAAAAAAGTTGAATATTTTGTGTAATATACGCTTAGCTTGAATTATATCAAGTTAAACAATTTATAAAATAAATTTTCGGATAAAATTATTATCTACGTCTTATCGGTTGAGTTGGTAAATCAATTACACAACGGAAACCTATATAAGATTTTGCAGTGTCTTGATATTCGTAACATCTTGTACTTGTTTCCAAATAATGACCAACATCTTTCCAACTACCTCCACGTAATACTTTACGTTTCATTCTTGGAGGATCTGAATCTTTTGCGTTCCAACGAATGTCTGGATTCATATCATGTTGAAAATTGTATCCACCTTCATAATATAAAGATGATGTCCATTCTGCAACATTACCTGCCATGTTATATAAACCATAATCGTTTGGCCAATAAGCATCTGCTCTAACCGTGTAAAAACCACCATCTTCAGGATAATTTCCACGACCAGGTTTAAAGTTCGCCAATAAACAACCTTTTTTATTTCTTAAATATGGTCCGCCCCATGGAAATTGCACTTGAGATCTACCACCTCTTGCTGCATATTCCCATTGTGCTTCTGTTGGCAATCTGAAATCAGATTCTG
>CANKLV010000073.1 GCA_947483415.1 Chitinophagaceae bacterium
ATTAGAAAAAGACGGTGTTAGCGAAGACGAATGCAAATCAGCTGAAATATCTGTGCAAGCAACAACAGATAAATTTATTTCTGTTGTTGAAAAACATCTTGTAGCCAAAGAAAAAGAAATCATGTCTGTTTAAGATTTTTTGAAATAAAATAACATCAACGTTGATTTAAAAAAATGTACGAATCAAAAGAGGCCCTATTTGTATTGTTTTCTATCCCATTATGCACGGTTTTAATTGGGTTGGAAATAATTTTAAGCAATTGGCAACATCGAAAATTTTATACGGTTAAAAGTGTTTTAGAAAATTTGCTTTTCACTATATTGAACGGTAGTTTGGATGTTTTTTTGAGGGGCTTATTTTACTTTTCTGTATTTGCATGGAGCTTTCAACATGCATTTTTAAAAATCGAAAACATCTACATTTATTGGTTTTTACTTTTTATTTTAGAAGACCTCGCTTATTATATCGAGCATCGCGTAGATCATTTTTGCAGAATATTTTGGGCTGTTCATGTAACCCACCACTCCTCAGATGATTTTAATTTAACTACCGGTTTTCGATCTTCTGTATTACAACCTGTTTATAGATTCTTCTATTTTATTCCAATTGCGATGTTGGGTTTTAAACCATTAGACATCATTTTTATGTATGCCATTACCCAAACTTATGGCATTTTAGTACATACCCAATATGTAAAAAAAATGCCCAAATGGTTTGAATGGATATTTGTAAGCCCTGCCCATCATCGCGTTCATCATGCCAGCAACATTACTTATCTAGATAAAAATATGGGGATGTGTTTGATTATTTGGGATAAAATGTTTGGTACTTTTCAAGATGAGCTGGAAGAAGAACCTGTAAAGTTTGGACTTACTACGCCATTGTCTCCAAGCAACAATCCGTTTAAACTCATATTTCATGAGTGGATGGTTATAAAAAAAGACGTCAGTAAAAAAATCCCATTGGCTACTAAAATAAAATACTTGTTTATGCCGCCATGATGGATCCTCGCTTACAAGTGAAGGATTGAGAAAACAACAAGCTGCTAAATAATACCATTTTGAATTACAATTTAGTCCACAATTTTATAGTATTATGCCGATTGAATAGCTGTTTGGTACAATTTCATTGGACCATTACAGATATCACTTCGTTGCAATTGCATTAATTCCGTTAATTTCATCTCATGCAAATCATACCGGTAGATACTCGTTTATTGGCTACACAATTTATAGATGTTGCTCGTGTAATTTATACCAATGATACCCATTGGATACAGCCCTTAAATAAAGACATTGAGGAAGTTTTTGATGATAAAAAGAATAAAGCATTTCGTTTTGGAAAAGCAATTCGGTGGATTTTAAAAAACAAGGAAGGGCAATTAATAGGACGAATTGCAGCCTTTCAAAATCAAAAATATAAAAACAAAGGCGACGAAATGCCTGTTGGCGGTATTGGTTTTTTTGAATGTATCAACAATCAAGATGCGGCAGATTTATTGTTGGATAATGCGCGTCATTGGCTAACGAAACTGGGGATGGAGGCAATGGATGGTCCAATAAATTTCGGAGAAAGAGATCGTTGGTGGGGCTTGGTAACTGAGGGATACAAATCGCCTTTATATGGCATGAATTACAATCCGCCTTATTACAAAACGCTGTTTGAAAATTACGGATTCAAGGTTTTTTACAATCAAATTTGTTTGGGCATGAAAAATAAAGAGCCTTTGCAAAATAAGATTTGGGAAAAGCATGATTTGATTGAAGCAGATACGAACTTTTCTGCAAAACATGCTACAAAAAAAGACCTTGAAAAATACGCAACCGATTTTTCAATTGTGTACAACAAAGCTTGGGCCAGTCATTCGGGGATGAAACAAATTGCAAAAGAACAAGCAATATTAATGTTTAATAAAATGAAGCCAGTAATGGACGAAAGGCTATTATGGTTTGCCTATTATAAATCGGAGCCTATCGCTATTTTTATCAGCATTCCAGATCTTAATCAATGGTTTAAGTATTTGAAAGGCAAATTTGGACTTTTACAAAAGCTACAATTTTTATGGATAAAGCAATTTAAACCCAACAAAAAATTTACAGGACTCGTGTTTGGCATCATACCTGAGTTTCAGGGAAAAGGAATTGATTCATACATTGTGGCAGAATCGGCAAAAGTAGTACAACAAAAAGATGTACCATACATAGATTTTGAAATGCAATGGATTGGTGATTTTAATCCTAAGATGCTAAATATTGCACAAAATCTTGGCGAAGTATTTCCATCTAGAACGTTGACAACATATAGATATATTTTTGACCCAACGATTACATTTAAAAGACATCCAATTTTATAAAGGTTGCCATTAATAGTTTAAATTTGACTTCTAAAACATCGCAATAGCGTTTTTATACTATGGATAAATTTATCGTTTCTGCAAGGAAATACCGCCCGCAAAATTTCAATACTGTTATTGGTCAATCGCATATTACCACTACATTAAAAAATGCCATAAATAACAATAAGCTTGCGCATGCTTTTTTATTTTGTGGACCAAGAGGTGTTGGGAAAACTACATGCGCACGCATTTTGGCAAAAACCATTAATTGCGAAAATAAAACTCCAGATGGCGAAGCTTGTAACACTTGTAACAGCTGCGTTTCTTTTGATCATGGAAATTCATTTAACATCAATGAGCTTGATGCAGCCAGCAATAATGGCGTAGATTCCATGAAAGATTTGGTAGACCAAGTTCGTTTTCTACCACAAGCAGGACGCTATAAAGTTTATATCGTGGATGAGGTTCACATGCTCTCCGCTCAAGCATTTAACGCATTTCTAAAAACGTTGGAAGAACCACCTGCACATGCCATTTTTATTTTAGCTACTACAGAAAAACATAAAATTTTACCAACTATATTAAGCCGTTGCCAAATTTTTGATTTCAAAAGAATTACAACCAATGATACAGTAACACAGCTAGAGTCTATTATTGAAAAAGAAAACATCAAAGCAGAAAAAACAGCGCTTCATGTAATTGCTCAAAAAAGCGAAGGCTGTTTGAGAGATGCCCTAAGCATTTTGGATAAAATTGTAAGTTTTACCGGTGGAAATTTGACCTACCAAAACACGTTGGAGCATTTGAATATTTTGGACGAAGATTATTTTTTCCGATTCATTGATCATCTTACCCAACAGCAACTTGCCGAAGCACTTTTATTGCACGACGAAATAAATCAAAAAGGATTTGAAGGTGATACTTTACTAGATGGATTTGCAGAGTTTATACGAAACATCTTGGTTTGTAAAGATGAGAGAGCGATGAAATTATTGGATGTTGCCATTGATTTCAAACCGAAATACGTACAAATTGCGGCTAAGGTTGAAATAGGCTGGTTGATTGCTACTTTAAATTTAATGAGCGAATGTGCGATTTCATATAAAGTTGTACGAAACAAAAAATTACACATCGAATTACTACTTATAAAATTAAGCTACTTAAGCCAAGCGATTCAATTATCCATAAATGAAAGTGGTTTAGAAAAAAAAAAGATAACTGAACAAAATAAAGTGCTTTCATTCAAGTCCTTACCAATTATTGAAGCTATTGAAGTTGTTTCAAAAAAGATTGTAGCAAACCCAGTAAAAACAAAATTGGAGGCAACGCTTATCATTCAAGAAACTAAGCCAATAATAACTGCCCATAAAACGATCGCTGAAAAAAATCAACCCGAAAAAATAAGTAATAAACTTGGGTCTTTGGCAGCAATAAAAAACAGGGTAATATTAGAACAACAAAAATTAAACAGCTCAAAACCCATAACGCTAGAATTATTACAAGAAGCATGGGTATTGTTTATTGAAAAACTAAGTACCAATAACAATCATTCATCTGCAACTAATTTTAAATTTGCGGAGCTAAAAGTAATAGATGCAAACAATTTCGACATTGTTGTAGAATCTTTAATACAACAAAAGTTTATTGAAAGTGAAAGAGCTGCTTTAATAACACATATGCAACAGTTTTTTGAAAATAGATTTTTGAAATACAATGTTTTATTAGAAGAAAAGGAAACGTTTACTGGACAACCAGAAGTGCAAAAAAACACAAAAGAAAGGTTTGCATTATTGACTTCTAAATTTCCATTACTAAAGGATTTAAAAGAAAAATTGAATTTAGACCTTGAAATTTAAACATTCTATCAATTTTGTTTGAAATAATAGAAAGCTTCTAATAATTCTATATGATATTTAAAGGTTTTTGTATTAATTTCGAGCATCTTAAAAATTGAAATAAAAATATTATGGCAGAGGTATTAAGAATGCCCCGTTTGAGTGATACAATGACTGAGGGTAAAATAGTTAACTGGAACAAAAAAGTAGGCGATAAAATCAAACCAGGGGATGTATTGGCAGAAGTAGAAACCGACAAAGCCACTATGGAACTTGAAAGTTATAACGAAGGTACTTTGTTGTATATTGGTGTGGAAGCAGGTAATGCAGTTATAGTAGATGGAATTCTTGCTGTAGTAGGTAAGGAAGGAGAAGAATTTCAATCTTTATTACAAGATTCACCGGTTGCTGTTATATCTCCAGCAGAAGCAAAAGTAGTAGAAGCCGTTGTTGAAACTGTTGCTGCAGAAACAGTAGCGGTTGCATTAAGTGATGATGACAGAATCAAAGCATCTCCATTAGCAAAGAAAATTGCGGCAGACAAAGGAATTGATTTAAGCATGCTTACCGGAAGTGGTGATGGTGGAAGGGTAATAAAAAAGGATGTGGATCAATACACGCCGAGTGCTGCTCCGCAAAGTTCAGCATCAATTGCAACCGTAGCAGCGTTTTTACCAAATGGAACGGAAGGACATACCGATATCGTGTTAACACAAATGCGTAAAACCATTGCACGCAGATTAAGCGAAAGCAAATTCAGTGCGCCACATTTTTATCTTACCATCGAATTAAACATGGATAACGCCATTATTGCGAGAACAGCACTCAATGAAGTTAGTCCGGTTAAAATATCATTCAACGATATGATCATCAAGGCATGTGCATCCGCATTGCGCCAACATCCAGATGTCAATAGCAGTTGGATGGGAGATTTCATTCGTCAAAATCATCATATTCATATCGGTTCTGCATTGGCAATGCCTGATGGATTGATTGTTCCGGTGATTAAGTTTGCTGATCAAAAGTCGTTATCACAAATTGCCTCAGAAGCAAAAGGTTTGTATGCAAAGGCAAAAGACAAAAAAATTCAACCTGCAGAATTTACAGGCAATACATTTACCATTTCTAATTTGGGCATGATGGATATTGAAGAGTTTACGGCCATCATCAACCCTCCAGACAGTTGTATTTTGGCTGTTGGAAAAATAAAAGAAGTGGTAGTTAAAAAAGGCGAAGGATTTGGCGTGTCAAATTTCATGAAAGTAACGTTAAGTTGCGATCATAGAAGCGTTGATGGTGCAGTAGCCGCAAGCTTTTTACAAACACTCAAAAAATTCATAGAGAACCCAGTAACCATGTTGGTTTAATAAGTTTAAAGGCGGTTAATCCGCCTTTTTTTATGCCTAAACAAATTTATATGCAGCACATAAATGAAAATCAATCCATCGTTTTATTTGATGGCGTTTGCAATTTGTGCAACTCAGCTGTAGCGTTTATCATTAAGCGAGATAAGAAAAAGATATTTAAACTCTCGCCATTACAAAGCAGTTTCAGTAAGGAATTAAATCAACAATTCCATTTTAAACAACCGCTTTTAAATAGCATTGTTTTAATAGAAAACAACAAGGTTTACGACAAATCAACCGCAGCATTAAGGGTGGTAAAAAAGCTAAGCGGACCAATAAAATTGCTCTACATTTTTATTATAATTCCCCCATTTATAAGGGATGCCGTTTATTCGGTCATTGCAAAAAACAGATACCGTTGGTTTGGGAAGAAGAGTTGTGAGATAACAGACTTTTGAGAGGTTTGTGGGGTTTTTGAGCTTCAATAAGTTCAATGGGTTCAAAAGGTTAGATTATTCCTTTATTTTATCTGCTTCCACTTTCTTATTCTTAATTTATTATTCTAATTAGTCTAACCCTACAAGGATAAATGAATGTTCAACCTTCCGAAATTCAAAACCAAACGCCAAACGCCAAACAACAAACGTTTTAATTCAACACCAAACACCAAACGTATTAGTTGCTCAAAATGGAAAATACTTCCAACCATTAAACCAGCGTAGCGATTTAAACTTTCTTTTATCTCGCATCCAAAATTATTTCCATCCATTTATACTAAACCTCCATTCACATACGTTATAGTAAAGCAATTCCTTATTTTAAATAAGCATTGCATATAATTTAATCTAAAATATACCCAACATGAAAAACTTAAAACAAACCATTTTTGCATTATTTATTGGCCTTTGCGTTACCTCTGCACAAGCTCAACAATCAAAAGAAGTAAAAAAATCCCTTTTTACGGAATTTCCTGGAAGTATTGAGATTTCAAAAAACACCTTAAAAAACACGTTGGTTTCAACCCCCGGCCAATTGGTATCTATTCCTTTTAACGAGAAATTTATTTTCACTGGAAAAGTAGTGAGCAATGAAATGAAATATGCTGATTTGCAAACTATGGTTATCAAATCTGAGCAATATCCCAATACACTTTTTCAACTTTCTAAAATATCAAATAAAGACAATTCCATTTCATACGTAGGTAGAATTATGAACAATGAAGCAATGGAAGTATATGAAATTAAAAGCTATTTGGCGGATAATTATAGCTTGGAAAAAATAGATTTAGACAAAATACTTCAAGATTGTAGTTATTAATCTTATAATTTAAAACCTTAATCCCTATAAAAACAGACAAATGAAAAACTTTACCAAATCAATTTTAGTTATTTTAATAACCCTTTCGGCAAATTTTGCTTTTTCATTGCCAAAATTGAATAGCCTTACCTCTGCAACTGCAACCATATTTTTAGATTTTGATGGGCAAACCGTTTCAAGTGCATATTGGAATGCTGGAAATAAATTATATTGTGTTGCACCATCATTAACGGATGCTCAAATCACAGAAATATTTCAACGTGTATCTGAAGATTACCGTCCTTTCAATGTTAACATCACAACAGATTCTACAAAATTTTTATCTGCTCCTTTATCAAGAAGAATAAGAATTATTATTACGCCAACAAGTAGCTGGAAGCCTAACGTAGGTGGTATTTCATTTGTAGGTTCATTTACTTGGGGTGATGATACTCCTGCTTTTGTATTTTCTGATCGTCTAGGACCAAACAATTCCAAATTCATAGCAGAATGTTGCAGCCACGAAAGCGGACATACATTGGGATTATCGCATCAATCTAAATACAACACCAATTGTACATTAGCAGAAACATACAGCACCGGAAACGGAACTGGCGAAACAAGCTGGGCGCCAATTATGGGAAATAGCTACAACCGAAACATGACAGGTTGGAACAATGGACCAACACCTTATGGATGTGCAAACACTCAAGATAATTTAAGCATCATTACTAACGCAAATGGATTTGGATATCGCACAGATGATTACTCAGATTCTTTGGACGCAAATTCATACAATTTAAGCAGTACTTCTTTTAGCAACAATGGTATTATTACAACCAATACTGACAAAGATGTATTTAAATTACAATTCACGCAAAATTCAACACTTCATATTGATGCAACTCCATATAGCAATGGCACGAGCAATAGTGGATCAAATCTTGATATCAAAATGTTGTTGTATAATGAAGCAAAAGAATTAATCAAAACCTACGACCCACTTACCTCTTTATCTGTTACATTAGATACCACATTAAAAACGGGTATTTACTATTTGGTATTAGATGGAACAGGAAACGCAAATGCCAACAATTACAGCAGCATTGGTTCGTATACTATAACTGGCTTTAGAAGTGCTTTGCCAATAACTAAAGTATCTTTAAGTGGAAGCTCAATTAACAATAAACATCAATTAAATTGGGATATCATTACTGATGAGCCATTACAACAATTAGAAATTGAAAGTTCATTAAACGGTGAAATATTCAATAAAATGGCAACCATAACAGGTGATACAAAAGTATTTGCTTGCATACCAACAGATAATAAGTTTTATCGTTTAAAAGCAACATCTGTTTACAATCAAATCATGTATTCTAATGTCATTTATTTAAAAGGAATAGAAACTAAAATAAAAGCATTTACAATGGGCAATTTTGTATCTGATAAAATTTCATTGACAGCCAACGAAAACTACCACTACAAACTAGTGGATAATTATGGTAGAGTATTGGAAATAGGAAGCGGATATAAAGGAAATAAA
>CANKLV010000074.1 GCA_947483415.1 Chitinophagaceae bacterium
CCAGTTACAGTTGCAAATCCTATTTCTTCAATCATTCAACCTGCAAATGCTGAAATATGTGAAAACGGAAATGCAACGTTTACTTCTGGTGCATCAGTTGGCAACCCAATTTTACATCAGTGGGAAGAAAGCACAGATGCTGGTGCAACTTGGTCTAATGTTGTAGACGGTTCTGTTTACAGTGGTGCAAATACAGCTTCACTTTCTATCACAGGAGCTCCAACGAGCATGAACGGAAATAAATACCGTTTAAAAATGAATGTAGCAGCTTGTAGTAGCAATGCAACTTCTGATGCAATTACACTTACGGTTAATGGAAATCCATCATTATCTATTTCTGCAGCACCTTATACCAGTTTATTCCCTGGTTTACAAACTACATTAACAGCAGTAGTTACACCAGCAGGAACAAACAACACATATAATTGGACTTTAAATGGTAATTCATTAACGGATACTGATGGGTCTCACAATGTAGATATAGATGGTGTAGGTACTTACGAAGCAATTGTTACCGACCAAAACGGTTGTGTGTCTGCTGTTTCGAATAGCATTACCATTACTGATTCTTTAAATAAATCTTTATTTGTGTATCCTAATCCAAATAAAGGAGAATTTCAAATCAGATATAACGACAAATTAAATGGTGTTTCAAATCCAAGAAGTATTGTTATTTATGATGCTAGAGGTTCTCGTGTGTATAGAAAACAATTTACACCGAACTTTCCTTTTGGTAGAATGGATGTAGATTTAAGACAATATGGCAAAGGCGTTTATTTCATCGACTTATTAGATGCAGCTGGCGTTAGATTGAAAGCAGGAAGAGTAGTAGTTTACTAATAATTAAAAATATAAATACTAAAGGTGCTGTTCATTTTTGGACAGCACCTTTTTTTTATTGTTTAAATCCAAATTTCTTCAAAAATTTAAAAAATAAATAATTAACTTCGCCGTCCCGTTTAATAAAACCACGGGGTAATATATTATGTCATTTAATTTTAACAAACAACTAAACGCAGATGAACAGGAGCCGATCGCTTCAAATGAAGCGGAATCTACTGCGACACCAAATGAACCTGTTGCCGAAGAACAAGCAGAATTACTTAATGAACCAGAGGTTACGCCAGTTGCAGAAACAGTTGCTCCAGTAGCAGTTGAAAAAGCAGTTGAGCATAAAGCATCTGTTGTTCATGAACCAGAAACACCTCATGATGATTTTGATTGGAGCCGCGACAAAAGAAATGTTGTGTTTTATTCAAAAGAAGAAAAAGCCAAATACGATTTGGTTTATGATGGCACGTTTAAACAAATTACTGATGGCGAAATGATTCAAGCTACAGTAGAATCATTAACTAAAACAGATGCTGTTGTTAACATCGGATTTAAAAGTGATGGTTTGATTTCTTTAAACGAGTTTAGAGACATTTCAGGTGGTGTGAAAGTAGGAGACATTATTGAAGTAATGGTGGTTCAAAAAGAAGACCGCGAAGGAAATCTAAATCTTAGCAGAAAATCTGCGAGAATTACTCGTGCTTGGGAAAGAATAATGGAAGTAAACAAAACGGGAGAAATTGTTACCGGTTTGGTTACCAGCAAAACTAAAGGAGGTTTAATTGTTGACGTATTTGGTATGGAAACTTTCTTACCAGGTTCTCAAATCGATGTTAAGCCAGTTACAGATTACGATCAATTTGTGGGTAAAACTATGGAATTTAAAGTGGTTAAAATCAATGAAACCATCAAGAACGCTGTTGTTTCGCATAAAGCACTTATTGAAAGCGATATCGAAGCACAAAGAGCTGAAATTATCGGTAAATTGGAAAAAGGTCAAGTATTGGAAGGTACAATCAAAAACATCACTGACTTTGGTGCATTCCTTGATTTGGGTGGATTGGATGGATTATTATACATCACGGATATTTCTTGGGGCCGCATAAATCATCCTTCAGAAGTATTGAAAATAGATCAAAAAATAAATGTAGTTGTTCTTGATTTTGATGATGATAAACGTAGAATCAGCTTAGGTTTAAAACAACTTACGCCACATCCTTGGGATACATTAACTGAAAATCTTCAGGAAAATGAAATCGTAAAAGGTAAAGTAGTGAACATTGAAGATTATGGTGCTTTCTTAGAAATCACACCAGGTGTTGAAGGATTGGTTCACGTTAGTGAAATCACTTGGGCAAATACACCAGTTAATGCAAAAGAATTCTTCAAATTAGGAGATGAGCATGAAGCTAAAGTGGTTACCCTTGACAAAGAAACACGCAAAATGAGTTTGTCTATCAAACAAATGACAGAAGATCCATGGAGCACAATCGAAGGTCGTTTTCCTGAAAATAGCAAGCACATGGGTACCGTGAAAAACATTACACCTTACGGTGTGTTTGTTGAATTGTCTACAGGAATTGGTGGAATGATTCACATCAGCGATTTAAGCTGGTTGAAGCGTTTTAATAATCCAAATGAGTACACAAAAGTTGGAAAAGAAATAGAAGTGGTTATTTTAAGCATTGATAAAGAAGGACGTAAACTTCAGTTAGGACACAAGCAAATTGAAGAAGATCCATGGAATTCTTTAGAAAGCGTATTCACCATCGGTTCTATTCACGAAGGAACTGTTGTAAAGAAAGACGAAAAAGGTGCCATCATTCAATTGCCTTACGGTTTAGAAGGATATGCTCCAGCACGTCACTTGGTTAAAGAAGATGAAAGAGTTATTGCTGCTGAAGAATTAGCTCAATTTATGGTTATTGAATTTGATCGTAATGACAAGCGCATCTTATTGAGTCATACACGCCTTTGGGAGCAAGAAAAAGAGGAAGAAAAGCAAATTGAGATAAAGGAGAAAAAAGCAGAATTTGAGCAAACCAAAAAAGCGGTAAAAAATATCCAAGCTAAAGTAGAGAAATCAACTTTAGGTGATTTAGGGGTATTGGCTGGATTGAAAGCAAAAATGGATGGAGACAATGCAAATGCTGCATCTGAAACTCCTGCCGTTGAAGCAACTCCAGAAGCCCCTGCTGCTTCAGAAACTTCTGAAGAAACACCTGCTGCTGAGTAATTTTTATAATTCTTATTTTTATAAATCCTCCGATTAACTTTCGGAGGATTTTTTTATGCCTTGAATGCTTATGATACCGATTTGATATCTGTAATGGTCCAATAAAATTGTCCCAAACAGCTACCACATCGGCATTATACCACAAAATATTGGACTAATTGATAAATCAAATTGGTATGAGTATCTTTGCCAAAATAAAAACAAATGGAAAAAAAAGCTTCAGAATCTTTGGTCATGATGACTGAACTTGTATTGCCAAATGATACCAACAATTTCGGAAATTTAATGGGAGGCAGGTTGATGTATTGGATGGATATAGCGGGTGCATTATCTGCGCTTAAACATTGTGCAGCACCTGTTGTAACTGCTTCAGTTGATAATATTTCATTCGAAACGCCGATTAAAATTGGCAATGTGGTTCACATTGAAGCAAAAGTAACACGTGCTTTCAAATCCAGTATGGAAGTGCATTTGCAAGTATGGGGCGAGGATGCCATTCAACAATTTAGGTATAAAAGCAACGAAGCTTTTTTAACTTTTGTGGCTCTTGATCCTAATGGTAAACCAAAAGCAGTTAATACAGTTGTACCCGAAACGCCCGAAGAAATAAAACACTTTGAAGGTGCATTAAGGCGTAGACAAGTGAGACTTATTTTAGGAGGTAAATTGAAGCCTGAAGATGCTTTGGAATTAAAAGCATTGTTTACAAAAGATGAATCTAAATAATTCATATCCTCACAATTGGCTCAACTTTAATTCCGTTTTATATGATTAATGATTCAAGTAAAATAATTTCTTTTGACAACACTGAATATGCTTTTGCGCATATGAATGATGGCGAGTTGAAAAAAGCAAAGTTTTTGTTTGGTTTAATGGGAAAAACATTTTGGTTGAATTTGGGTTTGAAACTCATGCCCTTAGCGATTAAGTATAAATTTCCATTGACGAAAACCATTTTAAGAAAAACAATTTTCAGCCATTTTGTTGGAGGTGAAAATTTAGAAAAAACTTTTCCTGTTTCTGAAAAATTGGCGAAATATGGGGTAGATGTTATACTGGATTATGGCGTTGAAGGGTTAAGTACCGAAGAAGGATTTAAGCAAGCCGAAAAAGCATTTATTGATGTAATTAACTACGCAGCTTCACAAAAAAGCATTCCTTTTGTTAGTATAAAAGTTACTGGAATAGCATCTTTTACTTTATTGGAACGTATTCATGAAGCAATGCAGCATTCAAAAAAAGAAAATGTACTAGAAAGATATCAATTGGTTATTAGAAATTTACTTCCCAACGATAAAGCAGAATGGGATTTAGTTTGCAATAGATTTGAAAATATTTGTAAAATAGCATCCAAGACTTCGGTTGCCATTTTAGTAGATGCAGAAGAGTCTTGGATCCAAGATCCAGTTGATGCGCTTACAACGTTAATGATGGAGCAATTTAATAAAACAAAAGCAGTCGTTTATAATACCATACAATTATATAGGCACGACAGGTTGAAGTTTTTACAAATTTCAATTCGAATGGCTACAATCGAATCTTATTTTCTAGGCGTAAAATTGGTACGTGGTGCATATATGGAAAAGGAACGTGCACGTGCACTAGAAAATAATTACCCTTCACCCATACAGCCAGATAAAGAGTCAACTGATTTGGATTACAACACGGCTGTTGACATTTGTTTGCAACAACTTGATCAAATTGCTTTAATCATAGCCACTCATAATGAAGAAAGTAATATGCTTGCAACATTGCTTTGTGAAGAATATGAAATCCCTTTTAATCATCAGCATGTGCATTTTTCTCAGCTTTACGGCATGAGCGATAATATCACATATAATTTGGCTAAAAATGGCTTTAGAGTTAGTAAGTACTTGCCGTTTGGTCCAATAAAAGAAGTAATGCCCTATTTGATGCGTAGAGCACAAGAAAACACCTCTGTTGCTGGACAAACAGGTAGAGAATTGAAATTAATAACAAAAGAACTGGAGCGCAGAAAGCAAAAATAATACCCGTTCAAAAACATTGGTGGATTTTATAAATTGAAAATGAAAAAAATAATTCTAAGTATATGCTTTTTGATTTTTGTTGCAGTTTCATTTGCACAGATTAGACCCAAAAAGCCAATTACATTAGAAAAGGATGCAGGAATAATTACCAATACCAATAATTCTTCTGATGAACAAGGTAATGTTCAAGATGTAAAAAGTACTGTTCCAAGAAAAGATTCATTGGCATTTGAACATAGAGATGATGCAAAAGATGCATTGTTGATGACGGCTCAATTTTTAGATTCAACACGCAAATTATATTTAGATTCAACCGTTAATGACTTCGACAAGTATTTTACCGTTCCAACAAGTTTTGTTTATTTGGGTAATAATGGCGCTGCAGCTAAAAGTTTAATTTTTTCACCAACTCAACAAATTGGATTCGATCAAGGATTTCATGCATTTGATATTTATAAATTTAATGTAGAAAGTACAAAATTTTACCAAACCAATCGGCCATTTAGCTCCATCATTTACCAATTGGCCTCTGGTAAAGAGCAGATGTTGCAAGCATTTCATACCCAAAATCCAAAACCGAATTTAAATTTCGGGTTTGAATATAAAATGATAACTGCGCCTGGTTTTTTTGTAACACAAAACACCAATCACAGCAGCTATCGCCTTTTTGGAAGCTATCAAGGGGTTAAAAAAAGGTATCAGCAAAATATAATAATCATTGGGAATAATATTCGGGCATCACAAAATGGAGGAATTGAAAATGCATCAGATTTGCATGATCCCAATAGAATAGACCGATTTACCATTCCGGTTAACATGGGTAATAATGCAGCGTTTAGAACGAATCCTTTCGTTACTTCAATTTTAACGGGCAATCAAAATAAAGATTTCACTTTTTTTATGCGCCAACATTATGATTTTGGAAAACGAGATTCCATTGCGGTAAATGACTCAACAATGACGTATCTCTTTTTTCCAAAGTTAAGAATACAGCATAGTTTTGTTTATAATAGACAGCAAATTCAATTTGGAGATATTTTTGCCGATTCTACGTTATATCACAATTGGTACAATATAAATTTTGCTTCAAAATTTGACACGTTTTCAATAAATGAAACTTGGCAAGAAATTAAAAATGATTTTAGTGTCGTACAATTCCCAGACACCAAAAACACCGCTCAGTTTTTATTGGCTGGAATTACCTTACAAAATTTATTTGGTGATTTGAAAAATGGGAAGAATAAATTCTATAATTTATTCCTGCATGGCGAATATCGAAATCGAACAAAAAATAAGTTGTGGGATATCATTACAAATGGTGCGATTTATATCAATGGGTTGAATTCAGGAGATTATAACGTATCGGCTAGTGTTAGTCGTTATCTTAATAAACGTTTTGGGTTTGTTCAAATTTGGTTTAAAAATAG
This sequence comes from Chitinophagaceae bacterium, assembly GCA_947483415.1. Lineage (GTDB taxonomy): Bacteria > Bacteroidota > Bacteroidia > Chitinophagales > Chitinophagaceae > Ferruginibacter. The sequence goes on from CANKLV010000074.1 coordinate 6,504, forward strand.
CAATCGTACACCGTCGAATGTATTTAATGAACAAGCTGTTTTTAACTTAGGAAACAATGATAAATTTAAAAAAGAAAACATTACTTCATTTGGCTTGAAATCCGAAAATCAATTCGCAACATTTGGTTTTAGCAATCATCTTTTAATAAATCATGCTTACTTTGTCAATTATTTTCAAGCAAGTCAATACAGTGCATTAATCAATGTTTTGCAATTTTCGATGTACAAAAAAATCCGTTTAACACGGCATATAAATTGGCATGCTGATTTATGTTTGCAACAAACGGATTTGGCTTCTCCCATTCGAGTGCCTACATTTTATACAAGAAACCGGATTGCATACGAAGGCATATTTTTTAAAAATCTAACGCTTTCAACTGGTTTAGAGCTCAGGTATTTTACACCATTTAAATCTAATGGTTACTCTCCAATTACACAGCAGTTTATAAATCAAGATAGCATAACCATTCGTAATTTACCCGATGTGACGGCATTTTTACATTTTAGAATAAAAGGGTTTACAGGCTTTCTAAGGGCGGAGAATTTAAATACCATGAGCATTAAAAATGGCTTTGTTTTTACGAACAACAATTTTGCTGCTCCTTTTTATCCTACACAAGGGTTTATGTTGCGCTTTGGGGTGAAGTGGTTGATGGTGAATTAGGGAAGACGGTATAAGTCCCTGCGCTGGTTTAATGCGCTACGCAGGTTTAAGTTGCTTCGCTGGTTTAAATCACTTTGTTGATTAAGTTGCTGCGCTGGTTTAAAGGTTGGAAGGATTTTCCCATTGAAAGCCCAAACAAATTGTCGATCAACCATTAAACCTCATAAACCTCTTTTCACGGGTTGAATATTTTCAACCCCTACCAAAATCCACAACCTCCACAACCTCAAAAACCTCAAAAACTTCTCAAAAACTTCTCAAACCTCTCAAACTTCTCAAAAAAAACCTATATTTACATATAAAAACTAATTTTCAAAACAAAAAAAATAACACAACATGAAATCATTATCAATCGTATTATTCTTTGCATTTGCATTTTCAAATTCGTCATTTGCACAAAATCAAAATGATACCATCAAAGTTTGGGGAAGTTGTGGCATGTGTAAAGGTAAAATTGAAAAAGCTGCAAAATCAGCTGGAGCAAAGTCTGCAACTTGGGATGTAGAATCACACATGCTTGTGCTTTCTTACAAATCAGACAAAACAAATTTAAAACAAATTCAAGAATCTATTGCAAAAGTAGGGTATGATACACAAGATGTAACTGCTGAAAATGCTGCTTATGATGCGTTACATGGTTGTTGCAAATATGATCGTAAAGCAGCAGCTAATTAAAAAATATCAATAAGTAAATGATGCGTTTATTTTTAATAGCCATTTTATTTTCTATTCATTTTTGTGCGGATGCACAAGTAAGTAAGGTAATTATTCAGGCGAGTGGATTAACTTGCAGTATGTGTAGCAATGCCATTAATAAAGCGTTGAAATCGATTGATTACGTTGACCATGTAATTGCTAACATTAAAAATTCTAGTTTTGAAATTTATTTCAAACCGAACGCGAAAGTTGAATTTGATCTACTTAAAAATAAAGTAGAAGATGCTGGTTTCTTTGTAGCAAAAATGGAAGTGTCAATTTCAATGAATGATGTAGAAGTGGCTAATGATTCGCATGTAGAAATTGAAAATACCATGTTTCATTTTATGAATGTAACACAACAAAAACTAAGCGGAGAGAAAACAATACAAATCATTGATAAAGGATATTTAACGGATAAGGTGTACAAGAAAAACAACAAGTATACCAATATGGATTGTTATAAAACGGGCTATATGGG
>CANKLV010000075.1 GCA_947483415.1 Chitinophagaceae bacterium
CGAAGGGTCTGCCATGATTTCATCTATTACAATTTCGTATGGTTGAATGGGAAGTGAAGTGTCAGCATTTACAGCTATTAATAAAGGAAAAATAATACTTGATAATAAAGTGTTCAGCATATTCGAGTGATTTGTTTTGTCAAACGTAACTAGTATAACACTGAATAAAATTTAGAAGTAAATATTACCGAACTTAAATGTTTACAAACGAATTATGCCCCTTCAATTTCAAATAGACTTCATTTTTTAATATAATTTCTGAATAGAATCTAAATTTTTAATAATCAAGCAATTTCTTAAAAACTCTATTGTTGTTCACTTAAATTTGTAACATAAAAAATAATTTATGAAAGTAGCGGTTATTGGTGCCACAGGTTTAGTTGGATCGAAAATGTTGGAAGTTTTGGCGGAAAGAAATTTTCCAGTTACTGAAATCATTCCAGTTGCTTCTGAAAAATCCATTGGAAAAAAAATAAAATTCAAAGGAAATGAATTTGTTGTAGTTGGCATGGATACTGCAATAGCGACTAAACCAAATGTTGCCATTTTTTCTGCTGGTGGTGCTACTTCATTAGAATGGGCTCCAAAATTTGCAGCTGCCGGAATTACCGTTATCGATAATTCTAGCGCTTGGAGAATGGATCCGGATAAAAAATTGGTGGTGCCAGAGGTGAATGCAGATTGCATAACTAAAGAGGATAAAATCATTGCTAATCCTAATTGCTCTACCATTCAATTGGTGGTGGTTTTAAAGCCATTGCATGATAAATATAAAATCAAGCGCGTTGTGGTTAGTACTTATCAAAGTGTTACAGGTACAGGCGTTAAAGCGGTTGATCAATTGATGAATGAAAGAAAAGGAATCAAAGGCGAAATGGCTTATAAATATCCTATAGACTTAAATGCCATTCCCCATATAGATGTTTTTTTGGAAAATGGTTATACAAAAGAGGAAATGAAAATGACCAATGAAACCAAAAAAATAATGGGTGATGATTCAATTATGCTAACGGCTACCTGCGTTAGAATTCCAACGATTGGCGGTCATAGCGAATCGGTTAATATTGAGTTTGAAAATGATTTTGACGTACAAGAAATTAAAACGCTGTTGGCAAATACACCTGGTGTAGTGCTTCAAGATGATGTAGACAATTTTATTTATCCAATGGCCATTACCGCTCATGATAAAGACGACACTTTCGTTGGTAGAATAAGAAGAGATGAAACCCAAGCCAATACAATGAATTGCTGGATAGTAAGCGATAATTTACGCAAGGGCGCTGCTACAAATGCGGTTCAAATTGCGGAGTATTTGTTGAAGTATAGTCTTATATAAAGTTGTTTAAGAGGTTTGAGAAGTTTTAGAAGTTTGTGAGGTTTGTTGTTTATTGTTTGTTGTTTGGTGTTGAATAAAACGAAACGAAATCATATCCTGTATCCAAAACGTTTGGTGTTTGGCGTTTGGTGTTGAATGCATAAAACGAAACGAAATCATTTTCAGTATACAGCATCTCAAAATGGAAAATAATTTCAACCTTTTGAACACATTGAACTTATTGAACCTTTTGAACCAATTAAATCTGTCAATCTCCCAAACTTCAAAAACCTCAAAAACCTCAAAAACCTCCTTTCCAAAATTTTTTTCAAATTTTCCATTTTGTCTTAACTTTTTTACTATATTTAATTTTTTATAAAAACTTAACATTTTAAACTAAATCCAAAAAAATGAGAAAAGTATTCTTAACCTTGTTGGTTATGATGTCTGTATCGTTGGGCGTTTTTGCGCAAAAAACGATTACAGGAAAGGTAACCGATGCTAGTGGCAAACCGATATCAAATGTTTCAGTTCTCGTGAAAGGAACCAAAGTAGGTACCGCCACAGCAACTGATGGAACTTACAGCATTCAAGTTCCTGCGAATGGTAAAGTGTTAGAATTTAGTTCGCTAAATTTTGAAACGTACACCATCAACATTGGATCTAAATTGATTATTTCCCCAAGTTTAAATCCTGCCGAATCTAAAGATATGGCAGAGGTTGTTGTGACGGGTATCAGTAAAATTAAGAAATCTCAATACGCAGGTGCGGCTACAAAAATTTCTGAAAAAGATTTGAAAAATCAACCCGTTGGTTCTTTCGATCAAATTTTTCAAGGTCGTGCGCCTGGTATTACTGCGTTAACGTCTAGTGGTCAGCCAGGTTCTGCTACTAATATTATCATTCGTGGTACAGGTTCTATCGCTGGTGGTACTTCTCCACTATATGTAGTTGACGGTATTCCTGTTGAAGCTTCTGTGTTTCAAGGTTTCAACCCAAATGATTTCGCTTCTGTAGATATTTTAAGAGATGCGGCTTCTACCTCTTTATATGGTTCTCGTGGTTCTGCAGGGGTTATTGTAGTTACTACCAAAAAAGGTGTTTCTGGTAAATTAAAATTCAGCTACTCTGCTCAATACGGCGTAAAAGCTAAACCACAATTTGCTTTCAGACCAATGAACACCAATGAATTATTAAGTGCACAAGAAAAATATGGTGTAATTGTTGCTCAAGGTGATGCATTAAGTCCAACTGCCAACAACCCATTAATGCCAGGTTTTTATTATTCTACTGCAAATCCAAGATATCAAGCACTTAGTGCAGCTGAAAGAACTGAAAATGGAAGATTATTGGATTCTATCAAAAAAATTAATACCAACTGGGGAGATCAAATCTTCAGAACGGGTAATTTCAGCAACCACCAAGTTACTTTATCAGGTGGTACTGGAAAAACAAGAATTTTAAGCAGCATTGGCATGTACAATGAGGAAGGGATTACACTTCGTACCGACATGAAGCGTATCACTTTTAGAAATAATATGGATTATGCAGATGATAAAGCTTCATTTTCTTTTAATTCAAATATCGGTTACACTAGAAGAAGTTTCCAACAATCTACAACTGGAAATAGTTTAGGTAATCCGTTCTTAACCTCAGCAGTAAACGTGCCCTATGCAAGAGTGTATAAAGACAACGGCGCTTTTGCTACTGGTGTTGGTGCATCTTTTGCAGCAGCCAATCAGTTGGAGTTAACCAAATATGACGAAAACTACAACAATCAACTTAAAGCCACTTTGGGCGTTAATGGTGGATATAAAATAACTGAAAACATAACTGCTGCAATAACTTCAGGTATAGATTTTCGTGAAACACAAAATACCAATTACGGAAGTAAAATTCCTTTTACACGTCAAAACTCTACAAGTATAACGGGTAAAGCAGGTTTCCAAACAGAAGGATTATCACGTTTTTTCCGTGCAACAGTTCGCCCTTCTGTAACGTATAAAAATACATTCCAAGAAAAACACGATGTTGAATTTGCTGCATATAGCGAGTACATCAGAGAGTATAATAAATCAATCAGCCAAACTGGTTATGGTACAGATCCAAAGCGTCCAAACACAATGGCATCAATCATTCAGGGTAATGCTGTGAATCAATTGTATGCTGTAGTTGGTGGTGGAAAATCTCAAAGTGCGTTGGTTTCTGGTTTAGCAACAGCGCGTTACACTTACGACAGCAAGTATACATTAACTGCTTCTTATCGTAGAGATGGATCTTCTAAATTACCTGTTGACACAAGATGGCAAGGGTTTTATTCTATCGGTGGAGTATGGGATGCTAAAAAAGAAGATTTCATGAAAGACATCAAAGCCATTGATTTATTACGTGTTAAATTAAGTTATGGTGGATCTGGTAATGCTGATAATTTTCCTGGTGGCGATTATCCTTATCAAAATACATACGGTGGTGGAAGTTATTCTGGTTTAAATACCATCGAAGCTTCATATCCAGGTAATCCAAAATTGAAATGGGAAAAAACAACTGTTACCAATTTGGGTATCGACTTTGAAATAGTAAACAGAAGAATTTATGGTGATATCAATATTTACGATAAAACAACCACAGATTTATTTGTTAGAAAAATTCTAAGTGCTGCTTCTGGTTTCGGTAATGGTTCTTTGGACATCAATGCAGGAAAATTAAGTAACAAAGGAATTGAGTTGAGCTTAAATGGAGAAATATTGAGAAAGAAAGATTACGCAGTAACTGTATTTGCTAACTTCTCTTACAATAAAAACAGGGTAGTAAGCTTAGGTGGTGAAGCACCATACGAAGATGGAACAGAATTGATTAAAGAAGGGACGGCTTTAGGAACACATTACGAAGTTAAATGGGCTGGTGTTGACGCATCAACTGGGCAGCCTCTATACTATGATAAAAATGGTAATGTAACTAATGTATATAGTGCAGATAACAGAGTACAAGATTTTGGTACTTGGGAAGCACCTTACAAAGGAGGTTTTGGTTTAAAAGCAAATTATAAATCATTAGAGTTATCGATGTTATTTAGCTGGCAAGCTGGTGGTAATAAAGTTGATAACTTAGAATTCTTTGTTGAGAATCCAGTAGGATTTATGTCAAATGGTTACAATCAATCATCTGATTTACAATTCTGGCAAGCACCTGGCGATGTAGTAAATACGCCAAGTCCACTTTACGGAACAAACTTCTCATCTAAAATTATTCATGATGCATCATTCTTGCGTTTAAGAGATTTGAGATTATCATATTCACTACCTAAAAATATGACAACTAAACTTAGATTTGTATCAGGTGCTAATTTTTATGTACAAGGTTCAAACTTATTTATGTGGACAAAATGGAGAGGATATGATCCAGAGGCTGGAGCCACAAACATCAACTTAAGTGAATTCCCTAACCCTCGTACATTAACAGCAGGTTTGGACATTAATTTTTAATTTATTTATCTTAAAACAATAGAACAATGAAAAATAAAATAATATTATTAGCAATGGTTGCTGCTGTTTTGGGTACCAGCAGTTGTAAAAAAGACCTGGATCAACAACCTACCGATTCGTTTAGTGAAAACAATGCATTTGTTACATTAGATGATGTTCAATTGGGCGCTAATGCAGTATATGCACGTTATGGTGCTTATGCCAAAGATATGTATGCAAGTGCTTTGATTTCAGATGAGGCAAAATTGGGAGCAGATAATGCTGGTCAGGGTGCTTTAACATACCGCTATCAGTTCAATTCAGACAATACAAGTGGTGGTGATGTAATTGGCGCTTGGGGAGGTTATTATTCTGTAATTGATCAAACAAATCGTTTGTTGGCTAAAATTCCAACCGTAACAGCAACAGCTGATCAAGAGCCAAGAAGAAATATTTTACAAGGACAAATGTTGGCAATGCGTGCAATTGCTCATTTTGGATTATTACAATCTTATTGTAAAAACTACGATCCAGCAGATGCACGTGGTGTTCCTGTAATGTTGGTTTCTAATCCTTTAGCAAAACCAGCAAGAAATACAATGGGAGAAGTAATGGCTCAAATTGAATCAGATTTATCTGCAGCAAAAGCATTATTACCTGCTGTTACATTTGGTGATTTTAGAGATACCGTTATGAATAAAGTAAACGTAGCGGCTTATCAAGCAAGGGTTGCATTATACAAGAAGGATTATGACAATGCAGTAACTTATGCAAGTGAAGTAATTTCTTCTGGAATTAAACCATTGGCAAGCGGCGCACAATTTTCTGCCATCTGGACAGATGATGTTGATGATGAAGTTTTATTTAGAATAAGATATGCTACAAGCACCGCTATTGGTGGATTGTGGACAACCACTGGTGGAAATATTTATATCGCTCCTTCAGATAAATTAGTATCTTCTTATGTTTCTGGTGATAGCAGATTATCTGCTTACATTGGAACAAACGGATTAGGAAATAAATACGTAAAGAAATTTTATGCCTCTTCACGTGGTGGTAGAGTAGTAGATATGAAAGCTTGTAGAACATCAGAAATGTATTTGATTCGTGCAGAAGCAAATGCAAAAAAGGCAAGTCCAGATTTAACTGCTGCATCTGCTGATTTGAATTTCTTAAGATCAAAACGTATTACGGGTTATACAAATCAAACATTCCCAACAGCTACTTCTGTAATTGATGCTACATTACAAGAGCGTTACAAAGAATTGGCTTTTGAAGGATTCCGTTTATGGGATTTAAAGCGCAATAACTTATCTGTTGAGCGTTTATCAAGTGATGCTAGTGCAGAATGGCAAACATTGCCAAGCGGTAATTACCGTTTTGTTTTGCCAATTCCAAATTCAGAGTTGTTGGCTAATCCAAATATGGTTCAAAACGACAACTATTAATTGAAACAACATATTAAAATTTAAAAATCAATTTTATGAAACGTATAAACATTCTTTCGCTGCTTAGCATTTTGGCTGTAACATTTTTGTTGGCTAGTTGCGATAAAACAAAACCGTATGAAATAGAAGTGCCACCGGCACAAGCACATTTTGTAGGAAAAGCAACACAGGTGTATGCTGCAGAAACAAATCCTGCACCAGAGTTTAAATTACAAGTAGGCACAACGGATGTTGCTGGTACTGATCGTACGGTAACGTATAAAGTTGAGTGTCTTTCAGGCGCAGTAGCTGGAACGCAATACAACATTCCTTCAGGTAATACATCAGGAACTGTAACCATTAAAGCAGGAGAAGCAATTGGTGAAATTGCAATTCAAGCAGATTACGCATCTTATGTATCAGGAAGAAAAGATACATTGATGTTTAGTTTAACAGAACCATCTGTAAAACCAGCTTCGTTTATGGATACGGTTTATGTAATCATAAGAGGTGCTTGTTTTGAAGGAAATGTAAGCCTTAACGATTTATTGGGTGATTATGACAATACCAATGAAGATTTTGGCGGACCTTATGGACCGTACACTACATCAATAACAAGTGTAAATCAAACATCAGCTACAACAGGAACAATCGTAGTAGACAATGTTTTTGATGCTGGATGGGCACCAATTACATTCACATTAGATTGGACAAATCCTGCAAACAGAAAAGTAAATTTAATAAGACAAACCGGTATTGCCCCAGCGTCAACTGTTTCTACTAATCCAGCTTATGCTACTTATTTGGTGATGGTTGGTCCACGTACTACAGCGGCTGATGGAACATTCTCAATTTGCAATCAAACCTTATCGTTAAAAATAAGGGTTGGTTTATCAGATGCAACTTTTGCAACTGTAGGTTGGTTCAGTACTCCTTACACTGTTAATATGGCGAGATAGTTTCCGTTGAGAAGTTTAGAGGTTTGAGAGGTTTGAGACGTTCAAAACGTTCAATATGTTCAATAAGTTCAAAAGGTTTTTGTAGGGGTTGAAAATATTCAACCCTTACTAGAAAAATAAAAAATCCCGGTTACGAAATGTAGCCGGGATTTTTTTAGCCCCCTCAATCCCCAAAGGCGGAAGTTGGTTTATGGGTTTAAAGGTTTAAGGCGACATTATTCTCTCTTTGCGTCCTTGCTCTTTTGTGAGCTTTGCGTGAAACAAAAAAACTTTGTGCCTCCGTGCCTTAGCGTCTCATTGCCAGCCATACTTTTCGTCTCAGGTCCGTTAAAAGAAAACGCACCATCTTTCAAAAATTTTGTCGAGTTCAACATTGCTTTTGCTAGTAATGTTGTTTCCAATGGTTTGATGGATTTGAATAATCCAATCGCATTAAAAAAATGAAGAATCTTAATCAAAAGAAGTTCCATCTTACGATTGCTATCCTTTCTTATGAGTGAAGGCGGGTTGAAAATGACAAGTTTTGGAAAATTCAATTTCCTAACTTCATCTTCAAGTTGACCCTTGATTTTTACGTAAAATAACGGCGATTTTGAGGATGCAGAATCTGAAGACACCAAGACATAGTCGTTTACTTTATTATCCTTTGCTGCTTTTGCAAACTGTAGTTGATAGTCGTAGTCTACTTTTTTTTGACCTTCTTTACTTCCTGCTGCTTTCAAAGTTGTTCCTATACAAGAAAATAGCACATCGCCTTTTACGAGATGCCACCATTTGTTTGGCTGATCAAAGTCAATTACGTGGACGTTTAATTTGTTATGATGCATGTCTAGTTTGCGTCTAACGAAAATATCTACTTTCTCGAAGTTGTCGTCGTTGAGCAGCAGTTCTAGTAAATCTTTTCCTGTTGCACCTGTTGCGCCAATTAATAATGCTTTCATTTATTATTTTTTGAATTATGGTAAATCATTGAACATTTTTTGTTTCGCGCAATGTTTTTTAACATGAAGACACGAAGACACGAAGACA
>CANKLV010000076.1 GCA_947483415.1 Chitinophagaceae bacterium
ATGTACAAACGTGCACAATTGGGCATTGGCTATTTGCCTCAAGAAGCAAGCGTTTTTAGAAAACTTAGTGTTGAAAACAATATTACTGCTGTTTTGGAAATGACAAAGCTTAAAAAATCTGAACAGAAAGAAAAACTCGAATCGTTATTAAATGAATTCAGGTTGCAGCATGTTCGTAAAAACAATGGCGATACACTTAGTGGGGGAGAAAGAAGAAGAACGGAGATTGCACGAGCGCTAGCTGTAAATCCAAAGTTTATTTTACTCGATGAACCTTTTGCTGGCGTGGATCCTATCGCGGTTGAAGACATTCAAGAAATTATTGCCAAGCTGAAATATAAAAACATTGGTATCCTAATTACCGACCATAATGTAAATGAAACCTTATCAATTTGTGATCGAGCGTATTTACTGATTGACGGAAAAATATTTAAACACGGCACCGCGGAAGAATTGGCAAGCGACGAACAAGTGCGTAGATTATATCTGGGTAGAAATTTTGAATTAAAAAGAAAAGACTATCTCCACGAACAAGCTTCAAATAATGATTTAGAAGATTCAAATTGAAAAAATAAATGGTTAAAACCATTACATTTTAAAATATTCCTTAACCCACGGTTTAAACCTTGGGCTATGTAAATAATTTTTACACATACCCGTTTCAACGGTTTGCCGATATGAATTCTTACTTATATATTCATCCACATTTTTTCATATCTTTCATAAATGAAGTTTCTTGCTCCTGCAATATCAAAAATTGCCAGAATGCGAATTTGGCGAATTAAGAATTGGAGAAATCATCCTGTAGCTACTCAACGAGATGTTTTGCAAGATCTTGTTACTACAGCACAATACACCGATTTCGGAAAAGCACATCATTTTTCAAATCTCTATTCACTTAAAGCGTTCAAAGCCAACGTACCCATTCAAGAGTATGAAAACACTGCGCCATTTATAGAAAAAATGATGAACGGTGAAGAAAATATTTTATGGAATACACCCGTAAAATGGTTTGCCAAAAGTAGCGGCACCACAAGCAGCAAAAGCAAATTCATTCCTGTTAGCGAAGAAAGCTTGCAAGAAAATCATTTTAAAGCCAGTAAAGATGTTTTGGCCAATTACTATAATAATTTCCCTTCGAGCGATTTGCTTACGGGTAAAGGTTTGGTGGTTGGCGGATCACATCAATTAAATCAAGTTAATGACGAAATTCAATATGGTGATTTAAGTGCCGTATTGATGCAAAACACCCCATTTTGGGGACAATGGCTTAGAACCCCAGAACTAAGTGTTGCGCTTTTAGATAATTGGACAGATAAAATTGAAAAACTTGCAACGGCAACAGCTGATGAAAATGTAACCTCAATTGCCGGCGTTCCTACATGGACGTTGTTATTGCTTAAACGAATTTTAGAAATCAAAGAAAAAAAATCCATCAAAGAAGTTTGGCCAAATCTTGAATTGTATATTCATGGTGGAGTTTCATTTATCCCTTACCGTGAGCAGTTTGAAAAAATAATGGGCGCGCCAATTAATTATCTTGAAATTTATAATGCGAGTGAAGGTTTTTTTGCTGGTCAGGAAAATCCAAACGATGATGGAATGACACTGTTTACCGAACATGGAATATTTTATGAATTTATGCCCGTTGAAGAATATGGAAAAGCAACGCCTTTAACTATCGGATTAGATAAAGTAAAACTAAATCAAAACTATGCTTTGATTATTAGCACGGCTGGTGGCTTGTGGAGGTATTTGGTTGGAGACACCGTCTCATTTACATCCATTAATCCGTATCGTATAAAGGTAACCGGTAGGTTAAAACATTACATTAATGCTTTTGGTGAAGAACTCATTGTAGAAAATAGCGATCGCGCCATTGCTATTGCTACACAAATCACCAATTCCAGAGTTCTAGATTATACAGCTGCGCCAATATTTTTTTCTGAAAGCCATAACGGCGCTCACGAATGGCTTATCGAATTTGAACAACCTCCAATCAATCTAAAAGAGTTTACTATTGAATTGGATAACGCCTTAAAATCTTTAAACAGCGATTATGAAGCCAAGCGTTCTGGCAACATTGCTCTTGGATTACCCAAAATACATATCTTACCCAATGGTGTTTTCAATAAATGGCTTTTGAGTAAAAACAAATTGGGTGGCCAACATAAAATTCCTCGACTTTGTAACGACCGTAAAGTATTGGAAGAAATTCTAACCCTGATTTAATGTGATGCTATTTTATTTATTACTTTCGCACTACATTATTTTCTATTAAAATCATATAAAGCAAGTACAAAAATGAATTTACTATCAGGAAAAGTTGCCATTGTAACAGGGGCTGCCAGAGGAATTGGAGAAGCGGTTGCTTTAAAATTTGCACAAGAAGGCGCACATATCGCATTTACTTATATTAGTGATGGCAGTCGTGATAAAGCAAATGCACTTGTTGAAAAAATTACCGCATTGGGTGTAAAAGCAAAAGCTTATCAAAGCAATGCTGCAGATTTTAATGCTTGCGAATCCTTTGTAAATGATGTAATTGCTGAATTTGGACAGGTTGATATTTGTGTAAACAATGCTGGTATTTCTAAAGACAATTTGTTGTTGCGCATGAGTGTTGAACAATGGAATGATGTAATTCAAGTGAATTTGAATAGCGTTTTTAACATGACCAAGCAAGTTATTAAGCCGATGATGAAAGCAAAATCGGGAAGCATCATAAATATGAGTAGCGTAATTGGTGAAATGGGAAATGCAGGACAAGCAAGTTATGCAGCTAGTAAAGCAGGGGTTATTGGTTTTACAAAAAGCGTGGCTAAAGAGTTGGGTAGCAGAAATATCCGTTGCAATGCCGTTGCACCTGGATTTGTAGAAACAGATATGACAAGTTATTTACAAGATGGCAACAGTGCAGATAAGTATAAATCTTTAATTCCTTTAGGCCGTTTTGCATCAGCTGAAGACATCGCCAATGTTTGTTTGTTTCTTGCTTCTGATATGGGTAGCTATGTAACCGGACAAACCATTAGCGCTTGTGGCGGAATGAATATTTAATCACATTGTTAGCTTCGCAAGTTTGGGGTTTGGGGTTTGGCGTTGAATGTTCAATAAGTTCGAAAGATCTTAATAAAAATGATTGCTTTAAAATTTCTTTACCATACGATTATAAATTGGGTCTCAAAATATAATAATGCTTAATGTCCTTAAAATTGATTATTACTAATGTTTTAAACCTAATTTTGTTATAAGTTTTAAAACCCGCTTTGTGAAAAAATTTATTACCCTTTTTTTATTAGTTGTTGTTTCAATCAATTACCTCAGCATCATAGAAAACATTTGCTTTCTACATAAATGCATTAATAAAAAAGAATCGTCATCATTTAAAAAAACTTTCAATACCGAAGATTCTGAAAAAGATACTGATGATGAAACCGGAAAAAATTTAAAAAAAAAATGTAATGAAAAATATGTTTCACTTCATGAATCATTAGTCAATCTTTTTTTAGTTAATAGTAGAAAACAAAATTTATTTTTCTCCGTACAATTAATTTCTCCTCCATTTATTGATAAGGACGGACCTCCTCCAAATGTATACGCTTAAATTATTTTTGTTGTTTTTAAATGCTATTTATAAACTTGTTTTATAGATATCATAATAACTAAAATAACTTTTTCAATTGTATTTTCGTTTGATAAAATACATCCATTTTTATTCAGTTTATTTTTAGATTTTTTACTTTTATATGAAAAAATATATTCATAATATCGGCGCAGATTTTTCTGCATCATTGGTGGTTTTTTTGGTGGCAATTCCGCTTTGCTTGGGTATTGCTGTTGCAAGTGGTGTTAACGAGATGAGCGGTATTATTGCTGGTGTGGTTGGTGGAATTGTTGTTGGTATCATTAGTGGCAGTCAATTAAGTGTAAGTGGTCCTGCAGCCGGATTAACTGCCATTGTAGCTGCCGGCGTTTTGAAAGTTCCTGCTATTGAAGCATTTTTTCTAGCCGTTGTAATTGCAGGGTTTTTCCAAATTTTAATGGGCATATTTAAATTAGGAATCATTGGTGATTATATTCCGAACAGCGTTATCAAAGGGATGTTGGCAGCAATTGGTATTATTCTAATTTTAAAACAAGTGCCTCATTTGGTTGGTTATGATAAAGATTATGAAGGCGATGAAACCTTTTTTCAAATATCAGGAGAAAATACTTTTTCTTCTATATTAAATGGTATAAATCATTTTACACCAAATGCAATTATTATCGGACTAATTAGTTTGATTATTTTAATTATTTATGAAAATAAAAAAATTAAATCGTTAAAATTTTTTCAAATGTTTAGTGGTCCTTTATGTGTTGTAATTTTTGGGATTTTAATGAATCAATTTTTAGGTAATATCGGAAACAGAGATGCACATTTAGTTAATATACCAATTGCCAAAACTGCTAACCAATTTTTGGGATTTTTAAAATTTCCTAATTGGGATTTTATAAACAATCATGAAGTTTGGATTATTGGATTTACATTAGCTATGGTGGCATCTCTTGAAACAATTTTGGGAATTGAAGCGGTTGATAAACTAGATCCATTAAAAAGAGTTACCCCATCAAATAGAGAGTTAATTGCACAAGGAATAGGAAATATAACAAGCGGATTGCTGGGTGGACTTCCCCTCACCAGTGTAATTGTAAGAAGTAGCGCAAATGTAAATGCTGGTGCTAAAACAAAACTAAGCGCCATTTTTCATGGATTATTAATTTTGATTTGTGTGTTATTTTTACCCAATATTTTAAATCTAATTCCAAAAGCTGCATTGGCTGCAATACTTGTATTTACTGGATATAAGCTGGCAAAAATTACTTTGTTTAAAGAGTATTACCAAAAAGGTTGGGATCAATTTATGCCGTTTGTTATTACAATAATAAGCATCATTTTTACCGATTTATTAAAAGGCGTAATAGTTGGTGTTTTTATTGGATTGTTTTATGTAATAAGAAGCAATTATAGATCAGCTATTTTTTCTGTTACCGAAGGAAACAATGTATTAATCCGTTTAAGAAAAGATGTTTCCTTTTTTATAAAACCACTTTTAAAAAAGAAGCTTGAAGAAATCCCTGAAAACTCAAACCTTTTAATTGATTTAGTTCATGCCGAACAAATAGATAAAGATGTTGTTGATACCATCAATGAATTTATCAAACATGCTGCATTGAAAAATATCAACTGTACCATTAAAAAAAATGAAAACAATAAACTGCATCAATTATTAGAAACTACATAGTTGAAAAACTATATTATTAATTACCTTAAAAAAAAATAAAATGATAAACGCATACGAAAAATTATTATTAGAAAATAAAGCTTGGGCAAAAGAACAAGTACAAATAGATTCAGAATTTTTTTCCAGATTATCACATATTCAGACGCCTGAATTTTTATGGATAGGCTGTAGTGATAGTAGAGTGCCCGCAGATAAAATTACAGGCACCCAACCTGGTGAAATTTTTGTGCATAGAAATATTGCCAATATGGTAGTTCATACCGACATTAATTTATTAAGTGTTTTAGAATATGCTGTTGAGGTTTTAAAAGTCAATCACATTATTGTTTGTGGTCATTATGGATGTGGTGGCGTAAAAGCCGCAATGGGAAACCATTCACTAGGCATCATTAACAAATGGTTACGAAATATAAAAGATGTTTATCGAATTCACAGAGATGAAATAGATAAAATTGAAAACGAAGAAGATCGTACAAACAGATTAATTGAATTCAATGTAATGGAACAGGTTATGAATCTAGCCAAAACATCAATTATTCAAAGAGCTTGGAAAAACCATCAACGTCCACATTTACATGGATGGGTTTATGGTTTGAACGATGGAATTATAAAACCAGTTTATGAAATGGAACCAGGAACACATATTGATCCACTTTATGAATATGATAATTTATAAATTATGACCGCTGAGAAATTAATTGCGCATTATTCGCTTTTACCACATCCAGAAGGAGGGTGGTATAAAGAAACATATAGAAGCTCAAATAATATTATACCAAGCGCCCTGCCTTCAAACTTTACAGAAGGCAGGGTTTTTAGCACAGCCATTTATTTTTTATTGGAGCAGGGAAATTTTTCTGCATTTCATAAAATTAAAAGTGATGAGTGTTGGCATTTTTATTCTGGACAAACCCTACTGGTGTCCGTTATAAATGCTGAAGGAAAATTAGATATTATTAATTTGGGCTCTGATATTGCAAACGGGGAGGTGTTTCAATATGTTGTTCCCGCTAATTGCTGGTTTGCAAGTATTCCCGCCAATCATGCTGAATTTTGTTTTGTTGGATGTACCGTATCGCCGGGTTTTGATTTCAACGATTTTGAATTGGCAAAAGCACAAGATTTAATAAATGAGTATCCAGATCTTTCTGAGGAAATTAAAAAATTATGCAGACAATAATTAGTCTACATCTCCCTAATCAAAATATAATAATCTTCAGAAATTGGTAGAAATGCGTAATCATAACAGTAATAGATATACGCACCTTTTGCTAACTTTTTAGATTTTGTATTATAAGAAAATAGAAATCCATTATTGATTAAAATTTCTTTTTTTATTTTTATATAGTTATTTTCTTCTTCAAAAAAGCTTTCAATAATTCTTCGGTTTTTACCTAAAATATTATTCGTGTTTCTCACCAAATTATTGGTTGTAGATTTTAATTGATTATTAAAAATATTTCTACAATAATCATCACAGAATTTTTTATCCGTTCTTCCCTTGATGATTTTTTTGCAATGCAGACATGTTTTGTTTTCCATCGTTTTTATTTTAAAATTAAAATCAATCTAAGATTTCTTATCCGTTTTTACACGGTTATAAACATGTATTTTCAACAACAAACGAATAAGTACCGACTATTTTTTAATTGTAATAGCAAATTTGCTATGTCATTTTATTGGCGCCAGTAATTGACTGAAATATTATTTTAAACAATTAAAAAACACACAACATGTTTTCATTAAGAAACAAAGTACAATTGATTGGAAATCTGGGAAAATCGCCAGATGTAAAAAACACAGAAACTGGTAAAAAATTAGTCCGCTTTTCTGTTGCTACCAACGAAACTTACACCAACACCAAAGGTGAAAAAGTAAAAGAAACCCAATGGCACAATTTAGTGGCTTGGGGTAAAGTAGCGGATATTGCTGAGAAATACCTTGATAAGGGTTCTGAAGTGGCCATTGAAGGGAAATTAATCTCCAAAGATTACTTGGATAAGGAAGGCGTTAAAAAATACGTCACAGAGATTCAGGTGAACGAATTGCTTTTATTGGGCGGAAAAGCTTCTGCATAAAGCCAGATTTTATTTTAATGTCATTATGTATTGAATATTTTCAATTTTGTTGGTCGTGTATTGGTATTCCTCATCTATGAAATCAACCCCTTACACCAAAAGCAAAAGCAATTTTAACTTGAATTTTTAATTAAAATTTAAGCTAAGTGCTACATAATGACATTTTTATATATTAAATAAATATATAAACTTATCTTCCCATGAATAAAAGCAAGATTTGCACATCGCTTGGATTTACGCCTGATATTCTTGATGCCTGACCAAGTGTTTTTGGTTTGATTTTATTGAATTTTTGGCGGGCTTCGTTGCTTAATGAAACCAAATTATCGTAGTTAAAGCTGTCAGGAATGATTAAGTTTTCAAGTTGGCTCATTTTCTGAACCATTTCTTTTTCCTTTTCTATATAAGTTTCGTATTTAAGCTGAATTTCAACTTGTTCTAGGGAGTCGTATTCAAAATCTTTTAAAAAAGGTTGAATTGAAGGAATATTATTAATCATTGACTTAAGGTCCACACCTGGTCTAAGCAACAACTGAGCAGCTTTTTGTTTATTTAATAAAGCAGATGAATTTACGCTTTCTAAATATTCATTTGCTTCTAATGGTTCAATATTTTCTTTTTGCAAGTAGTCTCTCAATACAACTACGTCATTTTGTTTTTTAATTACGTTATTCAATCTTTCTTGTGAAGCCAATCCTAGATTGAAACTTAATTCTGTGAGTCTGATATCTGCATTATCTTGACGGAGTAATGTTCTATATTCAGCCCTACTGGTAAACATTCGATAAGGTTCGTCG
>CANKLV010000077.1 GCA_947483415.1 Chitinophagaceae bacterium
CAGCAAGATTTGCTAAGTAGAACATTATTGCCTCTTGGCGGTTTTCATAAAACTGAAATCCGACAAATGGCACATGATTTTGGTTATCCCGAACTTGCCAAAAAGAACGAAAGCTATGAGATTTGCTTTGTACCCGATAATGACTATCGTGGATTTTTGAAAAGAAAAGTGGAAGGATTGGAAGAAAAAGTGGGAGGTGGACTTTTCGTTGATAAAACAGGTAAAATATTGGGCAAACATAAAGGATATCCTTTTTACACCATTGGCCAAAGAAAAGGTTTGGAAATCGCATTAGGCGCGCCTGCATTTGTAACTGAAATTATTCCAGAAACCAATACCGTTGTTTTAGGAACGGAATTAGATTTAAATAAAACCATTATGACGGTTGATAAAATCAACTGGATAAAATACGATGGAATATCAGAAAACATTGATGCTTTAACTAAAATTCGATACAAAGACAAAGGCGCGTTAAGCACATTAGAAATCATAAACAACAATTCCGTGAAGGTTGTTTTTTATGATGATGTAAAAGGTGTTGCACCCGGACAAAGTGCCGTTTTCTATGAAGGTGATGATGTAATTGGTGGAGGGATTATTCAAAGGGAAATTAAAAATTGAAAATTAAAAATTAAAAAAGGATGAATCAAAAATTTCGCATTTTTACTTTTGTATTTTTACTTTTTACTTTATTCGCTTGTAACAAATCAGAATCAATTACCTCACCAACAATCAGTGAATACAATCCTTTACAAACTGGAAAGTACATTACCTATCAACTAGACTCGTTAATTTATCTTGCTTTTGGCACGCGAGATACCGTGGTTTCTTACCAAGTAAAATATCAAACCGATTCTTTAATTACCGATAATTTGGGAAGACCAGCTTATAGAATATTTCGATTTATTCGTAAAAATGAAAATCAAGCTTGGGCTCCAGATGCAACATTCATGGCGGTTTCCACAGAAAATCGTTTAGAGTTTATTGAAAATAATTTACGCTACATTAAGCTTCAAATGCCGATTGTAGACAATTACAGCTGGAAAGGAAATAGTTTTATAGACACCTATTCTGCAAATTCGTTGTTACGTTACATGGATGGTTGGGATTATACTTACATCAATGTTAACGGCATTGACTCCATTGGAAATCAAGTTTTAGAAAACACGCTAACCATAAATCAGCGCGACGAAATTGTTGGCATTCCTGAAGAACCAAACAGTTATAGCGAAGTAAACTTTGGACAAGAAAAATATGCAAAAGGAATTGGCATGGTTTACAGAAAGTTTTTTCATAGTGAATACCAACCCAATAATGGCGGTTACTTTGCCGATGGTTCTTACGGTGTTACCTATACGATGATTGATCACAATTAATTTTTTATTCAATGAATATTAACATCCGTAAAGGGGAGAAAGTTGATTGCGTGCGCATGATGGAACTTGTTAGAGAATTGGCTTTATATGAAAAAGCGCCTAACGAAGTAACTGTTGATTTAGATCATTTTATAGAAAGCGGATTTGGGCCAAACCCAGTATGGTGGGCCTATGTAGCCGAAATTACAAATGAAGACAACTCAAAGCATATTGTAGGATTTGCCCTTTACTACATCCGTTACAGCACATGGAAAGGTCAGCGCATGTATTTGGAAGACATCATTGTAACCGAAAGTATGAGAGGAAATGGAATCGGTAAAAAACTATTCGATCAGCTTATTTTAGTTTGCAAGGAACAGCAATTTAAAGGCATTACTTGGCAAGTACTCGAGTGGAATGAACCCGCAATAAACTTTTACAAAAAATTTGATGGTGTACAATTCGATGGTGAGTGGGTAAACTGTTCATTATAAAAATGAGAATCTGAATTTTTATGATTGGTTTTATTGTTTAAAACAATCGTTATTTCTACATTTATTCCAAATAATACCAATTATTATTAATTATTAATTTTTAGTTCTATTTTTCTAGTATAATGCCGATGTGGTAGCTGTTTGGGACAATTTCATTGGACCATTACAGATATCCAATCGGTATAAAAACCAAATCATGTATACCAAAATCACCATGGGTAACGATGGCAAAATCCTCGTTCCCAATAACCCCACTATTCCATTTATTGAAGGCGACGGCATTGGGCCAGACATTTGGGCTGAAAGTGAACGTGTATTCGATGCTGCAGTTGAAAAAGCTTATGCTGGTGAAAAAAAAATCAATTGGCTGAAAGTATTGGCATATAGCATCCAGTATCTAAATTCTAATACTTTTTTCCCTACTTTTGCGGTTCAAAATTTAAGCTATGTCAAAAATAAAAGTTGTAAATCCCATAGTGGAATTAGACGGTGATGAGATGACCCGCATCATTTGGAAATTTATCAAGGATAAATTGATTCTTCCTTATATCGAATTACCTATTCAATACTTTGATTTGGGAATGGAATATCGCGATGAAACCAATGATCAAGTAACCGTTGATGCTGCAAATGCTATCAAAGCTTGTGGTGTTGGTATCAAATGTGCTACAATCACACCTGATGAAGCGCGTATGAAAGAATTTAGTTTAAAGCAAATGTGGAAAAGTCCTAACGGAACCATTCGTAATATTCTTGATGGTACGGTTTTCAGAGAGCCAATCGTAATGCAAAATGTTCCTCGTTTGGTTACCAATTGGACAGCACCTATTATTGTAGGTCGTCATGCTTTTGGAGATCAATATCGTGCAACCGATACCGTTATAAAAGGGAAAGGAAAATTAACTATGACTTTCACTCCTGAAGGTGGTGGCGAAGCTCAAGTATTTGAAGTATATAATTATAAAGGTGATGGCGTTGCAATGGCAATGTACAATACCGATGAAAGTATTTTTGGATTTGCACGCAGTTGCTTTAATATGGCATTGAGCAAAAAATGGCCTTTATATCTTTCTACAAAAAATACCATCCTTAAAAAATATGATGGACGTTTTAAAGATATTTTTGAAGAAGTATATCAAAATGAATTTAAAGCTGCTTATGAAGCTGCAGGCATTACTTACGAACATCGTTTGATTGATGACATGGTTGCTAGTGCTTTAAAATGGAATGGCAATTTTGTTTGGGCATGTAAAAATTATGATGGAGATGTTCAGAGTGATACTGTTGCTCAAGGTTTTGGCTCATTAGGTTTGATGACTTCTGTATTGGTTACCCCAGATGGAAAAACAATGGAATCAGAAGCTGCGCATGGAACAGTTACACGTCATTATCGTGATCATCAAGCTGGAAAACCAACAAGTACGAATCCCATTGCATCTATTTTCGCTTGGACAAGAGGTTTGGCATTCCGTGGTAAATTAGATAATAACCAGGAGTTGATTGATTTCTGTAATGCTTTAGAGACAGTTTGTATCGAAACTGTTGAGAGCGGAAAAATGACTAAAGATTTAGCAGTTTGTATTCATGGAAATAGAGTGTCTCACGGAGATCATTATTTGTATACTGAAGAATTCTTGGATGCAATAGATGTTAATTTGAAAAAGAGAATGGGTTTGTAAACACGTTTTATCGTTACGATTTATATAAAAGGGTTTGTGATTTTAGGATGGGATTTCCATTTAAAAATCATAAATCTTTTTTTGTGCGAATAATTTTGACACACAAAGACTCGAAGGCACTAAAAAAACTCATTTTTAAAACCACAAAGCGGAAGCAGAAAATACTTTCAAACTCTTGTACAGGTTGAAAATTTTCAACCCCTCCTATCACTCCAACCTTTTGAAAGCAAATTTCGAAAACCTATTGAACTTCTTAAAATTCAGTCAGCGACTGAAATCTCTCGTAGACACCGTTTTGGAAACCGGCATCAATGGATTTTTTGAAACGAAATCTTCATGTAAAAACACTTCCAAATTGGAAAATCATTCAGCTCCCCTCTCTATTGGAGAGGGGTTGGGGGTGAGGCCGTTCTCGTCCCAGCATACAACTCATACTCTAATAATCGGCAATCAATTTTACCGTTATAAAACTCAATTCTTCTTTTTGGTTTAAGACCAATTTTTTTGGCCAATTCTAAATTACCTGTAAAAATATATCCCCAATAACCTTTACACTTTTGTTTTAAAAAATCGCCCATTCTGGAATAGGTTTCTTCCAATTCTATTTCATCTCCCAAACGATCACCATATTCTGGATTAAAGAAAATAACACCAACTTCATTTTCAGGAATGGTAGTAGCTGCAAAATCACAAAGCTCAAAGGTGATCATATCTTCAACACCTGCGATGCCCGCATTTACTTTAGAAATATTTACAGCATCTTCACTAATGTCCGATGCGATGATTTTAACCGAACAATTTTCTATAACTACCGTTTCAATTTCTTTGTAAAAATTCAAATAGAATGATTCCTCATATCCACATAGATGCATAAACGAATAGTTGCTTCTATACAATCCTGGCTTACGATTGCTGGCTAATAAAGCAGCTTCAATAGCCAATGTACCTGACCCACACATCGGGTTTATAAACGCAGATTTTCTATCCCATTTTAATGCCAACAAATTTGCTGCTGCTAATGATTCAAGCATTGGCGCTTTTCCTGGAATTTTTCGATAGCCATGCTTAGACAATGTTTCTCCACTTGTATCTAAAAATAATTCTGCAATGCTTTCTTTCCAATATAAATGAACCACTACCCCATTTAACTCAGGACCTGAATTTGGACGAACTCCTGTTTTCTCTCTGAACCTATCTGCAATGGCATCTTTAACCTTAACGTTGGCAAATAAATTATTGGTGATTGTATCATTGGTAACGTTACTTGTAATCGAGAAATTTTCTTCCGCAGGAATAATTTTTTCCCATTCTACTTTTACAAGTGCATTATATAAATCCGATGCGTCATACGCTGTAAACTCTTTAATAGAAAACAATACCTGACTAGCGCAACGTAAATTCAAATTCAACCGAATACAATCCTGCATGGTTCCAAATAACTCTACACCTGTTTTAAATATTCTAACTGGAACAAATCCTAGTTCAGAAATCTCTTGTTGTAAATAATTAGACAACCGATTGCTACAGGTAACAATGATGCGGCTTTGCAAAGAAAATAAATTCATGAATGAAGTATGAGTATCATAAATACTTACCGTAAAAGTTCAATACATTTCTGTAAACTATCTTTCCAGTAAGGAATTTGTATATTAAAGGTATGTTCAATTTTATTGGTATTTAAAATTGAATAATTGGGGCGTTTTGCTGGCACAGGATATTCATTAGATGCAATAGGATTTATAGTACAATTGTACCCGCCAATTTCTTTTATAGCCAATGCAAAATCATACCAAGATATTACGCCTTGATTGGCAAAATGATACATCCCTGGAAAAAATTCTTTTGCTGAAAATATGATTTCAAATATTGCAGAAGCTAAATCTGCTGCGGAAGTTGGCTTACCAATTTGATCAGAAACCACATTAAGCGATTCGCGTTCTTGCATCAACTTCATCATTGTTTTTACGAAATTCTTTCCGTGAAAACTGTACACCCATGAAGTACGAATAACAATGGTTTCAGGGTTTAATAACAAAGCAAGCTTTTCACCATCTAGCTTTGTAGCGCCATAAACATTTATTGGAGAAGTAGCATCATCTACATCATATCCAATTTTGTTTGTACCATCAAACACATAATCGGTTGAGATATGTATTAACCTGCAATTATTTTTGTGGCAAGCATCTGCCAAATATCCAACAGCAGTAGCATTTATTAATTGTGCCAATTCTGTTTCCGTTTCGGCTAAATCTACAGCTGTGTAAGCGGCAGCATTTACACAATAATCAAATTTATTTTTAGAAAACATTTCTGCAACCGCTTTACTATCGGTAATAGATAACTCTGCAACATCTGTAAATATAAATTCAGCATTTGTTATGCTTTCAGCTAAATTTCTACATTCGTTTCCCAATTGACCATTTGCTCCGGTTACAAGAATTTTTTTCATTTTTTATTGAATTATAAATTAAAAACGAAGTTGTTTTTACAATTTTCAAACGTAGGATGTTGTTTATCCTTGTCTGAAATAATTTGCTTATCTGCAGGAATTTTCCAATCTATATTTAAAGCAGGATCGTAAAATTGAATGCCTGCTTCTAATTCTTTACTATAAAAATCGTCGCACTTATAAAACACTTCTGCTGTTTCACTTAATACCGAATAGCCATGTGCAAATCCTTGCGGGATGTACAATTGCCTTTTATTTTCCGCAGACAATTCGATAGAAAAATGTTTTCCGTATGAAGGTGAACCAACGCGTAAATCCAACACCGCATCTAAAATTGTTCCACTTAAAGCCCTGATAAATTTGGTTTGCGCTTGCGGATTTAATTGATAGTGCATGCCGCGTACAACGCCATATACTGACTTCGCTTGATTGTCTTGTAAGAAATTGGTTGTAACGCCATTTTCTGCACAGGTTTTTTGGTTATAACTTTCAAAAAAATATCCGCGTGCATCTTCAAATACATTGGGTTCAAAAATTAATAACCCTGGGAATTCGGTTTTAATAAAAGGCATAAATCTGCTTTTTTATTTATGAATATAATTGCTTGAAAAATTCAATTGTTTCGATTAATCCTGCATCAAATTTTTTCACAGGTTGATATGCTAAATGTTGATTTGCCAATGAAATATCTGCCAAAGAATTCCTGATGTCGCCAGCTCGAGGCTCACGGTGTGTAGGTTTAAATGTGCTGTTTAATTGATTGGCACAAGCATTGTACAAATGATTTACCGAATAATATTCTCCAACTGCCACATTATATACTTTTTTAAACGCTTCTTCATTATTGGTTAGCATGCCTTTCACATTAATTTGTACCGCATTATCCACAAAAGTAAAATCGCGGGTTTGTTCTCCATCTCCATTAATATACACAGGCGTTTCTTTCATGATTCCTTTTACAAACAATGGAATTACAGCTGCATAAGGACCATCAGGATCCTGGCGTGGACCAAAAATATTAAAGTATCTAAAACCCATTAATTTTAAGCCATACACATCTGCAAAAACCTGTGCATAAAGCTCATTGGTTTTTTTTGTAGCTGCATAAGGCGATAAACAATTTCCAATTCTATGCTCAACTTTTGGTAAAGTTGGTTCATCACCATACACAGATGACGATGATGCATACACGAAGGTTTTTACTTTACAATCAACAGCGGCTTTTAACATGTTTACAAAACCACCAACATTGACCTCATTAAAATAAACCGGCTCTTTTATCGACCTTGGTACCGAGCCCAAAGCCGCTTGATGGCTGATATAATCAATTCCTTCACATGCTTTTACACAAGTTTCGTAATCTCTAATATCACCTTGCATGAATTCAAATGCTGGATACATACTTAATACAGAAAGATTTTTTTCAAAACCATTTACCATATTATCCAACACGCGTACTTTTTTTGCTCCATTTTTTAAAAGATATTCTGCTATATGTGAACCGATAAAACCCGCCCCACCAGTAACTAAAAAGCAATCGTTACTTATATCTTTTTCGTGAAATTTATGTGTACTCATTTTTTATTGTAGGGATTAAAAATTATAAGCTCCAGTATTTTCTTTGAGTCAATTTGCTACGATAAATTCCTTTAAGATCAGCTACTATTCCATGTGGCTTGGTGATTGAAGCAAAATAAGCATCATCTAAATCTTTATACGCATTGTGCGGAACAGTTACAATTACCGCATCGTAATCATTAGATAATTCTTTGGTTAAACTAAATCCATATTCATGGTTTAATTCTTCGCTATCAGCATAGGGGTCAGTTACATCTACATTTATAGAAAAAGCTTGTAACTCTTTCACTACATCCGCTACTTTACTGTTTCTGATATCACTTACATTTTCTTTAAATGTAGCACCCATCACCAACACTTTACTATTTTTTACATTCCCATTGCTTTGAATAATAGATTGTAAAACTTTTTTAGCTACATAAACGGCCATTCCATCATTAATAGCCCTTCCAGCCAATATCACTTGACTATCGTAACCCAATTGCTGAGATTTGTAAGTAAGATAATATGGGTCAACGCCAATGCAATGTCCACCAACCAAACCAGGTTGAAACCTTAAGAAATTCCATTTTGTACCAGCAGCTTCAAG
>CANKLV010000078.1 GCA_947483415.1 Chitinophagaceae bacterium
AATTCAGAATTTTTTAATTTCCGGGCATAGCGATGCTTTTAGTATGCATCAGTTTTTTAAATGTGCATATGGATATTTGGGTGAACTTTTGGGATGGAATCGATTTTATCAAAATAAAAAAAAGCTCCTGATAAGAAGCTTTTTTTTAAATGAGGTAAATGAATTGAATTAATTAACCTTTGTAATTTTTACAATATTTGTTGGAAGGTGTTGTTCAATAGGCGTGCTTCCTGTATTTACTACTACATCGCCAACGTTAATAAAACCTCTATTTTTAAGGATTTCAATTTGATCGAAAATGATATCATCTAAGCTATCTTCTTCAGCATAATAGAAAGCACGAACACCCCAACTTAAACTAAGTTGACTTATCAAAGTTTTTTCTTTACTAAAAATATATAAAGGTGATTTTGGGCGGTAACTGCTAAGCATAAACGCCGTATAACCACTTTGTGTCATTCCAATAATAGCTTGAGCTTGAGCATCATCAGCAAGTTTGCAAGCGCTATAGCAGGTGGCATCACTTAAGAAAGAAGGGGAGTGGGGTTGAGGTGTAAGAATATCATCTCGGTTATAATCATAAACCGATCCTTCAACATTCATGATTATTTTGCTCATGGTTTCAACCACTAAAGTAGGGTAAGAGCCCATTGCTGTTTCTCCACTTAGCATTACAGCATCTGCACCTTCAAGAACAGCGTTTGCCACATCACTTACTTCACTACGATTTGGTTTTGTACGATCCATCATACTTTCCATCATTTGGGTAGCAACGATAACGGGTTTCGCTCTGTGCATGCATTTTCGGATAATGTCTTTTTGTACAACCGGTACTTGCTCAATAGGAATTTCAACACCCAAATCACCACGTGCCACCATTACGCCATCACTTTCAATAATAATGTCTCTGAGATTTTTTAATGCCTCAGGCATTTCGATTTTAGCGATTACTTTTATTTTAGAGTTTTTTTCTTTAATAATTTGCTTAAGCTCTGTAATGTCTATTGCTTTTCTAACAAAAGAAAGTGCTACCCAGTCTAAATCTTGTTCGATAATAAAATCCAAATCAGCCCTATCTTTTTCAGTTAATGAAGGCATAGTTAATGCACTGTCTGGAAGGTTAACGCCTTTTTTAGGTAATAAAATTCCACCTAATGTTACACGAATTTTAATTTCTTTCTCATTAAGGATTTCTCTAACCTGTACTTCCATTTTTCCATCGTCCAGAAAAATACGTTCTCCTTCTTTTACATCAGCTGCTAAACTTGGGTATGACACATAGATTTTTTCTGCATTTCCCACTATTTTTTCAGAAGTGAAAATAATTTCCATGCCTGGAATCAATTCTAGTTTTCCATTTTCCAATTCACCAACACGTAATTTTGGTCCTTGTAAATCTCCAAGTATGGCGATATTAAAAGGTTCTTTTTTCATTATTTCTCTGATGCGTTCGATAACTAATTTTTTATCATCATAAGCACCATGAGAGAAGTTTAAACGAAATACATTTACACCCGCTTTTACCAAATTTAGAAGACCTTCATAGCTGTCACAAGCGGGGCCTACGGTAGCTACAATTTTTGTTTTTTTCTGGGCATGCGCATAGCCAGCTGCCTTGTCCATTTCTTTGTGTAAGTACTGTTCAATATTCTTGCCCATATAATTTTTTTATTTTTTAATTAATATTTTTTAGTTTAAACAAGGGTTTACGTAGCCAAAATTTTTACAATGTTCATCCACTCTTCATTGATTTTTTGTTTTTTCTTCACGGCTTCATTTAAAGGGGTATAATGCATTTTGTTGTTTACAATACCCACAAATACATTGTATTTTCCTTCAATCAAACATTCCACAGCATGGTAACCCATTCTGCTGGCAATTACTCTGTCTAAGCAACTTGGCGAACCTCCTCTTTGTATGTGCCCTAAAATACAAACGCGCGTTTCTAGTTCAGGAATTTCTTTTTTTATGTAATTAGATAATTCGTTAGCTCCCCCAAATTCATCGCCTTCGGCAACTATAATGAGATTTACTAATTTTTTTCTTTTCTTTTTCTCTTGTAATGAAGCAATAATTTCTTCCGGATTGGTTTTTCTTTCAGGTATTAAAATGTTTTCCGCGCCGGTAGCAATGCCACTATGTAGTGCGATATATCCAGCATCTCTCCCCATTACTTCAATGATAAAAAGTCTGTCATGTGCATCTGCAGTATCTCTTACTTTATCAATAGCTTCAACAGCTGTGTTTACGGCTGTGTCAAAACCAATGGTGAAATCTGTTCCAGCAATATCTTTATCAATTGTTCCGGGTAACCCAATACAAGGAATGTCAAATTCATTACTGAAAGTTTGCGCACCTTTGAAACTACCATCGCCTCCAATAATTACAAGTCCTTGAATGCCTCTTTTCTTTAAATTTTCAAATGCTTTTTTTCTGCCTTCGTGCGTCATAAACTCCATGCAGCGAGCCGTTTTTAAAATAGTACCACCTCTTTGAATAATGTTTGCAACGCTTTGACCTTCCATTTTAATGATGTCATCATCTAGCATTCCTTGATATCCATGCCTTATGCCAAAAACTTCTAAACCATGATAAATTCCTGTTCTAACAACAGCTCTAATTGCTGCATTCATACCTGGGCTGTCTCCACCACTAGTAAGTACGCCAATTTTCGTAATCTTTTTAATCATATTAATGGTTTTTTATTTGCGGCCAAAAATACAAAATCAAATTCAATAACGTTTGTGGTAAATAATTTTTTAAAAAAGATTAATAATTTTAAAAAATATCAATCTATTTTAAGAATTTATCAAAAATTTACATTCTATTTGGAACATTGATACCCAATAGCTGCATGCCGTTTTTCAGAACATTGGCTGTCATCATAGATAATTGAATTCGGAGATTTTTCTTGTCTTCAGATTCTGCATTGCCAATTGAATGTTCGGTATAAAACGAGTTGAAGGACTTTGATAAATGAAAAAGGTAGTTGGCTAGAACGGACGGATTTAGCGTTTTTGCGGATTCCATTATAATTCCACCAAATTGTTCTAGATTATAGATGACTTCTTTTTCAAGTTTTAGGAATGTTTCATTAGAAGGGGTTGCTTTAAAGTTTGGTTCTTTTCGTAAAATGCTATTAATACGGGCAAAAGTATATTGTATAAAGGGACCTGTAAACCCATGGAAGTCGATAGATTCTTCAGGGTTAAAGATCATTTTCTTTTTTGGATCCACACGAAGTAAATAAAATTTCATTGCACCCAATCCTATGGTTTCGTATAAATCAATAAGTTCATTGGCTTCGAAATCTTTTACTTTCCCAAGCGTTTCGGTGTGTTGTTGTGCGGTGGCTTTCATTTCAGCAACAATGTCATCTGCGTCAACTACTGTTCCCTCACGGCTTTTCATTTTTCCGGTTGGCAATTCTACCATGCCATAACTCAAATGGTAAATATCATCTGCATAAGGCAATCCAAGTTTTTGAGCAATAAGCTTCAATACTTTCATGTGATAATTTTGCTCATCACCAATTACATAAATGCTTTGATCGATTTTATATTCATCATATTTCTGCTTAGCTAAGCCAATGTCTTGAGTAATATAAACGGAAGTTCCATCTTTTCGCAATACCAGTTTTTCGTCGAGTCCATCAGCAGTTAAATCAATCCAAACACTGCCATCTTCTTTTTTATAAAACACCTTTTTTTCGAGGCCTTCTTGCACAATGTCTTTGCCCAAAAGGTAGGTGTTGCTTTCGTAATACGTTTTATCAAAATTGCTTCCAATAGATTTGTATGTAACGTCAAAACCTTCATAAACCCAGCCATTCATTTTTTGCCACAATTGCATCACATCAGGAACACCAGCTTCCCAATCTTGCAGCATTTGCTGTGTTTTTTGCATGATGGGCGCTTGCTTTTCGGCATCGGCTTCAGTTGAGCCAGACGCAATTAATTCGGCAATTTGAGCTTTATAAACGTCATTAAATTTTACATAATAATCGCCAACAAAATGGTCGCCTTTTTTATGGGTTGATTCAGGAGTGGCACCATCAGCATAAAGTTGCCAAGCTATCATGCTTTTACAAATGTGGATACCTCGATCGTTTACAATGCAGCTCTTAAGTACTTCATAACCACTTGCTTTTAATATTTCAGCAACGCTCCATCCCAGGAAATTATTTCTAAGATGCCCAAGATGCAGAGGTTTATTCGTATTTGGCGATGAATATTCCACCATCACTTTTTCGCCATTCATGGCTTGTTTGCCAAAGCAAATGTCGTTGTGGTTTTTTAAAAGCAAAGATTTCCAATAAGCGTCTGTTATCGTTAAATTTAAAAATCCTTTTATGATATTGAATGTGTCAAAAAGTTCCGGATTTTTTTTAATTAAAGCTTCGCCCAATTCTTGACCAATCATTTCGGGTGATTTTTTCAGGGCTTTTACCAAAGAAAAAAGTACAATTGTATAATCGCCTTCAAATTCGGGTTTGGTTTGATTGATTTGAAAATCAAGGTTGTTATCAGACTCGAGATATAAATTTTTTATGGAATCAGCAACCGCTTCTCTAATTAATTGTACAATATTCATGTTGTAAAAATAATAATCCTTATTGGTAAAAATTGAAATAGATTTTTGGGTATTGAAAATCGAGTTAGAAACATACCTTTGGCGACTAATTTTTACATTGATTAAATGAAAAAAGCATTTTTACAACTTCATATCGCTGTTTTTCTTGCAGGGTTTACGGCAATCCTTGGCAAGTTGATCGAATTGAATGAAGGATTGTTGGTGCTGTATAGGATGCTTTTATCTGTTATGATACTCGGAATTATCATTTTGTTTCAGGGTAAAATGACCAAAATTTCATGGGTTGATTTTTTGAAAATTACTGGGGTAGGGCTAATTCTGGCTATACATTGGCTTACTTTTTACGGAAGCATTAAATATGCCAATGCAACTGTTGGGGTAGTTTGTATTTCTGCATCAGGCTTTTTTTCTGCAATATTTGAGCCATTGATTTTAAAAAAACGTTTCGATGCAATGAATTTGTTTTTAGGGCTAATATCTGTTTTTGGCATTTTAATCATTTTTGGCTTTCATCAACATTTCAAAGTGGGTATTGTATTTGGGATAATATCCGCAATAGGCAGTGCGTTATTCCCAATCTTCAACAAGCAATTATTGCAAAAACACCAAGCACAAACTTTGACTTTTTATGAATTATTGGGCGGCGTTATTTTACTTTCGGCAGTTTTACCTTTTTATTTTATGAAGTTTAGCCCGGCTTATTTTGTGCCTAATATTACAGACGTCTTTTGGTTGGTTATACTGGCGGGATTTTGCACGGTGCTTACTTTTAATTTACAATTGAATGCATTGAAGAAAATATCTGCATTTACAAGTAACTTGATGTATAATTTGGAACCGGTTTATGGGGTTATATTTGCTTTTTCGATTTTGAAAGAGCATCAAACGTTCAACAGCTATTTTTATTCGGGCATTGGTTTGATTTTTTTAGCGGTATTTATACAAATGCGCCGAGAAAAAAATGGCCCCAAAAAAGCAGCATAAAAAATGAAAAGGCACACTTTTTAAAGTGAAAACGTAGTGATTAGGAAGAAAAAAAACGAAAAACAAAAAAATTCTTTAAAATATTTCGAATTAATTAAGTTTAATCACTACCTTTGCCGTCCAAAATTAAGGAATATGGCTAGAGTATGTCAATTAACAGGAAAGCGACCAATTACAGGTAATAAGGTATCGCATTCAAATATAAAAACAAAACGTAGGTTTTTACCAAACTTACAAACCAAGCGTTATTTTTTAGCGGAAGAAGATAAATGGGTAACATTAAAATTGTCTTCAGAAGCGATCAGAACAATCAATAAAAATGGATTGTACAGCGTTGTAAAAGAACTACGCGCTGCAGGAAGTAAAATTTAATTCTATTTAAAAAAGCAATACAATGGCAAAGAAAGGCAACAGAGTACAAGTCGTTTTAGAATGTACTGAGCACAAAACAAGTGGTCAGCCCGGCACTAGTCGTTACATCACTAAAAAGAACAAAAAAAATACGCCAGAGCGTATGGAATTGAAAAAGTTCAATCCAATTCTTAAAAAAGTAACTGTACACAAAGAAATAAAATAGTTCATTAACAAAGTAATGGAGCATACTCTCTAATACTTAAAAAATAAATAGCAATGGCAAAAGCAGCTAAAACCGCGATAAAAACAAAAGACCAGAAAGCAGCAGCAGACGCAAAAAACTGGACAAAAGTAATACGTACATTACGTAGTCCTAAATCTGGTGCCTATACTTTTAAAGAGGCAATGATTCATAAAGACAAGATCAAAGATTATTTGGGACAATAATATCCTTTTTAATTTTTTATAATATTGAAGCTGTTCTATTTATGGAACGGCTTTTATTTTTTGTGTCAATCGTAGTTTTAATTTGGGACTAAAAAAAAGATTATTTTGCAGATAAATTAAAAAAAGATGGGATTATTTGATAAGCTTTTCGGGAAAAAAGAACAAAAAGAAACGCTTGACCAGGGGTTACAAAAAACCAGAGAAGGGTTTTTTGGAAAAATCGCAAAAGCCATTGTAGGAAAAAGCACAGTTGATACAGAAGTATTGGATGAAGTAGAAAATGCATTAGTAAGTGCCGATGTTGGCATTGCTACAACCATTAAGATTATCGAACAGTTGGAAGCGAGAATAGCAACCGATAAATACATGAATACTTCTGAGTTGAATCGAATCATAAAGGAAGAAATTCAAAAGTTATTGGTGAACGCTTCGGTGGATGAAAGCTATCAAAATTATGCATTACCCGCAGGACATAAGCCACACGTGATCTTGGTTGTGGGTGTAAATGGAGTTGGTAAAACAACCACAATCGGAAAGCTAGCTCATAATTTCAGCAAGGCGGGTAAACAAGTATTGCTTGGTGCAGCGGATACATTTAGGGCTGGAGCAGTAGATCAATTAACCATTTGGAGCGAAAGAACAAATGTGCCTATTGTGAAAAAAGAAATGGGAAGTGATCCTGCATCCGTAGCATACGATACAATAATTAGTGGTGTTGCTCGAAACTCAGATGTTATAATAATTGATACTGCAGGAAGGTTGCACAATAAAATCCATTTAATGGATGAGCTCACCAAAATTAAAAGAGTTATACAAAAAGTAATACCAGAAGCACCACACGAAGTAATGTTGGTATTGGATGGAAGTACTGGGCAAAATGCATTGGAACAAGCGAAGCATTTTACTGCAGCAACTGAAGTAACAGCTCTTACAATTACAAAATTAGACGGTACTGCCAAAGGTGGTGTGGTGTTGGCTATAGCTGATCAATTTAAAATTCCAGTTAAATTTATTGGCGTAGGAGAGCAGGCCACAGATTTGTTGGTATTTGATAAGCAGGACTTTGTAGAGGGCTTGTTTAAACTAGATACAGAGTAAGTATTTAACATAGTAAATAGAAGGAGCCCTTAAGAATAGGGGCTCCGATATTACCAAAACTAACTGCTTAAGAGAAAATTTAAAAACTTCTTGAAAAAACACCTTGTATTCATCTCTCAAACACATTACAAATCTACGTTCCATAACACGAAATCGCTGTTAAGTTATCGCCAATAAATTATTATTATTTCGTTAAGAAAGATGTTCTAATTCAATATGAAAATCTACGGTAGAAGAAGAAAATAAAGCCTATATTTTCCGGTGAAATACAAATTGGGTAAGCATTTGTGATAAACGCTTCTTCAATAAATTACAACTAAGCAAACGTTTTAATCAAAAGGATAACAAATCCATAAACCGCAGTGGTTACAAAAATTCCTTTCGCTGTTTTGTCTTTAACTGCATTAATGTAAAAAGTAAATACAACTGCGTTGGCAAGTAAGGAAATCGACATTGCTGCGGAAAGCGTTTTAAAACTTGGTTCTAAATA
>CANKLV010000079.1 GCA_947483415.1 Chitinophagaceae bacterium
AATAACGGACCGGTAAAGCCAAATAATGCCACATATTTTGTTCCGTAAAATTTATCCATCGGCCTTCTTAATCTTTCTGAAATTACATACATGCTTGGCACCATGATCAGCGTCAAGAAAAACGCAAATGCCAACCCAAATATAATCGTCCAGCTTAAAGGACCCCAGAATACCACGCTATCTCCACCAAAGAAAATATGCGGATTGAAATGCTGAAACAAAGACACGAAATCAATATTAAATCCAACCGCCAATGGTAACAATCCAAGTATAGTAGCTATTGCCGTTAGCATTACCGGAATGATTCTGATTTTTCCAGCCATGATTGCTGCCTCGCGCGTTTTCATTCCCCTGCCCCTCAATTCATCCGTAAACTCAATCAATAATATTCCGTTTTTAATTACAATACCTGCCAAACCAATTACGCCTACGCCAAGCATGATACTGGCAATCGTCATTCCGGTTAATGCATATCCCAATAATACCCCAATCACCGAGAAGAAAATTTCGGTAAGTACAATAAACGGTTTACTCAATGAATTAAACTGAAGTACTAAAATCAAGAAAATTAATCCCAATGCGATTGTCAACGCCATCCCTAAAAAGCTATTGGTTTCTGCTTCCTGCTCGCCTTGTCCAGTTTGTTTGATTGTTACATTTCCTGGTAAAGTATATTGAGATTTAAACTGTGCAATTTTTACACCAAGCTCTTGGTTTACTTTTGCCGTCATTGATGGATCAAGCACATTGGATTGCAATTGAATGGTACGCTTTACATTTTTACGTGCAATGGCGCCCGAAGTATTGGTATAATCTATGGTTGCCACCGAACTAATGGGAACCGATTTTATGCGCATGGTAGTCATGTCCATAAACGTTATACGCATGTTCATTAAATCAGTAACATTATTTCTAATTAAGTCGCTATACCTCAATTGAATCTTGTATTCATCTTCGCCATCTTTTAACTTACTTACTTCTTTTCCAAAAACAGCCGTTCTAATTTCCATACCAATCTGGCCCGTACTTAATCCTTCCAACATCGCTTTTTCACGATCTACTTTAATGGTAATTTCTGGACTATTTAAATCTACATCAAGCTTTAAATTTTCAATACCATTGATTTGGTTTGTATCTAAAAAATTATTCAGTTTCATAGCTACAGAAGCAATGTCTTCAAATTTATCGCCTACGATTTCTATGTTTACTGGAGGATCAGTTGGTGGACCGCCTTCTTCTTTGGTTACTTCCACACTTGCGCCCGGAATGCCTCCCATGTTAGCACGAATGGCATCTAAAAATGGAAGTGTTTTTTTACCATCACGTTTTTCATATTCAACAAATGAAACCTGTATTCTTCCTAGGTTTGGCTGAACGCTTCTATTGTTACTTCTAGGATTGTTGGCACTATTTGCCACATTTGCAATGATACTTTCTACAATGCTGCCTTCGGTTCCAGGCTTTTCTTTTTCAAGCACTTTAAAAACCCTTTGCTCTAATACATGCGTTACACTATCTGTAGTTTTTACATTTGTACCCACAGGCATTTTTAAATACACATAAATAAAATTGGGATCACCACTTGGAAAGAATGTGGCTTTATTTCCCCTTGCAATCAACAGAGATACAGAGATGGGAAATAAAATAAATAAAAACACTACTGCCCAAACCGGACGTGTTCCTTTTAAAGTCCATTTCAATAATTTTTCATACTTGTTCATTAAATTCGGCAACACTGAATTTTGAAAATAATGAATCACGCCATTAAAAATATATCGATTCATCACTGCCAGCACCATCATAAACATTAAGAAATTTGCAAAGCCATGAGAACCCAATAAATGCATAATTACACCCGAAATAATGCCTGTCCAAAACCACCATTTTTTAAACAATAATTTCTTTTCTTCTTCATGTTCTTTGCCTTCTGGTTTCATGAAGCTTACCGCAAAAACGGGGTTAAAAATAAATGCCACAATAAGAGAAGCCGCCAATGTAAGAATCAACATCGTAGGTAAATAAATCATGAATTTACCAATGATGCCTTTCCAAAATAGCAAGGGAAAAAATGGCGCAAGTGTAGTAGCCGTTCCAGCTAGTACTGGAATAAAAACTTCACCGGCTGCTTCTTTAGCACTTTTAATAATTTTAATTTTTCCGTTGTTGTATATACGATGCGTGTTTTCAATAACCACAATGGCATCATCTACAATAATCCCCAAACCAAAGAGCAGCGCAAACAATACTATGAAGTTTAACGTAACCGGAGTGCCTACAATTGAATCTGCAATGGGTAAAAACAAGAAGGCAACGAACACACTTAAAGGCACACTTAGTGCCACGAAAAAGGCATTGGTAACACCCATGAAAAACATCAACACAATTAGTACAAGCACAAACCCAATGATGATGGTATTTACAAGGTCGTTAAAAGATGTAGCAGTAGCTTTACTTTGGTCGCCGGTGATAACCACTTTTAAACTTGGTGGCAATTCCTCGCTCTCTTTCATTTTAGCCACGATGTCTTTTACTTTTCCTGCAGCTGCAATTAAATTTTCTCCAGCTCTTTTTACAATGTTGATGGTTACTACATTTTTGCCATCCAAACGCGCATAGCTTTCTCTGTCTTTAATGGTGTCTTTTAAAACGGCAATATCTCTTAGATAAACCGTTGAACCTTGTGCACTACTTCTTACAACAATATTATTAAGGTCGTAAACCGAATTGAATTGACCCCTTACTTTTAAGGTTCTTTTCATATCGCCAACCTCAATCAAACCACCAGTGATATCATTATTTTCTCTAGCAATTGCATTTTCAATATCCATAAAACTAATGCGAGCCGCTTGCATTTTATATGGATCCACATTTACCTGAATTTCTCTTTCTGGTGCGCCTACAATTTCGGCGCGGGTAATTTCTGGAAGCTCTTCAAATTTGTCTTGAAGCTTATCCGCAAATTGCTTTAGTTTGATACCATCATAATCACCACTTACGTTTACAAACATGATGGGCATTTCGCTAAACGCAAACTCTTGTACATTGGGCTGTTGGGTTAAATTGTTGGGCAAATCAGTTTGCGCTTTGTCTATCGCATCTTTTACTTTTTGCTTCGCTAATTCTGTTTTTACATCCGTATCAAACTCAACAACAATCAAACTATAATCCGTTTGAGATGTACTCGTAATTTTTTTAACCTTGGCACCACTAATTCCTTTTAGTTGTTTTTCAATTGGGCGCGTAACCAAGTTTTCAATATCCTTTGGCGAATTTCCTACGTACACAGTTGCCACACTAATTGTAGGAACCACAATATCTGGATACTGCTCTTTAGGCATCGTATTGAATTTATACAATCCAAAAGCAGAAATTAAAATGGCAATGATGTATACTGCTGTTCTGTTGTCAACAGCCCAACTGGTAGGTTTAAATTCTTTTATCTTTTCTTTAATCCCATCTATAATATGCATAAAATATTTTTTTACTGAAAATTTATTTTGTTGTACTACAATGAATTTATTTCATTTCAGTAGAAACTACTTGACCTTCGTACAAATTTTGATAACCCGCTGTAATCAATTGTTCACCGCCAGTTAATCCTGATTTAACTTCTACTAAATCGCCATAAACCAAACCTAATACAATTACTTTTCTAGTGGCAACCGATTTTCCATTACTTAGTTTTTCCATTACATAAACGTATTTGTTGTGCTCATCACTTTGTAATGTATTAATTGGTATTACAACAGCATTAGGTGAATTGTAATCCAAAATTTTCATGACAACTGATTGATTGGGCTTAAGGAAATTTTCACTTGCTATTTTAGCTTCAGCAATAAATCCACGTTGCGAATTTTCTATGGTTTGTCCAATTAATGAAATATTGGAATTGATTGTTTTTCCTGCTTCTGCTACATTAATCAACACCGGTAATCCTTGTTTAACTTGTGTGATATAATTTTCAGGAACATTGGCTACAACTTTTAATTTGCTGGTGTTTACAATTTTAATTTGTCCCATTCCACCAAATAATTCACCTACTTTAACCATAACTGTTTCAGCAACACCATCAACATCACTATACACTGCTGAAGTGTTTAATTGCTCTTGTCCCACTTTAACTTGTTCTTCAGCAGATTTTAATTGATTTTGTAAAGCTTCTACATTTGTTTTAGCACTTATTACTTGAATTTCAGTTCCAATGCCTTTTTGCCATAATTTATTTTGACGATCATACACGTCTTTAGCAAAATTTAATTGTGTTTTGATTCCTTCCAATTGTTGGCGTGCTGCTGATATAGATTGCTTCATAATGGCATCATCTAATTTCAATAACAGTTGACCTTTTTTTACAACGTCGCCTTCTCTTACAAATATTTCTTTAACCTGTCCGCCCATACCACGCGGAGAGATGTACGAAATGTTTTCTGCGTCTATTCTTCCACGTAAGTCTATATAGTGATCAAATTTTTGGACAGCAACCGGTGTTACAGCTACTAAAGTAAATTTTGATTGGCTAGAAGAATTGGTATCTAATAAATTGATTTCCTCTTGGAGTTTTTTGATGCTTTCATCTAATTTATTTTTTTTAGCAGTTAATTTTTGTAACTGTGCTTTTTTCTCAACAAGTAATTTGCTATCGTTGTTACCCGCATTTTTACATGCAGTAAAAATCATTACAAGCAATAACATCCAAGTGAAATAATTTTTAATCGACTTCATATTTTATATTTTAAATTTTGAATTAATGTTTTGATTTATTGAAGGGTTCCGTTTGCTTTTTGAAAATCAATTTTAGCAATGATGGCATCATAAAGTGCAGCATACAAATTATTTTGAGCAACTTTTAGTTCTGTTTGAGCATTATAAATTTCCATGTTGCTGCCCAAACCCTGATCATATTTGAGTTTGGTGGTATTGAAAACTTTTTCTGCCAAAGCTGTATTTACTTTTTGATTGGCTAAAGTTGTTAATGCTGATTTCATTTTCATCGTAGCATTATTCACTTCAAATTCAATTCCCTCCTCTAACTTTTTTATGGTATTTTTTGTTTTCAAAAGTTCCAATTTTGCTTTTTGGATACGTGCATTTCTTGCATTACCATCAAAAATGGGAACAGTCATTTTTATACCAACAATAGAAGTTGTAAACCAATCCCCTTTCTCAAAGAAATTAAAAGCATTACGCTGTGCATTTTTTGAATACGAACCAAAGGCAGCCAAAGTAGGGATTTTACTGTATTGGTAACGTTTTATGTTGTAGTTATTTAATTTTAAAACAGTAGCTAATTGTTGGTACTCAACCCTGTTTTTAAAATCTATACTATCTGTTAAGGAAATCGATTTTATCTCATCTTCGTTTAAGCTATCCGTTAGTATGAGTGTTTCTTTTTGAGGCAGATTGATTAAAAACTTTAAAGCAGCATTTCCCATTTCAAGTTGACTTTCAATTTTTATTTTTTCTGTTTTTAAATTGTTTAATTGAACCTCTACTTTATCGGCATCCAATTGTTCTGCGAAACCATTTTTATAAATCTCTTTGGTGTCTTGTAAAAGCTTTTCAAATCGTTCGATGTTGGCATCAATACTCGTAGCTTGTTTTTTTCCCACTACCAATTGATAATAGAGCTTGTACACATTGGCTTTTATTTGTTCTTTAGTAACATTTGCTGATTGATTAGCCAAGGTCATAACTGCGCTTCTTGCTTTAAGTCCAATAAAAACTTGTCCATCAAAAAGAATTTGTGAAACATCCATTCCACCATTTGCATTCCAAGCCGTACCAAATTTTGCAGCAACATTGCCAAATCCGCCAACCGGAAATTGGATTGGATTTCCACCTCCATCAACCACGCCATTGTTAACCAAAACGTTATATACAGATGGTGAAATAAAATTTGGAAGGTTTGTAACGGGTATATCGATAAAATGGGTAGCACCAATAGAACCATTTAATTGAGGATAAGCAAGTGCGGTAATTTCTCGATTGGATTGTTTTTGAATTTGTATATCAATCAACGCATTTTGAACTTCAACCGCATTTTGCATAGCAAAATCAACCGCTTGTTTTGCAGAAAATGAACGTACATTTTGAGCCTTCAAACCTTGAGTTGAAATCATTAAAAATAGCAGAGGAATTAAACATCTAAATTTTAGCATCATGTTTATTGTTTTTTAGAAAATTTTTTATTGTGTTTTAATATTTGTTTTAGACCTTTTGCGCTCACAATTCCATGTAAAAAATGTATGGTAATTTCTTGAGAAATGCGTACCAAATCAACTTTTGTATTTTTTTGAAATTCAGCACTGAAAGGCATTACAATACATTCTACGCGTAATTTTGAAATAATTTCCAAATCTAAATCATCTCTATAAAGGTTTTCTTGTATCCCATTTATCAAATTGAGTTTTATCTTATTGTAGATATATTCGTTTTTATGTACCAGAAAATGAATAAACGCTCTGGGATAATATTTTTGTAAGTCGTATAAAATAGAAGGATTCATGGTTTGAAATAATTTAGACATTTGTATCATGGCTAAAAATATTTCATGAATGGCATCTTCAGCATTAGCCGAATCTGCATCGCAAACTTGCTGATTATTTTCTGTGATGTATTTTACCACTTCAACTACTAATTGCTCCTTATCTTCAAAATAGAGATAAATCGTTTTTTTGCTAATGCCCAATTTAGAAGCGATATCGTCCATGCTCACGCTTTTCAACCCGTATTGCATAAACAAATCGTGAGCATGTATAAGCACTCTTTTTCCAGTATCGTTTAATTCTTTCATTGACGCCGCAAAACTACGGAAACTTTTTGTGGATAAAAAGTTTCTTTGGATGTTTATTAAAGTAGCCCCCTCGATCCCCCAAGGGGGAAGTTGGAAGTATTTTCCGTTTTGACATTTTAAACAAATTGTAGGGGTTGAAAATTTTCAACCCCTACAATTTGCTCACGCTCCCTTCACCTTTCGGGGGAAGGGTTGGGGATGGGGGCTTTAACGTCGAAAATTTGCTCACTATGATTAAAATTTCCTTTGCATCATTTATAAAGCTTTATTTTTGAACATAATTTTATTTGAATGAAAAACAAATTTGAATACAAGAAACTGCTACAATACTTTTTGCAAGGACTTTTGGTTCTAGCACCATTACTCATTACGTTTTATGTAATTTTTGTGGTCGTTAGTTCAGTTGATGGTTTAATTCCATTTTTTACGTTTACAGATGAAAAGGGAAATGTGCATGTTCAAAATTATGGTCTTGGATTTATAGCTATAATTTTTGTAATCATTGTTATCGGATACTTCAGTTATTTTTTCATTACAAACCGCCTAGTAAATTATTTCGATAAAATAATGCACAAGGTGCCGGGATTGAAGCATATTTATTCTACTACCCGCGATTTTTTTGAAGCTTTCACTGGCGACAAAAAAAAATTTACTCAAAGTGTAATAGCCAACGTAGATGATACAGAAATATGGCGACTAGGTTTTGTTACTAAAGATGATATGCATGATTTTGATTTACCGGAGCATGTGGCTGTATATATTCCTTCAGCTTATTCGGTAGCTGGAAATGTTTATATAGTTCCCAAATCAAGGGTTAAACACATCAAAAATGTGAACAGCACTCAATTCATGAAATTTGCTGTAAGTGGCGGTATTACTACATTAGGCGATGATGAAAAAGACAATAAATCGGCTAAACATAATAAGGACTAATCATCAAATACACAATTACGCCTGTAACGGCTACATAAAACCATATCGGCCAAGTTATACGGGTAAGTTTTTTATGTTGTTCGTATTCTCCAATTAAAGCGCGGTAAGCTGTAAATAAAATAAATGGTAAAATAATTCCTGCTAAAGGGATGTGGGTTAGTAAAATTAAATAATAAATCTTTCTCACGTTTTCAACACCACTTTTTTCAATTAGAGAAACGATTCCATC
>CANKLV010000080.1 GCA_947483415.1 Chitinophagaceae bacterium
AGCATAAAAGTAAGAAGCAGCAATTCATGTGGTAGTAGTGCTGAACGTTCGTTTGCAGTTTCAAGAACGCAACCATCTAAACCAGGTCCTATTTCAACTACAACCTTATCAGTATGTCCAAATAGAATTTATAGATATTCAATTACATCAATGCCAACCAATGCTACATCAGTAGTATGGACGGTGCCAACTGGCGCTTCGATTGTATCTCAAACAAGTTTAAGCGTTACCGTTAGTTATCCTTCGGCAGCAATAACGGGAACGGTTAAAGCACAATCATTCAACAACTGTTCTAGCAGTGATTTCCGTACACTCAATGTAAGGTATAACGCTTGTCCAAATTCAATAATAGGAACAACTCCAGTAGTAACGGGTAGGGTAGAGGATCCAAAAGTAGAATTTGCAAAGCCATTAAGCTTAGGCGTTAGTGTATATCCTAATCCAACAACATCATCATTTAGGGTGAAAGTAAAAGCGGTATCAGCAGAAAAGCTTCACATTAAATTGATGGATATGGCGGGTAGATATCTTAAATTATATCAAATCATGCCAGGTGAAGATTTGAATTTCGGAAATGAATTAAGGGCGGGTGTGTATATGATTGAGGTAACTCAAGGGAATTTAAAATCGGTAGAACGATTGATGAAATTCTAAAAAAAATAAACAAAACCATTACAAAAGCACCCTAGTATGTTTAATCATGCGGGGTGTTTTTTGTTTTTGCGTAAACGCGAATTTTTTTTGACACGAAGGCACAAAGGCTCGAAGGCACAAAGTTTTTTGTTTCACGCAAAGCTCGCAAGGGAGCAAAGACGCAAGGAAATAAGGAATAAGAAACTAAAAATAAGAAATAAGGAAATGCAGCTCCAACTTTCCGAAATCCCCAACCTTTTGAACGCATTGAACTTATTGAACCAGCGAAGCGATTTAAACCTTAATTACGTCCCCCATACCATAAACGCCCTTCTTACCCATTACAAATTCTGCAGCTAATAATGCGCCGGTTGCAAAGCCGATTCGGTTGTGTGCTGTGTGTTTTATTTCTAAGCTGTCTATTGCGCTGTTGTATGATACGATATGCGTGCCTGGTGCAGGATCAATTCTTTTACTGATAATAGAAATAGTATTGGTATCAGCTGTTTCTCCCAATACCCAGTTTTTTTTATTCGGGTTTAAAGCAATTATATTTTCAGCTATGGTAATAGCTGTTCCGCTTGGTGCATCCTTTTTTGCCGTATGATGAATCTCTTCAACCACAGACGCATACTCATTTCGGTTGCTCATAAGCTGCGTTAATTTTTTATTCAACTCAAAAAATAAGTTTACACCAATACTGAAATTACTTGCATACAAAAACGTTGCATTTTTATTTTCACAATCTGCTTTAATTTGTTCCCAATCTTCAAGCCAACCTGTAGTGCCGCAAACAACTGGAATTCCCGCATCAAAACATTGTGTTATGTTCTTCATTGCTGAATCTGGATTTGTAAATTCAATGGCCACATCTGCG
This sequence comes from Chitinophagaceae bacterium, assembly GCA_947483415.1. Classification (GTDB taxonomy): domain Bacteria; phylum Bacteroidota; class Bacteroidia; order Chitinophagales; family Chitinophagaceae; genus Ferruginibacter. The sequence continues at coordinate 1,511 of CANKLV010000080.1, forward strand.
TGCTGCAGGTTGTCATTGTTCAATGCTTCCGTATTTTCAGCGTCGATTCGCAACACGATTTCGTGTCCTCTTTCTACAGCAATGCCTTCAATTGCTTTGCCCATTTTCCCGTATCCAATTAATGCAATTTTCAAAATAATGGATTTTGTTTTTTAATAAATGGAAAGTATTATTTAATGTTTACAACAATGCCAATCCCATTGGTTTTTGCCGCTGGAAAATAACCTGCTTTGATGTTCAAACTTAAATTGTCTGAAACATCAAATGATTTAAGATGAGAATCAACAGCCGCATCCATCACATTTAGTCCCCATGAAAGAATGAAAAAAAGTACGCTGTAATCTACATTCTGCCTCACCTGATTTCTAAACACACGTATTCTTTCTGGTTGATTTTTTACACTATAATAAGGCTGAATAATTTGATTGTCGTTGCTTGTATCGCCATCTATTGCTAGCGCATAGGCGTTTCGAGCTTCTTTGAATTGTCTTACATTCCTAATGAAAAAATAAGCAGTGGTTCCTAATGCACCATACACTAAAGGCACTTTCCATGTTTTTTTATTGGTGATTTGCCCCCAACCAGGTATAATAGCTGAACGAATGATTGGCTTTCTAATATTGGCTTTCAACAAACTGTCTTTCGCAGTCATAGGTTTACTTTGAAACTGAGCCATTGATGCATTCTCAGCAAGAAAGAAAAAAAAGCATGTCCCTAAAAATGACTTTAGCCAATGCATTAACTTACATTTATGTTTAACTTTTCGAGTAAGCTATTGAGCTCTTCAAGTGAATAATACTCAAATAAAATGCTCCCTGTTCCTTTGTTACTGTGGTTTAATTTTACCCTAGTCCCAAAAGTAGAGGCAATGTTGTCTTCAATCTTTTTGTAAGCATCTGGTAATACTGCTTTTGCTTTAGGTTTTGCAAATTGTCCAGTGTATAATTTTCTTACCAACTCTTCCGTTTGTCTAACAGATAATCCTTTGTTTTTTATTTCGGAGAAAATAAATAATTGTTTGTCTGCCACATCTACATTTACAATGGCTCTTGCATGTCCCATGGATAGTAATCCACTTCTTACAGCCACTTGAATATCTGGAGGTAATTTTAATAGTCGTAGGTAATTGTTAACCGTGCTTCTATCTTTACCCATTCTTTCGGCAAGTTGCTCTTGGGTATAATCCAAATCGTCCATTAATCTTTTATAGCTGATAGAAATTTCTATTGCATTTAAATTTTCTCGTTGTAGATTTTCTAATAACGCCAATTCTAAAATATTGTGGTCATCAGTTTGGCGAACATATACCGGAACCTCTTTTAACCCTGCAATTTTTGAAGCCCTGAATCTGCGCTCACCTGCGATTAGTTTAAATCTACCGTTTCCTAAATTTGTTACCGTTAGTGGCTGAATAATTCCATGCATTTTAATAGATGCAGCCAATTCGCTCAATGCTTCTTCATCAAAATTTTTCCGAGGTTGATTGGGGTTTACATCAATTTTATCCAAACCAACATTTCTGGTAGCTGTATTTTTTTCAATGATTTCAGGTTTTAATTGTCCTGTAGTGGTTTTGTAATCTGCATCCATACTCTGCAGTAAACTTCTAATTCCCAATCCTAAGGCCTCTTTATTCTTTTTTTGCATGATGATGATTTAAAAAATTATAGTTGAATCAAATCAGTTAGTCTTCTATTATTTTGTCGGCTTGATTAATTTTTGTCATGTTGTTTTTCTGTAAAATTTCTTTCGCCAAATTCAAGTAATTTACTGCACCCTTACTGTCTGAATCATATAATATCACAGGTTTCCCCACACTTGGCGCTTCACTCAATTTTGAATTTCGATGAATGATGCTGCTGAACACAATCTCTTCAAAATGTCGTCTAACCTCACTTACCACTTGATTGCTTAATCTTAATCTGCCATCATACATGGTCATCAAAATACCTTCGATTTTTAATTCAGGGTTCAATCTGTTCTGTACAATTTTTACCGTATTTAAAAGTTTGCCCAATCCTTCCAAAGCAAAAAATTCAGTTTGTACGGGAATGACTACACTATCAGCCGCAGTTAAAGCATTTACAGTAATTAATCCTAATGATGGAGAACAATCCACAATCATGAAGTCATAGTCATCTGCCATTGGTTCCAAAATCTTTTTTAATACTGATTCTCGGTTTGGATAACCAATCATTTCTATTTCGGCACCTACTAAATCAATATGTGATGGCAATAAATCAAGATGAGGAATGCTTGTTTTTAATACAGAAGCTTTGCCTTCTGCTTCATTAACCATACAATCATATAAGCTCTTCGTGATGTTTTGAAGATCAAAACCCACACCTGTGGTGCTGTTTGCCTGAGGATCTGCATCTACCAATAATGTTCTGTATTCTAAAATTGCTAAACTTGCTGCCAAATTTATCGCAGTGGTGGTTTTACCAACGCCACCTTTTTGATTGGCTACCCCAATTATTTTTGCCATATTAAATTTTTCTATTGTTACTTACACAAAAATCGGTTTTTTTTTCGTCTTCTGTTTATAAAGTTTTAAACTAAAAATTCTTTAAAAAACAATTTGAACATAATTTTGTTAATAAACTTAATCAAAATAAAATAAATCTACCCATATGATAACAATCGTTTCTGGCACAAACAGACCTGGGAGTAACACACAAAAAGTAGCTAAAGCTTATTTTCAATTGCTAAAAGATGTACATGTTGATTGTAAACTTTTATCATTAGAAACGTATACGGTACACACCAGAAACGTTGATTTTGAACACATGGAGAAAGAATTTCTAATCCCAGCCCAAAAATTTATTTTTGTATTTCCAGAATATCATGGTTCTTTTCCAGGCATTTTAAAGCTGATGATAGACAATTCAGATGTACCAAAATGTTATCATAACAAAAAGGTTTTATTAACCGGTGTTTCATCTGGCAGAGCTGGTAATTTAAGGGGAATGGAACACTTAACGGGTTCTTTCATGCATATGAAAATGATTGTTCATCCCAATAGACTTCCCATTAGTTTGGTAGATAAATTACAACATACAAATGATGTGTTAACAGATGAAAATACACTGATATTAATTAAAGATCAAGTTCAGGCATTTCTAACTTTTTAGGTTAAAGGAAATAAATTATGCGCTCACCATTAGGGATGTTGATTTTTTTCAGTTCTATTTTATTATTGGATATATATGTTTTTCAATCTGTAAAATATCTTTCGGCTGAAAATTCAGCGCGCAACAAAACCATTTTATACTTTGTTTATTGGAGTTTAACGGTGTATGCAATCTTTAGTTTTTTGTTGATTTTTTCAGGAACGCAGGTTTTACCAAAAGCATTAAAGGTTTATATCTTCTCCATCGCAGTAGGATTGATCATTGCAAAATTATGTGGCGCACTATTTTTTTTAATAGATGATTTTAGGCGATTGATTCAATGGATAACGATGACATTCTTGTCTCAAAAAAATCAACTTGTTTCCTTAGAGGCTGTAAATAATATTTCCCGATCTGCTTTTTTAAGTTGGATTGGCTTGGGATTTGGTTCAGGTATTTTTGGGGTGTTGTTGTACGGTTTTGGAAATAAGTATCGATATCAACTCGTTAAACAAAAAATCAAATTCGATAATCTTCCTGCATCTTTCAAAGGGTTGAAAATTATTCATATTAGCGATATTCATTCGGGTAGCTTTAGTGATGTGAAAGCAGTAGAACTTGGCATTCAAAAAATATTGGAGCATGAAGCTGATTTAATTTTATTTACTGGCGATCTTGTAAATGATTTGGCTTCGGAAATGGATTTATATAAAGCAGTTTTTTCAAAATTAAAAGCGCCTATGGGTGTATATTCTGTTTTTGGTAATCATGATTATGGTGACTATGCACAATGGCCAAAAGATGGATTAACAAAGGAACAGAATCTTGAAAACCTTAAAAAAGTTCATCAAGATATGGGCTGGCGTTTACTGATGAACGAACATGTGGTTATTGAAAAAAATAATGAATCCATTGCTATTTTAGGCATTGAAAATTGGGGTGCAAAAGCAAGGTTCCCTAAATATGGCCGGTTGGATTTAGCACATGCCGGGACGGAAAAATATCCGTTTAAAATTTTAATGAGTCACGACCCAAGTCATTGGAAAGCACAGGTACGTAAAGAGTATAAAGACATCGATTTGATGCTTTCGGGTCATACGCATGGAATGCAATTTGGGGTAGAGATGCCAGGTATAAAATGGAGTCCGATACAATATTTATATCAAGAGTGGGCTGGCTTATATGAGCACGAAGGAAAGAAGTTATATGTCAATCGTGGATTTGGATTCCTAGGTTACCCGGGCAGAGTAGGTATTCTGCCCGAGATAACGTTATTGGAATTGGTATAAATGTTTTTAATTAATATCTGCGCTCTCTTGGCGGTCCGTAGGTTCTTTTTCTGCCACCTTCATCTCCACCTCCAGAACGTCTGCCTTCATCTGATGGACGTTTAAAACCACCATCGGCTTCATTCATTCTGATGATTCTATTGTTGTGTTTTTTACCATCAATAGCTTTTATCATTCTTCCTGCTTCAGCTTTATCAATTTCAATCCAGCTGTTCATTTCGCGCATATCAATTTTACCAAGTGTTTCTTTTTTTAGATTGCTTTCATCTAAAATAAATTGTAGGAAACTTGCTTTGTAAAAACCATCTTTTGTACCAAGGTTGATAAATAATCGAGTAAATCCATTGTCTCTTCTATTATTAAACGTTCTTTCACTTCTACTGCCATTATCTGATTGAGCACCTGTTCTGCCATTGTCATCACGTCTGCCTCTACTGTCAAGTTTAACATTTAAATCCTCAGCATTTTCATAATACTTTAAGAAATGGTCAAACTCAAGCGCAGCAACTCTTTGCAAAACTTCTTCTTTAGTAACGTGTTCAAATTTTTGCATTAAATCTGGTAAATACGTTTCGTAATCACCATGAGAAATATCTGTTTGAATTAGTTTGTCCATGAAATGAAAGAACTGCTTTCTACACACGTCTTTACCACTTGGAATATCCGTTTTATGGAATTGAGAATTAATCATTTTTTCCAATTGGCGAATTTTGAATGTTTCGCGAGTATGGCAAATTGATAAACAAATTCCGCTTTTTCCGGCACGAGCTGTACGTCCACTCCTATGCGTATAAACTTCAATGTCATCAGGTAATTCGTAATTGATTACGTGTGTAATGCCATCAACATCGATACCTCTTGCAGCCACGTCTGTAGCAATTAATAATTGTAAAGCTTTGGTACGGAAACGTCCCATTACTCTATCTCTTTGTTGTTGGGTTAAATCGCCATGAAGTGCTTCAATTTCGTAGCCTGCTTTAGATAAACGCTCAGAAATTTCTTGTGCATCCACTTTTGTTCTGGTGAAAATAATACCATACATGCCTGGATTAAAATCAATCAATCTTTTTAATGCTTCATAACGTTGATTTGCAGGAGTAAGATAATATTGATGATCGATATTTACGTTACCACTATTCTTTTTTCCAACGGTTATTTCTTTAGGAGAAGTCATGAAGTTTTTAGAAATGGCACGTACTTCAGGTGGCATTGTTGCACTAAACAACCAGATGCTTTCTCTGTTTATCGTGTTCTTCAAAACGAAATCAATATCGTCTCTAAAACCCATGTTAAGCATTTCATCTGCTTCATCCAATACCACATATTTTACCTTTTGTAAATCAATGGCTTTTCTTTCAATTAAATCAATCAAACGTCCTGGAGTAGCCACTACAATTTGAACACCTTGTCTTAGGTTTCTAATTTGCATGGTAATGGAAGCTCCACCATAAACGGCTTCTGTGTTAACACCTTTTAAATATTTTTTATAGAGAAATAAATCATTCGTGATTTGTAAACACAATTCTCTGGTTGGGCATACAATAAGCGCTTGAGGGAATCGGTCGGCGGCATTAATCAATTGCATTAATGGTAAACCAAATGCGGCGGTTTTTCCGGTTCCAGTTTGGGCCAATCCCACAAAATCGGTTGTTCCAGATAATAAAACTGGAATAGCTTGTTCTTGAATAGGAGTAGGGTTTACGAATCCAAGATCAGTAATGGACTGTAAAATTTCGGCTTTGAGGCCTAATGCTTCAAATGTTGTCATTTTTTATTTTTTAATGTAAGGACCCCTGTTATTGGTTTTTCGCAATAAACATGTTGTCAAAATAGATTTTTGATTGTCACATGTTATGCTTCGGGCCGTTGGGAGAAAGATTAACTTAATTTTGAAAGGCTACATTGAGCCTTTATTCAACAGCAACTGAGCACGTCATGTAATTTCTCAGTTATTAATTACGCCGCAAATCTACATTTTTATTTTTGAAAAACATAGCTTTTATGATAAAAAGCA
>CANKLV010000081.1 GCA_947483415.1 Chitinophagaceae bacterium
TTGGCAAGGCATGAGCCATCAATCTATTCAATATGATGAGAAAAATGGTCACTTCCCATTATGGTCGGTAAGTATGTTTAGCGGTATGCCCAGTTATCAAATTGCCATGAAAGGCCCATTTTCGCCGATATCTATTTTAGATAAAATTATTCAATTGGGATTGCCACAACCTTTTAACTTTTTTTTCCTTGCGTGTATATGTTTCTATTTTATGTGCATTTGTTTGGGCATAACTCCATTTGCCGCAATTATAGGTTCTTTGGCTTTTGCATTTAGTAGTTATAACCCAATAATTGTTACAGCTGGGCATAATACTAAAATGTTCGCTTTGGCTTATGCTCCTGCGGTTATTGGTGCTGTTGTTTTAATTTTTAATAAAAAATATCTATGGGGTTTTGCACTTGCAGCTTTGTTTACTGCTTTAGAAATAGGACAAGGGCATCAGCAAATCAGTTATTATTTATTTTTGGTTTTAGGCATCATGGGTATTTCATATCTCATTCATTTTTTAAAAATTCGCGAAACCAAACACGCTTTTAGAAGCATTGGTTTGGTATTAATTGCCGGATTAATTGGTGTTGCATCTAATGCATTGATATTGATGACCACTTATGATTATGCCAAAGATTCGAAACGTGGCGGTCAATTGGTTATGGATCAAACAGCAAATTCAAAAGATAAAATTGCTGGTGAGAAAACGACAGGACTGAGTAAAGATTATGCATTTATGTGGAGTTATGGCATCTCTGAAACTTGGAGTTTAATGTTCCCTGGCGTAATGGGTTTTGGATCACATCAAGCAGAAAGAGATGGCGATGTGTATATTTTTCCGAAAATAAAAGACAATGGACCACTTGTTAATCATATGACGGAGAATCTTCCTCAACTTCCTGCAGATCAAGTAGCTGCACAAATGAACGGTGCGATTTATTGGGGTGACCAACCATTTACAAACGGCCCAGTGTACTTAGGTGCAATCATTTGTTTCTTATTTTTATTTGGCATGTTTTATTTAGATGGCAAACACAAATGGTGGATTTTGACCGCTTCAATTTTAGCCATTATGCTTTCATGGGGCGACAATTTCAAATCGTTCAATTATTTCATGTTTGATAATTTCCCATTGTATAATAAATTCAGGGTTCCTACAATGATTTTGGTAATACCTCAATTGTTGTTCCCTATCATGGCTTCGCTTGTAATTAATAAATTAATCAATAATCAAGAGGAAACGGATTGGAAAAAATTCAAACTTGCTGCCATTGCAACGGCGGTAGTATTTGGGTTAGTTGGATTCTTTTATTCAACAAGTGATTTTAGCAAAGAAAATACCGAAAGAACTTTTGCATTCAATAATATCCTTAAATCCAATAGTCCAGACATGCAAGTAAAAATGCAAGAATTGGATCAGAAGTTTAAGCCTAGCATCGACAATCAGATTTATGAAGCTATGGTAAGTAATATCGGCAGAGATGCAAGTGCTGGTGACCCTACAAAAGCTGCACGTTCGTTTGTGTCTGCTTTGCATAAGGAACGTGCATCATTCTTATTTGATGATATTTTGCGTTCTCTTATTTTAGTAGCGTTGGTAATGGTTTTAATAGCGTTGTTTATAAAAAAGAAAATCAATGCAATGATTATGATTGTTGGAATAACGATTTTGTCTACTGCAGATTTATTGCAATTTGGCATGAATTACCTCAATGATAAAAGCTTTGAAGCGAAAGCAGATGCTGAAGCGAATTCATTTCCATTAACACCTGCAGACCAACAAATCCTTGCTGATAAAGATCCGAATTATAGGGTATTTAATACGTCGAGCATGGAAGAAGCAAAAACTTCATATTACCACAAATCAATTGGTGGTTATCATCCAGCTAAATTGGGTATTTATGATGATTTAATTGCCTACCAATTTAAAGGCAACATCAATATGTCTGTTGTAAATATGCTTAACGCCAAGTATTTTATACAACAGCAAGAAAATGGAAAAATTGCACAACAAAACCCAGGAGCTTTAGGAAATGTTTGGCTTGTAAAAAGCGTTCAATATGTAAAAGGACCAGCGAATGAAATGCGTGCATTGGATAATTTCAATCCAAAAGACACTGCGATTGTGGATGAAAGTTTTAAAAATACAGTTGGAAATTTCAGTGCACCTGATAGCTTAGCAACCATTAAACAAACCAGCTTCGATAATGATGCCATCACTTATGAATCTAATTCAAGCACAAATAACATTGCGGTGTTTAGTGAGGTATTTTACAAAGATTGGTTTGCTTATATAGACGGAAAGAAAACGCCTTATTTCAAAACGAATTATGTATTGCGTGGGATAAATGTTCCTGCAGGTAAGCATAAAATTGAATTTAAATTTGAGCCCGCTGTTTATTTCTTAGGCAGCAAAATCAATGCAATCGCGTCATGGTTGGTACTTATCATTTTGTTGGCTGCAGTTGGTTTAGCATTTAAAAAGAATAAAGAAGTTGTATAGTTTTATTAATTGAATAATATCAACACAAATCGCACACATATTGTAGCCATTGCGCCTTACAACATTTTTCCTGCAAAAATGGGCGGACAAAAAGGGATTGCCTGTTTTTATGCAGCTTTTTCTAAGTGTGTGGATGTTACCTTGATTTCGGTTAAAAGCAATGCTAAACCAGACGATTTTTCAGGTACGTTTATTCCTGTAATGCCCAATGCCAAGCATCGATATTTCAACCCTCTTGGTATTTTTTCATTTTTAAAAATCATGCGTAACCAACAAGCAACGCATCTTGTGTTGGAGCATCCGTATTTGGGCTGGTTGGGATTTTTATTAAAAAAAATCACAGGCGTAAAACTGATTATTCATTCGCATAACATTGAAAGTTTACGTTTTAAAAGCACCCGAAAATGGTGGTGGAAAATGCTGTGGCATTATGAAAAATGGACACATCGTAAAGCTGACATTAATTTTTTTATTACGGATGAAGACCAACAATTTGCCATAAAACATTTCAATTTAAACCCATCTAAATGCCATACTATAACCTATGGTTTTGATTTTGGCAAGGCTCCAGGAAATGAAGAAAAATCAATTGCAAAAACGGCACTTCAACAAAAGCATGACATCCCTTCTACAAATAAAATTTTATTGTTTAATGGCACGCTGGATTATGCCCCCAATTTAAATGCGTTAAAAAATATCCTTTATGATATTAATCCAATCTTGTTGCAAGCGGCTAATTTCAATTATACCATCATTATCTGCGGAAAAGGTTTACCAGCAGATTTACAAGAATTAAAACCATTTGCTGATAAAAACATTGTTTATGCTGGTTTTGTTGATGATATCTCCGTCTATTTTAAAGGCGCAGATATATTCATCAATCCAGTTGTAGAAGGCGGTGGCATAAAAACCAAATTGGTGGAAGCGTTGGGGAATAACATGTCGTGTATAAGTACTATCGAGGGAGCTATTGGTGTTCCAGAAAAAATTACAGGCGGAAAACTAACTATCGTTTCAAATACCAATTGGACTGATTTTTCTAAAGCGATTATGGAATGTAATTCAATAACGGAGCCGATAGATGATCAGTTTTTCAAACATTTTTATTGGAACAATATTGCTGAAAAGGCCATTCAAGCAATTGAAACATCAAAATAAACTTATAGTACTTTGTAAAAATAAGGCTTGTTTATTATGATTTTCGGTGCAAATGCTGCCAATCTGAAAACGTTTTTTACAAACCCAATCCAGTCTCCAAAACCAATATTTAGTTTTTTTAAAAAAAGATACTTGTAAACTATTAACCCAAATAAATATACTGGAACAGAAATTAAATAAAAAAACAACATCAACAAATACCAAAAAATTCCAAACTCCTTTCTTATTCTGACAAAATTGCTGAGCATGATTTGAAAACCTTTTTTATCAGATAAATTTTGATACCCTTGACCACTTGATTCAAATGCTACATTAGCGGTAACACCTTGTAAATGAAGTACATTGACATCTCCAAAAATACAAAGGCCACCCTGCTTCTTTAATCTACTGCACCATTCCGCTTCTTCTGCATAGAGAAAAAAATCTTCGTCAAGAAACCCTGCTTTTGTGATAGCATTCTTTTTGGCCATTAGAAATGCACCATTAATCCAATCCACCCAAACCGTTCCACTTGCTTCAGGCACATTTGGTTTTTGAACTTTAAATAATTCAGCAATTTTTTTTAAAATCGGACCGAAAAACGGAATAGGTAAAAGATAATTCAATCCGCCTTTCATCGCATAATTGCCAGAAATTTGAGGCGTATTATCTGCATTGAGTAATTGAACTCCACAGGCTACTGCTGCTGTTTCATTGAATTTTGATGCGCAAATATTTAAAGCATCATTTAAAATAATGGTATCAGAATTTAATAACAAAACAAAATCTCCTTGAGCGATTTTTATACCAGCGTTATTGGCCCTTGCAAAACCTGCATTATAACCCATCTGAATAAACTTTACAACGGGAAAATGATTCAACAGCATCTCCTCTGAATTGTCATTTGATCCATTGTCAACTACAATTATTTCCAATTGTTCCACAGGAAATTGATGAATTGACTTTAAGCAATCCGCCAATAGCGCACACGATTTATAATTGACAATAATAACTGTTGTAATCACTTTATAATTTTTGCAACAAAATACATTTTTTATCTAATCGGATAAAAAAAACAAATGTTTTAAGCATGAAGAAATTTTGAACCAAACCAAGAAATCTCAAAAAATCATTGCTATTAATTGAAATTCCTTGACAAGTTTGCACTAGAAAAATAATATTTATTTAAACAATGGTTTTGAAAAAAGCTTTTTATACAATAAAAAAAGATTCCTAAAAATCACTGACCTGTCAATAAGCAAAGAAATTTTGACACTCAAATTATTTTTTAAAATTGGCGCATTGTCTAATTCAAATAATTCATTTGTGATATTTTGACATTTTTCAATCCAGCTTTTAACGGTAACCTTATTTCTTTTACTCAAAGGTGTTCTTAATATTCTGTGAGAAATAGACTTTACATAAATCACAATAAAATCTGGGAGGTGAGTGTCTAATACTGTTTTGAATTGATTATCATTTTTTTTCTTTTTCAAAAAATATTCCAATAATCTGATAAATGCATCTTGAAATTTTTGATCAGATGATACGGTGGTCATACTCTGGTGTAACCTATATGAAAAACAGGTTTTGGGAGATGTAGCCATGTAGGAAAATTGGCTCATATTGACCCATAATTCAAAATCTGCAAAAAGCAAGTTGGGATAATTGGGAATTCCATGAAGTGAATCGTAATGAGCCGCACGCATCATGTAACCTGTACCATTAATATCTATTTCTATTTTTAGTATCAAAGCCATTAACTCAAGTGCAGTAAGCTTTTGAGGGAAATGTTTGCATGGTCTAATCAGGTTTCCTACGGAATTGATATAATTGAAATGGGTTTGATATAAACTGGCATCGGGATATTGATTGATCAGATCAACCATTTCCTGTAAATAATCTGGATGCAAAATATCATCATGACCAATCAAAGTAATAAATTCATTCTTTTCAAGACCAAGTATTCTACCCCAGTTTTCTTCAATAGAAAGCGATTTGGTTGCCGGGAAAATAAAAATTCTATCATCAGATAAACTGTTCAACCATTCAAGACTTTTATCAGAACTTTCATTTTCTAAAACCAATAAATTAAAGTGCGAATATGATTGGTTTAAAATAGATTGAACACACTGCTTTAAATAGTCTCCACCATTTCTGACAGGAAGTATGATACTGAAACTAAGCATTTGTATATTTACTTTTTTATACTAACAATCAAATCGTGAAAAGGCCTGAAATTATTTTTCAGAAAAAATTTAAGCTTCAATGGTTTTATATAATCAATCGCAAAAACTTGCTTTTGAGCTTCATCCAAACTCGCTAAATTTGTTGCTCCTTCTCCTTTATAATGATAAAGGAATGTGATGTGATCAACCAGCCAATGTGCAGTAAAATGATAAATTAATTTTTTTATTGAAGGCCAATTCTCCAAATAACTAAGCTTCTCTTCCAAGTACTTGGGAAAGTTAACTGCAACAATGGGTAATTGTTCATTTTGATTTCTTCCAAAATTTTCACGATGTAATGTTTGACATCCTAAAGATTTATTAATGATAACACAGCCTTTTTCTGTTGCAGCAATACTCATGTAAGCATAGTCTCCTAAAAATGGACTTCCGTAGTCTGGTATTCCTCCGTTTTTTATAAGAAGATCTCTTTTTACCATACAGGTTGACCAAAGAAAATGTCTGAAAATTTTCAACGTATAAAAATTATTCAAAAACTCTTCTGTGGTGAATGTTCTAATTGTGTTGTAATCGTAATCATCAGACAAGCAAGAGTTCGTTCCAATTTTAATCTTGTTTGTTTTTGCAGCTTCTTTGTCTTTTGCCAACCAGTCACATCCGCCCATGTACATCCCATAACCTGGATAATCTTCTAAAAGTTTTACAAGGGTTTCAAGCATATCTGGATACACAGGATCATCATCGGCAATCATCACAATATATTTTCCGGTAGATAGTGTAAGGCTTTTATTAAAACTAGCTTTCATACCCAAGTCTTTACCATTCGGAGAATAGATAAATCTCGAATCATTTAGTACGTCAACAAAAGGCTTACCGCTAGATTCAGGATCATTGTCAGAAATGATTACTTCAAAATCTCCGAATGTTTGACGCTGAATTGAAATCAACGTTTCAGTCAAAATATTACCTCTTTTGTAGGTGCTGACACAAAAACTAACTAATGGCATTTTTTTTATTTTACTCTTTTCAAATATCCATCAGGTGCAACACTGATCAGTAACTTATTATCAATTTGTTTATCAATTTCAAAATTAGCATTTGATTTTAAAAATTCCCAAACGGCTGTTTTAGGATTATCACCCTGACTCCATGCCCTTCCTGGAAGATAATCGTTTGGTAAGTCTTCTACTATGGTGTCGAAACAAACTAGATAAGACCCTTCGGTAACAAATGGTGCGTATAAATTCAATTCTTGCAAAACATGCTCATGGGTGTGATTAGAATCGAGTGTAACCAAAACTCTTTTTTTCCCTTTTGCAATTTCTGCCACTTTACTAATTGTTTCACTTGAAACTGAGGACCCCTCTATCATTTTAATTCTTTTGAACATGGGATGTTTTTCAATTTCAGTTTTGTTGTGCGCTCTGATATCAATGTCTACACCTAAAATCTCGCCATCTCCAATAAGCTCCAACAAAGAAGCGTAATAAATAAGAGAACCGCCATGAGCAATCCCTGTTTCAATAATCAAATCAGGTTTAATTTCCCATATAATTTCTTGCATGGCAAGCATATCCTGAGGATACTGAATGATTGGTCTACCCATCCATGAAAAATTATACGAATACTGGGCTGTGTTTGATGCAACATTAAAAGCATTTGCAGCATTTTGTAACGCTTGATTTGTAGCATTTGAATTTACTCTTTGCTTTCTTTCTTCGATAAATTCTAAAATAGGATTTTTCATTATTTTATAATTGATTTTAATTTTTTATCATCTCCCCAAAATTCCATTGGTTCATAATCAGCGTATGGATAATAACCAAGATTCAGTTCGATTTTTTTGTTTTTTAAACGGAGGTAATTTACAACAAAATCTTTTACAGAAATCGGAACACCACTGCAACAATTTATTATTCCTTGAATTTCATTTTGCGTTGCAATTTGTATAAAATAATCGTAGATTAAATTAACAGGCAAAAAATCCCTGATTTGCGCGCCCCCACTCATATTAAACGAGGTATCATTGTTTTCCAATGCTTTATCCAATTGCGCAATCAATGATTTTGGATTTTGTCCGGAACCATACATGTAAAAAAA
>CANKLV010000082.1 GCA_947483415.1 Chitinophagaceae bacterium
CAAATTGAATCTTACTATATGTCATTTTTAGTCCAGCACTCATTTTTGAAGAAGCATTGTATTTCATTTCAGCATTAAATGATTGCTCCTTCAAACTTTCCATTAAATCTATTTTATTGTTTTTTTCAACATAACGATAACCAACATTCGCCCTGAAAATTGATTTATATTGATAAATAAAACTAGGTTCTATTTTATTTTGTAAAATTTGATAATTCCTATTTTGAAATGCAGCTCCACCAGTTAGCAACGATTGTTTTTCTTGTTGACCGTTTATTTGCATAGATAAAGCACGATTAAATTGAAACCTTAGTTTACCTTGCCAACGATTTGAAAACCTTTTTTCCGCTCCATACGTGAGCAAAGCCTGAGCTGATGTATTTGTTTGTGTGATATCAAAACCCCACAATGCACTCGTTCTGTTTATGAGTAAAGCATTGGTTAATACCGAACTTCCTGAAATCAACGAAGTATCTGCAAAACCATTCCCAAAAGGATTGAAAACAATTAATTTCAAATCGGTAATCTTTTTATTGATTTGCCAACTCGAATTCAAGCTGCTTCGTTTCAACACATTCAACACCTTGTTTTTGATTGAATGAATCAATTGCTTTGGAACGAACTCAACATTGTAATTAAATTGTAAGAAATTAGTTTTTACATACTCATTGCTTGGTGTAAAAATTCGAATGTATTTTTTTTGATCTTGAAATACGCCCAACTCAAATTCATTCAACTCTTCAATGCCATTGTTGTTGTAATCATTCCAAGTGTAAAGCCCCTGCCCTATTGGAACAGCAACATAAGAAAACGCACGCTTCTGTTCTTGCCCACTTCCCACCTCATAAAATGCATCGCCCTTCAACAATCCTTTTAATTCATTAAACCCATATTCAAAACGCGCTAAAAAAGACTTGTCTGATTTTTGATTATTCGCTCCTCCATTCAATACTTGCAATGACCGATAACCAGCTGTAGTTTTCAATTGACGTTGATCATTTTTTAAAAGATTAATGGTTAATCCGAGATTATCACTTTTATCCATTTTAGTCCAAACTTTATTAAATGGCAACCAATCGTGACGAGTGAAATAATTGATGCTCCAATTGTTTTTATTTTGAGGGCTAGACCTTATGAAAGCTTCATAACGACTAAACGAAAAACTGCCAAAAGAAAAAGTATCAGCGATTACATTCTTTATCTTATTGATTTCCGCTAAAAAATTTATACCAACTTCTGTTTCACTTTTGTTTTTAAATTGATTTTTGAATTCTACATTAGGTCGAAAAAAATATCCACTTTTATTTTCATCGTTCAATTGCATCAAACTTGAATTAGAGATAACCATAAAATATTTTATTCTCGATTGTACTTTCAATTGATGTTTGTATGCTTTATAATTTTCATCGCGGTTATAAAAAACAATGGCATATTGTACATTCCCACCTTTATCACCAGTTAATTTTACGCTACCGTTATATAATTTTTCGTTAGCAGCAACCACATCTGTATTTAAGCTCCAATCTCGTAGAAACTCTACACTCCTTAATCTTTCTATTGGCCTGAAAGATTTTTGCACCCATTCTAAACCACCATTAAATTCAACCACATGTTTTGATTTCAAAAAGTCAATTGGATTTAACTGATGTTTTAAATTGACTTTTCCCGCCAATCCCTTATTATTTTCTTTATCTAAATTTGAATACAGATTAATGTCGTAATTGCTTAACGCAACATCAGTTTGAATACTGGTTTTTTTAGTAAAATTGTATTGCAACCCAATTGCATAAACTTGTTGTTGTTTGGGTGTGATTAAATAACTAACTGGCAAATAATCGCCTTGCTTACGCATAGAAGCATCAGGCTTTACCCATTGAAACACTTTTCCATTTGCGCCATTTGGCAATGTTTTATAATTCCCATTTCCTGCACCAACATAAGTAAAAGAAACATTGTACAACGCTTCGTTGTTATCTCTTGAATAAACAAATACCGAATCATGTGTTCCATTATTATAAACAGTGTCTATTTTTTTGTATAATATTTTCCCGTTTGAAAATGTATCTCTTGAAGCCATAGAAATGAACGCATCTTGAACACTATCCCCTATATTTTTCAATAAGTTTTGTTGTGCAATGGTTAATGACTGATCAATTGGAGATGTCTTCTGATCAGAATTTGAGTAAGCCGCAAAATTTATTTTCAGTTTATTTTTCAACTCCAATTGGTCTGAAATATAAAACTGGGTGTTTAAATAATTACGATCTGCATATTCAAACTCAATTTGAATGCGTTTGTCTTTGGTAATGACATGCTTTGGTGTAAATGTAAGTTCTGCTGTATTGTAGTTAATGATATAATCTTGATCTTCTCCACGCGTCAGTAAAATCCCATCGATGTAAACTTTTTCAGTACCTGCCAAAACCATAAAATAAAGTTCATTATTTGCACCTTGTAATCTATACGGACCTTGATTTCTTTCAATTGGGTTGATAAAATTTCGGGTATATTTTCCTTTGGCAATTGCACCGCTTAGAAAAACATCATTTTTAATTTTTGAATTTATTTTGGTGGAATTAAAAAATGAAACGCCTTGAATTCTCTTGCTAAAATTCAAATATGAACTTTGGTTTTCTTTAAGGTCTAAATCACCAAAATCAAGATGCCAGTTTTTCTTTTTTACTTGTAAAAATATCCGATCAAAATCACGTAAGTCTCTGGTATTCCCATCTGGTTGAATCGGAATAGAGTTGTCGGTAATGGAAGCTGTAATCTCCATGCTATCTCCAATCATTCCATGTAGTTGAAGATTTAAAGAAGAATTCAACACCGCATCTTGATTGTTGCCAAATGAAATAGAACGACCTATACTTCCCTCTGATTGCAACCCTTTAAAATCGAAAAGAGGGACATCATTTGCCGTAATTGCATTTTTAATTTTCAATGGTTTTTCAGCAATGAAATTATTTCGAACACTATCATATTTGTATTGAAACAATTTCATTTTCAATGCAAAAGGAAACACCCGATAAACAACCGTTACCGAATCTTGAGTTGGTTTTTTTATCCAATTTAAAATAGCATTGGCTTCATCTATTTTATATTTTCCAACATTCGATTCAGCTATAAAAAAGCTATTGGGTACGATGCTGAAATTATCGAGTTTTATTGTAGTTAATGTTGTGGAAATTTTTTTCTTTCTGAGATTAGACAATTCATTCGGTTTCCATTGGGCAAACAATGGATTCAAATTAGAAACCACGTTAATGAAGAAGAATAATATTATCAGCCTGATTTTCAATAGAATCTCTGTTTGTTATAAAATTAGCCATTATAGTTTGGCTGAAATAATAAGTTTATTTTGAAATTTATATGCTACAAACTATACGTTCTTCTTCAAACGTTGACGGGATTTATTAAAAACCATCCTTCCTTTATCGATACCTTTACGCAATTCTTTTTGTACTTCTTCGGGTAAATTTATGGTATCGGTACATGCTTGACTACAGCATCCCTGATATTGTTCGGCGCATTTTTCGCATTGTATAAAAAGTAAATGGCAAGCTTCATTTTTGCAATTGGTATGATCATCGGCTGGCGTTTCACATTGATGACAAGTAGCAATAATTTCATCTGTAATTCTTTCGCCCAATCGATTATCAAAGACAAAATTCTTTCCGTGAAACTTATTGCTAAGTGTTTTATTTTTTACAGCGTTTGTATAATGAATGATACCGCCTTCAAGATGGAAAACATTTTTAAATCCACGGTGAAGCATATACGCACTTGCTTTTTCGCATCGTATGCCTCCGGTACAATACATGATGATATTTTTTTCTTTTTCATTTTCGAGCATAGAAGCCGCCATGGGCAATTGTTCTCTAAATGTATCACTAGGAATTTCAATAGCATTTTCAAAATGTCCTACCTCAAATTCATAATGATTGCGCATGTCTACTATAACAGTGTTTGGGTCATCTGCAAGCGTATTAAAAGTTTGTGCATCTACATATTTGCCTTTATTGGCCATATTAAATTCCGGGTCAGTAATGCCATCGGCAACAATTTTATCTCTGATTTTTATTTTCAATACCCAAAAAGATTTACCGTCATCATCAACGGCAATGTTTATTCTAATGCCATTTAAAGTGGAGAAACTGTAAAGAAATGCTTTAAACAATTCGAAATTGCTTTGTGGCACACTAGCTTGTGCGTTTATGCCTTCGCTTGCAACATAGATTCTACCGAATACTTTTAATTCATTCAATCCCTTATATAATTCATCTCTGAATAATTGAGGATTTTCGACATTAAAATACTGGTAAAAGGAAACGGTAACTCTAAATTCAGTTTCTTGAAATAATAATTCTTTGAGTTCCTCTTGGGATACTCGATTGTGTAGTACAGCCATGATTTAAAATTTGATTCCAATAGTTTGGAAAATCTAAAAAGATTGGATGCTTGCAGGGCAAACCAAATTAACAAGGCTAAATTAGGGCAATTCAAAATTCAAAAATCAAAATTCAAAAATATAATACCCTTTTTTACTCTTTTAAAACCCTATACTAAAACTACTACCGTTAGATGATGATTCTGAGTTGGAGCCAGATCCGGAACCCAACAAACCTCCAGCACCCAAAACGAGAGAAGCATTTTGATATTTTCCATTTTGAAATGCTGTAACAAAGTCTAATCTGAAAATTTTAAAGATATTTTCCAATCCAACGAATACTTCTTCATAGCGGTCGTTATTATTAATAAAATAATTGTTACACCCGCCTACCAAATTCCAATTCAACTTTTTAAAGTATGGAATCTTATTGGTGAGAAGGCCATTAAAATGATGCTCTAAATGTGTCTCATAATAAAGCTTTGCAGTATTGGAGTTAATGTAAGAGTTCATCGATTGAAAACCATTTACATAGTTAGAAGAAGCACGAACAGCATTGGAATTAAAATGTTTTAAATCTTGTAAGAATACTACTTTATTGTTCAAAAAACCGCCCATACTCAACTTGTATTTCAACAAACCGAGCAGTTTGAAATTCTTGTCATCTTGAATATCGAAATTCCACTTATCAAAATCTACATCACTGCCAAAAACTCCTTTTATACCTTTACTATAGCCAATTGAAAAAGTTGGATAATCCGAACCAATTGGAACTTTTCTTTTTGGAAATTGAATATACCGTTGTCCTGGCTTAAAGCTAATAGAAGCATTTGCTACAAAAGCTTGATGTTTGATATCGAGGTTGGTGAAATATTTATTCAATGGCGAATTACTGGTTATACGATTTATATTTTTCTCATAAAATGTATATGATGTTGAATTTTCTAATGGCATTCTGTCTTCATAAAAAGACGAAAACTTTATTTTTACACCATTTTCAAAAGTTTGATTATAGCTGATACTTGCGAAGTATTTTTCATGGATTTTCATTTCATTTTTCCCGTCAACCAATGTGGTGATTGTATTCACCAAAGGTAAAATTGGGTTCGATGAATTATATTGCTCTACTTTTTTCCCAGCAGAAAAGGCAATGTTATAATTTTTTATTTCATCGGATATTCCAGCATCATATTTACGCCAGATGACATCAATCCAACTATTAAAATGTGTGTTTACAAAACCATATCTAAAATTGGGTTTAATGGTTAATTTAGATTTCAACTTTTTGAATCGCTTTTCATAATAACCACTTAAAGTAAGAGATAATCCTTCTACGGTATTGAATTGTGTATTGGTTAATAATGGCTCAACGCCCCATTTGTATTGATTCGTTTTGCTATAATGTGTTCTGTTTATTCCTGGGAACAACAATCGAGTAAAATTAATTTTACCCTGCCTTTTCTTTAACGTATCTATGTTGTTGTAAATGGCAGCCGAATCCATGGCAACAACAAGTAAGCTGTCTTTAAACTTATAATCATATTGTTCATCAGCCATCAAGGGAACAGGCCTTATAGAATCCCAATAATTTCTTTGCTTTTTGTTTACTGCGGAATCATAAATAATAATGGTTTTATCAAATAATTTTTTATCAAAAACCGGATTGATTTTATAATCAGAATAAACAGATAAAAAGCTACCAATTACATCAATACCGAATAGTTTCAAATTAAAGTATATTACCTGATTTTTGACGCGCCAAATACCTTTATCTAATGGAATATGCAATTGCGAAATTTGAAGTGTATCCATAATTTCAAGTTGAGATTTTTTGGTTAAAGAAAAATCAAAACTATGAATCGCCCATTCATCGTCAACAATATTGATGACACCCGAAAATAAAGGTTCGTAATTTCTTTTGGGTGTTACGCGAATGGTATTTATCGTTTTACCATTTTCAACAAAACTCCCCAACATTTTAAATTTGTAAAAACGAAGGGCTCCATCTGCAATTGGCGAAACAAAACCTCTTTTATTAAAAGCACCATCAAAAACATTTACATTATTTTGGTACATGTTTATAAATGCAGGAAAAGTAAATCCAAAATTATTGCTACCACTTACACGGCTGCTTTTAACCAACATTTTAAATTTATCTGGCTGGGCTTTATATAATGTAGAAATGGATTCAGATAGATAAATAATGCCTTTCCCCGACGAATCCAATCCCATTTCTTTTCGGTCAGATTTTTCAATTTTCTTTCCCATTACTTTATTAGGCAAGCTTCTTAGTTTTATCAAATCCTTCGCATACAAATCGCATTCAAAAGCTTTTACTTGATTATTGAAATAATCTCTTTTTTTTATCGCAGACCTAATGATTGCATACGCAGGATTTTCACCCGTACCAATAATCAATTCTTTCATCAACAATTTTCTTTCTGTGAGTACAAAATCAATTTCTGTGTTTTCTTTTAAATCAATGGCACGTTCTGCTGATTCGTAACCTATATGCTGACAAACCACAACATATTTTCCGACAGGCAACGAGTATACATAGCTAGCTTGTTGATTGGCATTAACGCCTAATGATGTTCCTTTGATACTGATTGAAGCAAAAGGCAATGCTAAACCATTTGCATTTTTTACTGTACCATAAATTTTTTGTGCAAATAAATTTGTTGAAAAACAAATTAAAACCAAAACAACGAAAAGCTTACGCATGCTTAAAATTTTTTCTAATTACAGACCCTGAGAGCGCTGAGAATCCGCCAACAATACCACCAATTAAAGCTGTTATTAAAACAAGTAAAAAAGAGTTCTCTTGTTGTAAGATCAATTTTGAAATTCTGTTTGCAAGTATATGTCCATTTTGAAAGCTCATCCAAAAACTTAAACCATACCATAGTAAAAACAAGGAAAAAAAACCAGCAATAAACGAAACCCAATTCTTTTGCGGGATGCATATAGCCACCAAAAAACACGCAATAGCAATGCTCCACCATGGCAAAAAAATGCAAAACGAAAAACTCAATAAAGCCATTAAAAAAAGGGTGGTTATAAATTTCATTTGTGTTAAGTTAAAATTGAAAATTAAAAAAATGATCGTTTTTTATCGACTTCACTTTTCATTTTTAGATTTTCGCTTTTGAATTTTTACTTTTTATTTTTTACTTATTACTAAAAACCATTTTCCATTTCACGCGCAAATCATTTTTTTCTTCGGCGCGCATCATCCATAAATTATAATATTTGCCTTGCGCCCAATTATCAATTCCATCATCATAAAAACGACTCCCCGGATTTCCGCTTTGTCCACCAGGATAAATGCCATAAGCATCGGTATTGGGCGTTAAATTCACAATCATTCTCCAACTAGGTCCATGACTGGATTTGGTTGCATTTAAACAATTTTCATTTCCCCCGATTTTTA
>CANKLV010000083.1 GCA_947483415.1 Chitinophagaceae bacterium
GCAGCAGTTCTAGTAAATCTTTTCCTGTTGCACCTGTTGCGCCAATTAATAATGCTTTCATTTATTATTTTTTGAATTATGGTAAATCATTGAACATTTTTTGTTTCGCGCAATGTTTTTTAACATGAAGACACGAAGACACGAAGACATGAAATTTTTCTTTAGAAGATTAAGAAAATAATTGGAAAATGCTTCCAACCTTTTGAACTCATTGAACTTATTAAACCAAACCTCATAAACCTCATAAACCTCACAAACCTACTTCGCATTATCAAACATCGCCCTATACCTTTGTGCTTCTTTTGTATTTCCCATTGCAGTGTATGTATCGGCTAAAATGCCAAAACTTTTTTTGAGTGTGTTGTCGATAGAAAGTGCTTTATTGGCGTATTCAATTGCTTTTAAATAATTCTTTGTGAGATAAGCAACCACCGCAATGTTTTGAATAATCATTACATCTTTGGGGTTTATTTCAAAACCTTTTTCAAAATAAATTAATGCGCTATCATACTTTTTTAAAGAAGAATAAATAGAGGCCATGTTATTAAAAATCAACACATTGTTGGTTGATTGATAAGTCATACTTTTTTTATAAGATGCTATTGCCTCTTCTGCAAGTCCATTGTTGTTTAAATAAATACCCTTCATTAAAAACAAATCACCCAGATTTTTTTTAGGGGTATTTTCATTCGGAGCAATTTTTAAAACTTGCTCATAATAATATTGCGCACTGTCGAATTCATTTTTTGCATGAAAAATTACACCGATGTTATTATAAGCCATGATGTATTTATTATCAAGCTCAATGGCCTTACGATAATGAATCATAGCACTCGCCGAATCTTTAAGAAAAGCATAACACTTACTGGAATTGTAATGCGACAATTTATTTTTTGGATAAATGTCAAGACTTTTAGAAAAATGTTCAAGAGATTTTCGAAGCATTTCATTTCGTTCGGCGGTATCCGTTAGTTGCTCGCCTCTGTTGAGGTATTCGGTAGCTAAACTATATTGTGTACGACTACTATTGGGAGCGTTTTCTACGCCTTTTTCAAACAACAAAAGATTGTCTTTCCAATCGCCAACCCTCGCCATTGTTAAGCCAGAAAATGCGATTAGTAAAATTGAAAAAATACCAATAAATACATTTTTAAGTTTCCCTGAAAAATCTGCTGTGTCTATATTTAACAAGTAATTCATTAAAAAAACAATGCCTAATGCAAATCCAAAAGAAGGCACAAATAAAAACCGTTCTCCAACTGTGGCACCATTTACAATAAATAAATTGTTTGTTGGGGAAGAGGCAATAAAGAAAAACAAAATTGAAAAAGCAAGTACCCGATGTTTTTTGAATTTTAAAATAGCAAAAACAAACAAACTACCGTAGATAAGTACACTAAGCCATGACATCCACGACGCCCAATTGGCTACTGGAATTTGATTGAATGAATAATCCCAGTTTAAAGGCCATGGTATAAATAATAGTTTGATGTAGTAAAATAAGATGACCGCTTTTGTTGCTGTGTTTTCGCCAAAATTCTTTGTAGCATTCAACACATTTTCAAGCTCTTGTGAATCAGTTTTAGATGTTCCGTTTCCAAGTACTTGATGTCGTATCAATAAAAATAAACCAGCTACAAATGCCAATGAAACAAACATATAAATCGTTGACTTCAAATCTTTTTGCATCAACATGTAATGCGCCAATGGAATAATCACTAAAAATGCAATGGCACTTTCTTTTGATAAAAGCGCAAGCATAAAAAACAACAAACCGAAGACTAAAGCACTTGGCTTAAGCTTTGTGTTTTCATCATTTGGCAAAAGAAATTTCCAGGATAAGAAAGCAAAAATGGCTGCAAGCAATTCGTCCATACTTTTTACGCTTGCTACTACTTCGCTATGTATGGGATGTGTTGTAAATAGAACACAAATCAAGCAAACCAAATAAACGTTGAGCGTTGGAAATAATTTTTTTATGAGCGAGAACAAAATTTGTACAAGCAAAATATAGAGCAACACATTCATTAAATGCGCCATAGCAGGAGAGTTGTCAAAAAGTGTTTTTTGAATGCCAAATACAAATAAAGTTATTGGACGGTAAGGTTGTAATCCTTCGGTACCATCAAATTTATTTAAACTCCCATAACTGAAAAACTCTTGTAACCCACTAATGCCTTGCTGTACAGAGCTGTGTTTCAAATAAAACAAATCATCATCCAGTGTAAATTCAAAATTTATGGATTGACCATAAAGGATAAACACCACAACAACTAAAAATATACGAATAACAAATTCGGGATTTGATTTTTTTGAAACAGTAACTACTGGTGGCGTTTTTGGTTGATCTGCTGTTTTATTTTTTTTTGCCATATTGAATTATAAATGGTATTAAAATTCAAGTAAAATTTATTTCAATGTTTTGCTTAAAAATGCATCAAGATCTTTGTCTCTTAATTCTGTTGCTAATATTTTTCCTTCTGGATCTACCAACACATTATAAGGTATACCTTCTATTCCATAAACCGGAACAACAGCAGATTGCCAGCCTTTTAAATCGCTGATATGTTTCCATGTTAATCCATCTTTTTGTATGGCCTTGATCCATGCATCTTTATCTTCATCAAGGGAAACACCAAGCACTGTAAAGTTTTTGTTTTTATATTTTTTGTATGCAGCCACTACATTTGGATTCTCTCCACGACATGGTCCGCACCAACTTGCCCAAAAATCTACAAGCACGAACTGTCCTTTATACTGACTTAAAGAAACAGGTTTTCCTTCGGTATCATTCATTGTAAAATCAGGCGCCATATTTCCAACAACAGGTTTTTGTTGCTCTGCAGGTTTTGGCTTATTCATCTCCGTTAGAAACTTATTGTATGCCACAATAATATCTTGAGCCCCTTTATGTTTCGGGAATTTTTTAGTTAGATGATCAACGCGTTTTTGAATAGTGTTTTTATCTTCCGTAGATGCATTTGCCATCGCAAAAATAGTAACGATTGGATCTTCACTATTAAAAACATATCCGTTTAAAAAACTCGTTAACCCCTCATTTAATTTTGCTTGTTTAACAGATTCAATAGCCAATAAACTATCGTTGCCTGCATTTTGTAATGAATCTAAAATAGCACCATTTTTTTCAAGATTTGCTACATTTTCCATTAGACCTACAATTAAAGTTTTGAGCGCTTTATTTCCAGGCGTTTCAACTTTTAAATTTTTAAAATTATCGTCAGAACCATTGCCTATTTTGGCTGAAAAATCAATTTCAGATTGGTCGTTTATAATTAAATAGGAAGCATTTTCATCTTGTTCTAATCTTATTCTATAAAGCCCTTCTTCGGCTGCAGTGCCCGTTAATTCAAACTTTCCGTTTTTAATTTCCGCCGTGTCAAGTACAGCAATATCTTTCTCGTTGAAAAACAATTGCTCTAAATAAACTTTTTGATCTTTTGCGTTTTCAATTTTTCCATTTATGGTAAATTGGTCTTTGCTTTTATTATTGCAAGAAAAAATTAAAGCACAAACGATAATGAGTAAATAATTTTTGATGGTCATGATGTATGGGGTTAAATTTAATTTAGTTTTTCTTCTAGTAAACGTTGTACCAATTGCATATCCGCTTTTCCTTTGCTGCGTTTTTTTACATCGCCAGAAAATAATCCAATCAATCCTTTTTTTCCGGATTTGTATTCTTTCACTTTTTCGGGCATTGATGTTAGGGTTTCTTCTACCCAAATTTCAATGGCATTTTCATCTTTTTCCTGAATCAAATTTAATTCGGTTGCCACTTCAAATGCAGATAGCGCCTTATTTTCAATCATTGCATTCATAATTCTTCCTGAAGCATTATTGAAATTGATTTTTCCAGATTCTACAAAGCTTATTAAATCAGCAATTTTTTCAACAGAAAGTGGAAATTGATGTAACGATAAATTATGTTCTTTACAAAAATGCTTCAATGGTCCGATCATCCAATTCGCAACAGCTTTATAATGTTGGGTATGTTTGATGATGCTTTCAAAATATTCGATGTCTTCTTTTTCACTGCAAATAGATTGCGCATCGTAATCAGACAATTGATATAGCGACATAAAATCTGCCTTTATTTGTTCTGGTAATTTGGTAAGGGTTGACTTTATATGGTTGATGTAATTTTCAGTAACAATAAATGGAGGTAAATCTGGCTCCGGAAAATAACGGTAATCTTCCGCATCTTCTTTACTTCGCAACGAGAAAGTGATGTTTTTATCTGCATCATAACTTCTTGTTTCTTGTATAATGTCTTGGCCGTTTTCGGTTAATGAAACCAATCTTTCAAATTCAATTTCGATGGCTTTTTTTACATTGCGAATGCTGTTGAGATTTTTTACTTCTACACGTTTTCCAAGTGTGGTTGATCCCATTGGTCGAACAGAAATATTTGCATCACAACGCATGCTCCCTTCTTCCATATTTCCATCGCACACATCAAGCCATCGAACTAATTTTCGCAGTTCGGTTAAAAAAGTAAACGCATCCTCAGCGCTATGAATCACGGGCTCCGTAACGATTTCCAAAAGTGGTACGCCGGCTCTGTTTAAATCGATGCAGGTATATTTTTCATCAATATCATGAACGCTTTTTCCCGCATCTTCTTCAATATGTATTCTGTTGAGGATGATATTTTTTTTCCCTTGAGCACTGGAAATACTAAGAAATCCATTTTTACAAATCGGTGCGGAATGCTGACTGATTTGATAACCTTTTGGCAAATCGGGATAGAAATAATTTTTTCGGGCAAAATAATTTTTGTTTTCAATATCGCAGTTCATCGCAAGCCCCAATTTAACCGCCAACTCAATTGCTTTTTCGTTTAGTTTAGGAAGCGTACCTGGATGCGCCAATGAAATTGGACTAACCTGTGTATTGGGCATACCACCAAAAGAAGCACTATCGCTACAAAAAAGTTTCGTTTTTGTCATCAGCTGAGCATGCACTTCCAACCCAACCACCAATTCGTATGTATTGTTATTGCTCAAAGCAGAATGATTAATTAAGTAGATAAAAATAGTTAAATATCACCAAAAGCAATTATTCTTATAAATCACCGACTAAAAAAATTGGCAATTATTTATTTTTTAAAACTAAATAATTTAGCTTATTATTGCTAATAAATTTAGTAAATCAAAAATATTTTTATGGAAATAGAACAATTTTTCTCTGCCGGATATCAGGGCAGTAAATCATTTAAGCAGTTGGATGTACCCAATGCAAATGCTACAGGATTTGGTGCGCCAACCGATGATTATATGGACAAGGGTGTTGATTTGAATGAGCAATTGATTCGAAACAAGCCCGCCACATTTTTTATGCGTGTACAAGGAAACAGCATGATCAATGCGTCTATTCATGATGGTGATATTGTAATTGTAGATAGAAGCATTAAACCACAAAGCGGAAAGGTAATTATTGCCGTGGTTGACGGCGAAATGCTCATTCGACGATTTGAAAAAACCATTAATAAAGTTCGCTTGATTCCCGAAACGCCAAAACTATCACCAATGGAAATAAGCGAGTATGCTGATTTTAGCATTTGGGGCGTGGTAACGTACGTGATAAAACAATTTTCCTAGGCAACGTAAAATTATAATTTCTATGAAGGCAATTGTTGACTGCAATAGTTTTTATGCTTCTTGCGAAAGATTATTTAAGCCCATTTTAAATGGGAAGCCCGTAGTGGTACTCAGCAATAACGATGGTTGTATCGTATCTCGAACAGATGAAGCCAAAGCTTTGGGCATTCAAATGGCAGGTCCATATTATCAAAATAAAGAAGAGATTTTAAAAAATAACGTTGCTGTATTTTCCAGCAATTACCATTTGTATGGCGATATGAGTAAGCGCGTAATGGATACGCTTCGGCTAGTGTCGCCAGATGTAGAAGTGTATTCGGTTGATGAATCTTTTTTGGATTTATCGGGTATTGATGCAAATAAACTTTATGATTACGCCACGTTTGTAAAGCAAACCACTGAGTTGTGGACGGGCATTCCGGTTTCCATTGGGGTGGCGCCATCTAAGGTGTTGTCTAAAGTAGCCAATAGACTTGCCAAAAAAGATAAATTAGGATCTAAAGGTGTAATCGTTTTACAAACGCCCCAACAACAAATGGAAGCCTTACAAAAAACAGCGGTAGAAGATATTTGGGGTGTGGGCAGCGCGGGCTCAAAAACCTTGCGCATGTTTAACATCAACACCGCATGGGATTTACGAAACATGAGTGAAGCTTGGGCAGGAAAAAATTTAGGTGGGGTAGTGGGGGTAAGATTGGTAAAAGAATTAAATGGCATTCCTTGTATTGAAATGAAAAATCCGCTAACCAAAAAGAAAATGATTGCCACCACTAGGATGTTTGGCAGAGCCGTTTTTGAATTGAAAGAATTGAAAGAAGCGGTTGCCACATACATTGCCCGTGCTGCTGAAAAATTGCGTAGACAAAGTGGTGCGGCAGGTTCGGTAAGTATTTTTTTGGTGAGTAACAACTATCAAAGCCATGATCATTATGCGCCATCATCGAGATCGGCTTGCGTAGCTTTACCATCTGCTACTTATTTAACCAATGTGTTGATTGCTTATGTAATGCCTTTGGTAGAAGCATTGTATCAAAAAGGAAGCAAGTACATTAAAGCCGGCATCATACTTACGGATATTGTACCCTGCGCAATGGTTCAATACAATCTTTTTCAAACGCCAGAATCTTCGGCTTCACAAAAACTCATGCATATCATTGATAACGTTAACTTTGGCATGGGAACGGATATGCTGAAATTTGCCACCGCAGGCACCAAAAAAAATTGGAAAATGCGACAAGAATTACGCAGCAATAGATTCACCACAAAATGGGATGAACTTTGTTTGGTGAAGTGAAAAGTGAAGAACGCAAATTAACAATTTCTACTTTCTACTTTTAAATTTTGAATTAAACATTTAGGTATGCATACGCTTTGTTTGGACTTTGGAAATTCCCGCTATAAAGCAGCGGTGTTTAACCTTGATCAACTTATTGAAACCATAGATCTTATAGACGATACGATATCGCATTTAAAAACAATAATCGATGCGTACAAGCCAGAAAAGTCAATACTTTCTTCCGTAGTACATCATGATGCCGACATCGAAAACTTACTTATTCAGCATACCAAGTTTCATAAAATTAGTAACGAAACCATTTTAAATTTTAAGTTGGCTACTGGAAAACCCGAAACCACAGGTGTGGATCGACTTGCATTAGCAGCAGCTGCAGTTCATCTTTTTCCTGAAAAAAATAATTTAATCATTGGTATAGGAACTTGCATAACGTATAATTTTATCAATAGCAACCATCAATTTTTAGGAGGAGCCATTTCACCGGGTGTGGATATGCGTTTTAAATCAATGCATGAATACACGGCAAAACTACCTTTGGTAGAACAAACATGGAATATTCCTTTAATTGGCTACGATACCAAAACTAATTTACAATCGGGAGTGATATTTGGAATAGTCAATGAAATAGAGGGTTTCATTGAAAAATACAACGAAAAATTCGGGAACTTTAACGTGCTTTTAACCGGGGGCAATAGTGTCTATTTTGTTAGTCAAGTTAAAAACAAGATATTTGCCGACGTTAACTTTTTATTTAAAGGACTTTATGCACTCAGTGAACTCAATAATTAATCGGATTAAAAACATTTTTGTAGTAATATTTGCCCTGTTGGTGTATA
>CANKLV010000084.1 GCA_947483415.1 Chitinophagaceae bacterium
AGAACCGTTTAAAGAATGTAACAATTGTGTTTTGCCGTTTTCATCTTTATGT
Source organism: Chitinophagaceae bacterium (assembly GCA_947483415.1). GTDB lineage: Bacteria > Bacteroidota > Bacteroidia > Chitinophagales > Chitinophagaceae > Ferruginibacter. The sequence continues at coordinate 53 of CANKLV010000084.1, forward strand.
CTGATTTTCATTCTGTTGGTTTGAAAGGTTTCGAAGTTACTAACCGAACTTACCTCAAGCCATTTTTGTTGTGCAGCACTATATACTTCAAAATCGTATGTTAATGCCGACGTAAATCCCATATCGCCGCCGCATAAACGAAGCACGCGGTAAGGCAGTTCGAGTAAATTCAACAGCTTTTCAACATGAGCAACCATCTCTTCTAAAACGGTATAACTATTTTCTGCATGAACCAATTGAATGATTTCAACTTTATCAAATTGATGTACCCTGTTTAATCCCCTAACATCGCTACCAAAGCTTCCTGCTTCTCTTCTGAAACATGGGGTGTATGCGGTCATTTTAACCGGAATTTCGTTTTCCTTAATGATTTCATTCGCATATACATTGGTAACAGGTACCTCTGCAGTTGGAATAAGGTATAATCCGTCGGCAGTGATGTGGTACATTTGACCTTCTTTATCGGGCAATTGTCCGGTGCCATAAGCGGTAGCTTCGTTTACCATCAATGGCGGCATATATTCTGTATAACCTGCAATGCAGTTATAATCCAGGAAAAACTGAATTAATGAACGTTGAAGTTTTGCGCCGCGTCCTTTGTATAAAGGGAAACCGCTTCCAGCAATTTTTGCACCTGTTTCAAAATCGATTAAATCATAATCCTTGATGATGTCCCAATGTGGTTTTGCATTTTCCATTAAGGTTGGAATTTTACCACCAGATCTAACTTCTACATTATCTTCTGCCGATTTACCTGCTGGTACAGAATGATGGGGCAGGTTAGGCAATAATAAAAGTTGTTTTTGAAAACTGATTTCCAATTCGTCTAAACTTGCAGATTTTTGCGCCATTTCTTCTTTTAAGGCAGTAACTTCTGATTTTTTTAGCTCCGCAATTTCTTTTTCACCTTTCGCCATCAGCATGCCAATTTCTTTGGAAGCGCTATTAATGCTGGCTTGTATTGATTCAGAGGCAAATTTTATTTTACGAAGTTCATCGTCCATTTCAATTAAAGCATCAACTAAACCAATATTGGGATAATTGCGAATCGCCAGTTTTTCTTTAACTAAATCTGCATTTTGGCGAATAAATTGTATCTGTAACATGTAAATAATTTCTTTTTTTGAAAATCAATTTGCACAAAGATAATCGGGAATTACATATTACTTACATTTGCGCATGCAACCGATAGAAGAAGATTTACAGATAAGGTGGTTGAAGTTGAGGATTAAGCTAAAAGAGCGATTTGGAATAAAGCCAGATATGAATGGTATTTTGTTGTTGATTGGGGTTCAGGAATTGGGTCAGGGTCCGCAAGAATTTAGCAAAGAACAAAAGCAAGATTTGATGCATATCGCCATTTGTACAGCGTTAATGCCTAGTGGTTATTATAGTTTGGATGGAAATGATGAAGAAGGATGGCCACATTTCACACAATTGAAAGCATTGCCTGGGTTCGACTTATTTGAACAAGAAAATTTTTTAAAAGACCATATTTTACTTTATTTTCAATCTCAAGAATTTATTTAAAAAAAATTATTTTATGAAGACAAAAATTTTAATGTTTGGATTTTTATTGATGACCATTTTTTCTTTAAACGGAATTGCGCAAGAAAAAGCCGTAAATAAGCCAAAAACACCGGTAAAGCCAGTTACACAAATCAAAGCTGTTGTAGCAACCCCAAATCCCTACACAGCAGGCAAAACCAAAGTAAAAATTACCACTTCTGTTGGTACAATCATCATTAAATTGTACGATTCTACACCTCTTCACAGAGACAATTTTGTAAAATTAGTTAAAGCTGGTTTTTACGATAGTTTATTGTTTCATCGTGTAATTAAAGGGTTTATGATTCAAGGCGGAGATCCAATGAGTAAAAATGCTGCAGAAGGTGCCATGTTGGGTATGGGCGGCGGTGATATGGAAAGAATACCAGCGGAGTTTAATAAAAACATCATTCATAAAAAAGGTGCATTGTGTGCTGCAAGAGATGGCAATGCTACAAAAGCCAGCAGTGCTTGTCAGTTTTATATTGTGCAAGGAAATGTGAGTAATGAAGGAGAGTTATTCAATATGGAACAATCAAAAGGCATTACATACTCTGCAGAACAAAAAAATATGTATAAAACTGTTGGTGGCACACCGTTTTTAGATATGGATTACACGGTATTTGGCGAAACGATAAGCGGACTTGAGGTAATCGACAAAATTGCTTTAATGAAAACAGATGGTAGTAATCGTCCATTGGTTAATGTAATGATGAAAATGAAAATTGTAAAATAGTTTTAAAAGCAATTTTTATTTAAATTGCATTGAAATATTAAAATAAAAACCAAATTTTTATGAATTGCCCAGCACATTTAAAATATACAAAAGATCACGAGTGGATTTTGGTAGAAGGCAACACAGCAACAGTAGGCATCACTGATTATGCACAAGATGCATTGGGCGATATTATATTTGTAGACATTAGCACAATTGGAAAAGCATTATCAGCAGAAGCTACATTTGGTGCAGTAGATGCGGTAAAAACAGCTAGTGATTTGTTTATTCCAGTAGCTGGAACGATTACCGAAATGAATACCCAAATAGAAGCTGATCCATCGTTGGTAAATACAGACCCTTACGGAGCGGGATGGATGGTAAAAATGACGATAGATAATATTGCTGAAATTGATCGCTTAATGAGTGCAGAGCAATATGCGGCTTTTGTAGGTTAAATTTAATTTAATTTGAAACGCATATCGCACAAAAAGTTTATTCCTGGCATACTTTGGTTTATTTTGGTGTTATTCCTAATTTGTTTGCCCAAACAAGAAATGCCGGAAATAGAGCCAATGTGGTGGTTTTCTGTAATTAGGCCGGATAAAGTTGCACACGCAGTTATGTTTGGTATACTGAATTATCTTTTTATTTTTCCTATATTTAAAACTGAAATGGTTGAATCAACCAAAGTAAATTATTTTATTTGGATTTCTTTAGCTGCATCAGTTTGGGGTTTATCAACCGAATTCATTCAACTTTTAGTGCCTGGAAGAAGTTTTGATTGGTGGGATTGGCTTGCAGATAGTATAGGCGTATTAATGGCGCTAATTTATATCTATTGGAAGTTTAATCAAAGCAGAAAAAATCAACAACCATAATATTTTTATCTATAAACATAATAAATACAGTGCTGTGCAAACGGCAGAAAAGGAATTAACATTTATAACGAATAACTTTGAAAGATGCTGAACGTTGAAAACATGGAATACAATACCACAAGAAATCATTTAATCATGAAAGAATATGGCAGACATATTCAAAAAATGGTAGAGTATTTATTAAAAATAGAAGACAAAGAAACGCGTCAAAAAAATGCGTATGCGGTTATAGAATTGATGGGTTTTTTAAATCCACACTTGAAAAACGTAGAGGATTTCAGACATAAGTTATGGGATCATCTTTTTTTAATCAGTGATTTTACCTTAGATGTAGAAAGTCCATACCCCATTCCAACCAGAGAAACGCTAAAAGCTAAACCACAAAACCTACGTTATCCAAAAAAATATCCACGATTTAATCATTTGGGAAAAAATATAGAGTTGGTAATAGATAAGGCGTTGCAAGAAGAAAACCCTGAAAAAAAGCAAGGGTTTGCCAATTCGATTGCGTACTATATGAAACTCACGTACAGCAACTGGCATAAGGAATTGGTGCACGATGATAATATTCAAACCGAGTTGAGCAGCATTACCAATGGTGAGTTGGAGTTTAATAATAAACCGTTTGTAAAACATAGAACTGACAATCGCACAGACAGAGATGATTATGGTTCTTCTAGCGGACGTGGACAGTATAGACAAAATTTTGGTGGAAGAGATAATCGTGGTGGAAGCAGAGATAATCGAGGCGGAACAGGCGGAGGTGGAAGAGACAATCGTGGTGGGGCTGGAGGTGGAAGAGACAATAACAGCCGTAATTTTAAGAAAAGGTATTAGAAAAGGTTCAAAAGGTTCAAGAGGTTCAATGTGTTCAATACGTTCAAAAGGTTGGAACCCAATTCCAATAATTAGCAACTTTGTTTTATAAAAAAACACTTCGTGTCTTTGCGTCTTCGTGCCTTCGTGTTTCAAAACCTTCGCGTGAAAACATACTTTACGATTTAAAATGCCCCAAACCTTGTCTAACTACCTGCCAATCATCGGTTGAACAATCTACAATGGTAGAAGGTTCCGTTCCACCAATGCCACCATCTACAATTAAATCAACTTTATGACCAATGTTCTGTTGAATAATTTCGGGGTCCGTATAATCTTCTACAAAATCACCTGGCAAAGAAGTGCTTATGATTGGATTACCAAGTGACTCAATAATATGACTACAAATTACATTGTTGGGAATTCGAATGCCTATAGTTGACTTTTTGGTTTGTAATAATTTAGGCACTTGTTTGCTGGCTGGAAGTATAAAAGTAAATGGTCCAGGTAAGTGACTTTTTAGTGTTCTAAATAATGGCGTTTCAATATTTTTTGTGAAATCACTTAAATGGCTAAGGTCTTTGCAAATAAAGGAAAGTTGCGCTTTTAATGGATGTAGATTTTTTAGCTGACAAATTTTTTCGATAGCGCCCGGCTGAAAAATATCGCATCCCAAGCCATAAATGGTATCGGTTGGGTAAATGATTATACCACCAGATTTCAAACAGTCTACAATTTGTTTGATTAAACGGGGCTGCGGATTAACGGGATGTACATTTATAAGCATGACTACAAAATAAAACAAATAAACTACCTCAGCAATAATTTAGAACATTTATTAACCTACTTTTGCGGAGTTTAAAAATTAAAAAACTTCTCGTATGTCATTAATTACAGTTGGAACAATGGCTTTTGATGCTATTGAAACGCCTTTTGGAAAAGTAGATAAAATTGTTGGTGGATCTGCTACGTATGTAGCGTATGCCGCTAGTAATTTTGTAAAACCAATCAACCAGATTTCAATTATTGGATATGATTTTCCAGCAGAAGAGTTGGAAGAAATGAAGAAGCGTGGCGTAAATATCGATGGCGTAGAAATAGTATCGGATAAAAAATCATTTTTCTGGAGTGGAAAATACCACATGGACATGAATTCAAGAGATACCTTGATTACAGATTTAAATGTATTGGAAGATTTCAACCCTATTGTTCCGGATAGTTATCAGGATAGCGAGTTTTTAATGCTAGGTAATTTGATGCCTAAATTACAATTGAGTGTTATTCAACAAATGAAAGTTCGCCCGAAACTAATTGTAATGGACACGATGAATTTTTGGATGGATATTGCATTAGAAGATTTGAAAGTTGTGTTGAAAGAAGTAGATGTGTTGTTGGTAAATGATGCAGAAGCAAGACAATTGAGTGGAGAAGTATCATTGGTAAAAGCTGCCAATAAGATTTTAGAAATGGGACCTCGTTTTTTAGTCATCAAAAAAGGAGAGCATGGTGCATTATTGTTCCATGAAAGCCATGTATTTTTTGCACCAGCATTGCCATTAGAAGAGGTGATTGACCCAACAGGTGCGGGAGATACCTTCGCCGGAGGCTTTATTGGACATTTGGCAAAAACCAAAGACATCAGTTTTAAAAATATGAAAACGGCAATCATTGTAGGAAGTGCGTTAGCCAGTTTTTGTGTAGAAAAATTTGGTCCAGAGCGCATGAAGGAAATTACAAAATCAGACATCGACCAAAGAATAGCTCAATTTGTAGATTTGGTAAGCTTTGATATAGATTTAGTTTAATTATGCCCGAAATTATCATACTTTTTTTTACCTGCAGATACATAGGTAAGCTTGCATTGCGCAAAGGACTATCTCCGATAAAATGGAAGCTGATCACCATTTTATTGTTTTTTATTTTTGAAATGATAGGGATGAATATATCAATGTACACCCTTGGCAATCCCAAAATAGAAACGATGCAACAAAGCATTGAATTATTTACCAATCATCCAGAGGTTATTATTATAAATTTATTTGTTGCTTTCGGAGGTTATTTATTGGTAAGGTTTTATTTAGAAAAGAAGGAAGACAAAGTGGAAGAGGTTTAGAAGGTTTGAGAGGTTTGTGATGTTTAAGAGGTTGTAGAGGTTGAAGATTTTCAACCCATTTAAAAGGTTCAATGTGTTCAAAAGGTCAGCCCCCTCAATCTTCCAAGGGGGAAGCTGGAAGCATTTTTCAAATTATCAGCAACTTTGTTTTATAAAAAAACTTCGTGCCTTTGCGTCTTCGTGTCTTCCTGTTTTAACTCCTTCGTGTTTCCTGCCCGTGCGCCAATGCATTATTTATTTTCTTGAAATTGTTTCACCATCTGACAAATCAAATCAAAATGCTTTTCTTTAATTTCTATTTGATACGAATATGTCTGGCTTTTATCCATTTGTGCATTAAACCAAAGTATAAAATTTCTTTTGGCTGAATTGCCCGGACTACTATACTGTACACCACCTTCCCTTAATTTCTCTTTTACGATATAAAATAAAACCAGCCCATCTGTAATTGGTTTATTCGTTTCTTTTTCGACAGCATTTAGCTCGTATTGTTCCAACTTTATAAATGCATCAAAGCTTTCACCGGTTAATTTAATTTTAGATTCATCATTGAAAATCATATCAGAATTTGAATTATTCATTTAAATGAGATTGTATTTTAAAATGTTACCTTATCCTCCAAACAACCTTTTAAAAAAAGATTTCTTTTCAGGTTGTTTTTCTTTATCATCCGTCTTCTCTTTATTTGTATCGTTTTCTTCAAAATAGTCGTGAGAAACGTTTTCAAAATTTCTGATTTTTTTGCTGTAATTCATTCTGGCTTCTCGATCTTTTACAAACATCCTTTGCATGTCTTCTTCACTAGTTTCAAATTTCATAAAGTTGTTAATAGAAATTCTCGAAGCAAATATATCTACATCATGATTGGCGCCGATGTAGGTAAATGTCCAGTTTTTTGACTTGTATGTTTCAATAATTTCTTTAATGGATTGAGCGGTATGTTCTTTTGAGGCATTTTCTGCACCATCTGTAAGAATAGTAACCAATACATTGTAATTCTTTGGATTTTCTTTTTCTATGATCGAATTCAAATTAAAAATTGAAGCACCCATTGCATCAAAAAGTGGCGTACCGCCGTTGGGTTGATAAGAACGTTCATCAATTTGATTCAGTAATTCTATTTTTGAGTTTTCATGTATCTTTTTTATTCCTGAAGAATTAAAACTTACAAATGAAACGGTATGTTCTTGCTCTGGATATTCTAAGGCAACACTTTTGATGGTTTGCACCACCTCGTTAAACCCATTCATAATTGTTTTTTTAATCGACCCCATTGAGCCGCTTTCATCGAGGATAATTAGATTGTACACTTTGTGTTTTGTTTCCATGATTTTAATTTATATGGTTTAAGATTATTTTTTTATTGTTGAACGATTAATGACTTTTTTTAATTTTTTTTGAAGGTTTTAGATGAGGTGAAGCAACTTCTCCCATTAGCTTGTGATTAGGCGTGTCAACAATTCTTTTTGTAGAATCTTTTTCAATAGGTGCAGCAACATTCCCCATTAGCTTGTGCTCAGGGGGGCAAACAGTTTTATTATTTAAAAAAGTGTATAGAAAAACAGGGATTAAGAGTAATAATAACACTAACCACCTTAGC
>CANKLV010000085.1 GCA_947483415.1 Chitinophagaceae bacterium
ATATGTGTTTGCGGATCCGTATAAAGGTGCAATGATTGCCGTTGCAGAAGCAGCTAGAAACATTGTTTGCAGTGGTGCTCAGCCGTTAGGGGTTACCAACTGTTTGAATTTTGGAAATCCTTACGATCCAGAAGTATATTTTCAGTTTGTTGAGGCCATCAAAGGAATGGGTGCTGCTTGCGTAAAATTTGATACGCCTGTTACTGGTGGAAATGTGAGTTTTTACAACCAATCTCCTGATGGCCCAGTTTACCCAACACCTACAATTGGTATGGTGGGTGTAATGGATTCTGTAGACGAAAAAATGACCATGTATTTAAAAAATGAAGGTGATTTCATTTATTTAATTGGAAACATTAAAGATGATATTGGTTCTTCAGAATATCTACATAAAATCGTCGGACAAGAGTTCTCCCCAGCGCCTTATTTTAACTTAGATGAAGAATATGACATGCAACAATTGGTGGCTTCAATTATAAAAAATAAATTAATACAGTCGGCTCACGATATCAGCGAAGGCGGACTGATTGTAGCTTTGATGGAAAGTGGATTTTTCAACAACCTTGGCTTTAATGTAGCTCAATCTGATAATAGCATTAGAAATGATGCCTATTGGTTTGGAGAAGCTCAAGGCAGGGTGGTAGTTTCTGTTTCAGAAAAAGACAACGAAAGTTTTCAAGCATACATAAGCAAACAATCCCTAGAAGTAAAATGCCTCGGACAAGTGACAAAATCCCAAATTCTTGTAAATGGAGAAGATTGGGGCAATATTGCTGGTTGGAAAAATAAATACGAAACAGCTATTGGAAAATTAATGCATAAGTAATTCGAGGTTTTAAAAGAAATTTTAAAAAAAGGTTGAATTATTTTTCATCAGCAATTTATACGTGGTTATCTTTGCACGACCTTCAGGATTTATCTTACGTTCCTCGGTCTAAACAGTCATATCATTATTATAAAAAAAATCACCTCGCATAAACATGCGATAGGGTATTTTTTTATAGTATAATTATTAAATTTTATGTCAAAATACATTTTTGTAACCGGTGGTGTAACTTCTTCATTGGGTAAAGGAATCATTGCAGCTTCGCTAGCAAAGTTGCTTCAAAGTAGGGGATTGAAAGTAACGATTCAGAAATTTGATCCATATATAAACGTGGATCCTGGAACGTTGAATCCTTACGAACATGGAGAATGTTTTGTTACAGATGATGGCGCCGAAACAGATTTGGATTTGGGACATTACGAACGTTTTTTAAACATACCTACTTCACAAGCCAATAATGTAACAACGGGTAGAATTTACCAAACCGTTATCAATAAAGAACGTGAAGGCGATTATTTGGGAAAAACCGTTCAAGTAGTACCACATATTACTGATGAAATAAAACGTAGGATGATGTTGCTGGGTGAGTCTGGGGATTTTGATATTGTGATTACTGAACTTGGTGGAACTGTTGGTGATATTGAAAGCTTACCTTTTGTTGAAGCTGTTCGTCAGATTCAATGGGAGCTTCCAGAAGAAGATTGTATCGTAGTGCATTTAACTTTGATACCTTATTTAAAAGCAGCAAAAGAATTAAAAACAAAACCTACTCAACATAGTGTGCGTCTATTGAGCCAGGAAGGCGTTCATCCAAATATTATTGTTTGTAGAACAGAGCATCCGTTAAACGAAGATTTAAAAAGAAAGATTGCTTTGTTCTGTAACGTAAAGCCAGAAGCGGTTATTGAAGCCATTGATGCCGGTACAATTTATGAAGTGCCATTAAAAATGTTTGATGAAGGTTTGGACGTAATCGTATTGAAAAAGCTGCATATTAATGGGTATGCAGCACCCGATTTATTGAAATGGAATTCGTTTTTAGATAAATTGAACCATTCTGTAAAAACCGTAAACATTGGTTTGATTGGTAAATACGTGGAATTACAAGATGCGTATAAATCAATTTTGGAAGCATTTGTTCACGCTGGCGCTGCTAATCTTTGTAAAGTAAATGTGGTAAATGTGCATAGCGAATTTATTACAGAAGATTATGTAGCAGAGCAATTGAGTGGATTGGATGCACTTCTTGTGGCACCTGGATTTGGTATAAGAGGTGTTGAAGGAAAAATTGAATCAGTGAAATATGCCAGAGAAAACAAATTGCCTTTCTTTGGTATCTGCTTGGGTATGCAAATGGCAGTTATTGAATTTGCCCGAAATGTAATTGGTTTCAAAGATGCGCATTCTACCGAAATGGATACCGATACAAAACATCCCGTAATTGCTTTAATGGAAGAACAAAAAAATGTAACCAGCAAAGGTGGAACAATGAGGTTGGGCGCCTATTTATGTGAGTTGGCTCCAGATTCTTTGGCACATAAAATTTATGGAGCCAATGAAATTAGTGAAAGACATCGCCATCGTTGGGAGTTTAACAATCAATATCTAAACGATTACATAAATAACGGAATGGTTCCAAGTGGAAAAAATATTAAAGAAGACCTTGTTGAAATAGTCGAAATAAAAGATCATCCATTTTTTATTGGGGTTCAATATCATCCCGAACTAAAAAGTACAGTTGAAAACCCTCATCCAATTTTTGTACATTTTGTAAAAGCAGCCATAGATCATGCTGAAAAAAACGCATAAATAAAAAGGGTTTATTTATGTTTTGATATTAAATTAGCCGATGCAGAAATTAAGCATGAGCGAATTGAATAGGTTAACCCCTGAAGAATTCAAACGCTCCAAAAAAACACCCGTTATTGCCGTTCTCGAAAACATTCGTAGTGCTTATAATGTAGGTAGTGTATTCAGAACTGCGGATGCTTTCTTGCTCGAATCCATTTATCTTATTGGATATACGGCCAAACCTCCGCATAAAGAAATCAAGAAAACGGCTTTGGGTGCCGAAGAAACTGTTGAATGGCATTATTTCGCCGATACCAAATCTGCTATACAGAATCTAAAAAATAATGGGTATAAAGTGTATGCTGTTGAACAAGTAATGAACAGCATTTCGCTTGAAAACTTGACCATAGATAATGATGAAAAAATTGCTGTCATTTTTGGTAATGAAGTGAGTGGGGTAGAACAAGATAATATTTTGCTTTGCGATGGTTGTATTGAAATTCCTCAGTTGGGCATGAAGCATTCATTAAACATTGCAACTGCAGCAGGAGTGGTGCTTTGGGAGATTATCAGAACGAGGATGAATAGCGACAAGTAAAAAGCCTGTCCGCAGCGGCGGATAAAAAGTAAAAAAAATGGCATCAACAATTTTGACTTTTTAATTTTTAATTTTTAAAAAAAAACATTGCAATCCGTAAAAAAATTTCTTTCATTAATCAAGTTTTCGCACACCATTTTTGCGATGCCTTTTGCATTGATTGGATTTTTTTTAGGGGTTCAATATTTAAAAACGAATCAAATAGGTTTAAGTGAAAATCGATTTAATATTAATCCTTGGTTTTTCACGTTAATTTTCGTTGTGTTATGTATGGTTTTTGCCAGAAGTGCAGCAATGGCGTTTAACCGTTATTTGGATATGCATATCGATGCCAAAAATCCACGTACTGCTATTAGGGAAATTCCATCAGGACTAATCAAACCCAACAGTGCGTTGGTGTTCACGATTATTTGTTCACTGCTTTTTATTTTATGCACATTTGCAATAAACAAGTTGGTTTTCTTTTTGAGCTTCGTTGCATTATTCGTGATTTTATTTTACTCTTATACCAAAAGATTTACCGCACTTTGCCATTTGGTTTTGGGATTGGGACTAAGTCTCGCACCAATTGGTGCTTTTCTTGCCGTTACCGGAGCGTTCGATTTGTTGCCCATTTTATTTTCATTGTTGGTATTAACATGGGTGAGTGGCTTCGACATCATTTATGCTTTGCAAGATGAAGCTTTCGACAAAGAAAATCAACTCAATTCAATTCCAGCTTTATTGGGAAAAAACAAAGCCTTAAAACTTTCTACTTTTTTACATTTTATTACAGCGGCAATAATAATATTTATCGGGTTCTATTCATTACATTTATTCTGGTATTGGATAGGCGCATACATTTTTATTGGGATGCTAGTTTACCAACATTCGATTATAAAACCCAATGATTTAAGTAAAGTAAACATTGCATTTATGACTGCTAATGGCATCGCGTCTATTGTATTTGGTTGTTTTGTAATTATTGATATCTTATTAAAATAAAATAATGGCAAGAATTTTAGCGATTGATTATGGCGGGAAAAGAACAGGGATAGCAGTTACCGATCCTTTGCAAATTATTGCTACAGGCCTTACTACCATTGAGTCACCACAATTAATTCCGTTTTTAAAAAACTATTTTTTAACCGAAACGGTTGAACTTATTATAATTGGGTTGCCTAAAAATTGGGATGAATCAGATACACATGGAACAGCCCCCGCAAGAAAAGCCATCGAAAGAATAAAAAAAGAATTTCCGAATATGTCCGTGAAAGATGTTGATGAAAGATTTACTTCAAAAATGGCAAAAGACGCAATGATTGAAATGGGTATGAAGAAAAAAGACAGGCGGGATAAAAAGCTTGTTGATGAAATTGCAGCTACAATCATGCTTCAAGAGTATCTTCAAAGTATAAGTTAATCAGGGTTATATCCTAACTTCGCATGAGTTTTAAAAACAACACATTTAAATTATTAATTCAAAGATTTAATAGATGAATTTACCTATAGTTGCATACGGATCGCCAATCTTAAGAAAAATAGCAACAGATATTGCGCAAGATTATGAAGGATTAAATAAATTAATTGACGACATGTGGGAAACCATGTACAACAGTTATGGCGTGGGTTTGGCTGCTCCTCAAATTAATAAAGACATTCGTTTGTTTGTAATGGATAGTGCACAGATTTTTGAAAATCAAACCGAAGAAGATGAAAAATATCCAGATGAACCAGGATACAAAGGGGTTTTCATAAATGCAAAAATTGTAGCATTATCTGGTAACAAATGGTCATACAACGAAGGTTGTTTGAGTATTCCGAAAGTACGTGAAGATATCTCTCGCCACGAATCGGTAACCCTTGAATTTGTCGATGAAAATTTTAATCCACATACCAAAACATTTATTGGATTAACTGCAAGAGTTATTTTGCATGAATATGATCATTTGGAAGGGAAATTATTTATCGATCATATATCTCCGTTAAAAAGAACCTTACTGAAAAGGAAATTAGATGATATTTCAAAAGGGAAAATTAAGGTAGATTATAGAATGGTTTTCAATAAATAAAACTTCAATTTATTTTCAATTATACACCAATGAACTTAACTTAGAAAAATGAAAATTCTAGGTTTACAATTATGTACTATTTTAATTTGGGTAAATGGTTTTACACAAATAAATGACAGCATAATTCCCACAACTCAATACAAAACCTTGCCCGTTTTTGTAGTCAATGATTCATTTAAAACCAGTCGTTTTATCGAATATATAAAGCAAGATTCAAGTTTTTACAAATCATTCAAACAATTACATTTATTAAACTATTCAGCTATTAACGACATCAGAATGATGGATAATCAAAATGCTTGTGTGGCTTCTTTGCATAGCAAAACCCAACAAGTACGCAGCAATGGTTGCCGAATGATGAAAACGATTTCAGAAGAAATTACAGGTGATTTTTTCGATGATCAACGTGAATATAATTATTACACAGCCAAATTGTATGCTTCATTGTTTTTTACAAAAGGTAAGGTTTGTAATGAAACCAATGTGGTTCAAAAAGCGAATATCAACCCGAAAGAGAAATCAGGTATAGAAAAACATAAAGATCAATTAAAGCAATTGTTTTTTAATCCTGGAAAGCAAATTACGGGCATCCCATTTATGCGAAATAAAACAGCCATTTACGATGAGTCGTTGCTGAAATATTATAATAACAATATTTCAACGGAAACTAAAAACGGCGTCAATTGTATTGTTTTCAACCAACAGGTGAAGCAAGAAAATTCAAAGCGTGTAGTGGTCCAGGAAATGAAAACATGGTTTGATGAAATGACCATGCAAATTGTAGCTCGGGATTATGAATTGGTAAGCGATGCGGGCGTTTATGATTTCAATGTGAAAATGGAAGTGAGCATGATTAAAATAGGGGAGTATTATGTACCCAATTTAATTCGTTATGTAGGAGATTGGAAGTACGTTTTCAAGAAAAGGGAAAGAGGGGTATTTACGATAACATTTTTCGACTTTAAAGCCCCCATCCCCAACCCTTCCCCCGAAAGGTGAAGGGAGTTTAAGTATTCTGAAGTTCAAGATGCTCAAAAGATTCAAGAAGCAAAAAACGGAAAATGCTTCGAGCTTCCCCCTTGGGGGAACGAGGGAGCTTTTCTAATTGCCCTTAATCATAAACACATAATCCTGTACTTTTTTAATTTGATTGATTCTGTCAGATTTTTTTAAAGTAGGATTTGAGGTAATTTTGATGTTTTCGTTTTCTTTAGATTGTTTCATTTCGTTGATGGCATTAAAAATGTTTGAAGATTTAATAGCATAAACAACACCTTCAACATTGGTTTCCATACTAGAAACAACACCAACCAATTCGCCATTTTTATTCAAAACAGGTGAACCACTATTACCTTCGTTAGCAATGGTGCTTAATTGGCAGAAAATTGTGTCCATTTGGAAACCGTTTTTTGCACTGATATAGCCTTCGCCGTAAACAATCTCTTGTTTTGGATACCCCAAAATGAAAACAGATTCTCCTAAATCAGCATTGTTTTTTTTGATGCTAAATGGAGTAGGAGCGAGTTTTACAAAATCAGCATCTGTAATTTTTAAAATCGCAAGATCTTTTTCGGCATTAACATATACCGCCTGAGCTGCGTATTGTTCGCCTTTATTGTTTTCAACGATTAAATGATTTTTTGCTTCTGCAATAACATGCGCATTGGTTACAAGATAATTGTTGGCTACGTCAATCATAAATCCGGTGGCCCTGAATTTACTTTCTAAACGAGGTTTCTCGATTGGAGCATTGGCAGCTGCATTTAATTTGCCAATTTGCTTTTCAAGTTTCTTATATTTTACATCTTGTTCTTTTAGTTTTTCAACAAGAGGTTTGATGCTATTTTGTTTGCCTGGGCTAAAAAATGAAATAATTGAAGCGCAAGTAACAGAAACCACAATGGCAATAGAAGCAGCAACGGCAACTGTTTTCCTATATTTATTCCATATAGAAATGATGTCTGCGTTTATTTTGGGTTGTTTGTTTGTGATGAATCCTTCCGATTTAAGTTTTGCAACGGTTTCGTTGGTATGATGGATTAATGTTTTTTGATCTGATAATTTATTTAATGTTTGTAAAAAATAAATTTGTTCCACTATCAATTGATCGATTTCAGGGTTGTTATTTCGAAGGGTTTCAAAATCAATTTTCTCTTGCGCACTCATTTCCCCATTGATGTAACGCTCTATTGTTTGTATTAATAATGAATCTTCCATATTCAGCAAACTTTTATTTAATATTTATATTCAGCAAAGAATAATTTCTTTAATCGAACCAAGCATTTATACTTCTGTGTTTTTGCATTATCAGCGTTGGTATACTTAAATTCCTGCGCTATTTCCTGCATTTGTTTTTTGTTGATGTAAAATGCTTCCAACAAACTTTTACAA
>CANKLV010000086.1 GCA_947483415.1 Chitinophagaceae bacterium
AACTTGATTTTAGGAACAAAACTTTCATTAGTAAAAGACGAAAAGAAAGTAATTAAGGTAGAAATTTCTGATTCAAGTACGCAGTTTGTGGCTTATGAAGGAATTCGAACATTTGACAATTATGCCAGAGAAATAAAGTACGACCATATTCCAAACATCATTTATTTTAAACCTTCTGTTGTAGAATGCAAAAGTATTGATTATAAAATTGCAGGAAAAAAAATCGGTTATATCGAAGGGGCAGGGGATAAAGTGGCAGAAGCTTTGACACAAATGGGTTATGTAGTAACGATATTAAAAAAAGAAGATATTGTAGCCAATAAAATAAAAGATTTCGATGCCATTGTAACAGGTGTGCGTGCATACAATACCAATGAATGGATGAATGAGGTTTACGATGTATTGATGTATTATGTAAAAGAAGGCGGGTTGATGTTGGCACAATACAACACCAGCAATCAAATTGGTCCAATAAAAGCTAAGATTGCACCTTTCCCATTTACTGTTTCTCGAAACAGAATAACGGATGAAAATGCCACAGTAAATATTTTGAATCCCGAACTAAAAATCTTCAATTATCCCAATAAGATAACAGCCAATGATTTTGAAGGTTGGGTGCAAGAAAGAAGCATTTATCATGTAACAGATGCCGATAGCAATTATTACATCAAACCGATGAGCATGAAAGATCCAGGCGAAAAAGAAAACGATGGAAGTTTGGCGATAGCGAATTACGGAAAAGGTAAATTTATTTATACGGGCTTGGCATTTTTTAGACAACTTCCGGCTGGAGTTCCGGGTGCGTATAGATTCTTTGCAAATTTATTGGCTAAGTAAATTTATTAATCTAATCTTCTGCAGCCTCTATTTTGTAGGTTAACAACATGATGCCGTTTGCTAAAATCTTAAAAGGATAATCGCCTTCTTTTTTGAAAGTATAGTTGAATTTTATTTCTCCATTTTCATTAGTGAAATTAATTCTTTCGAGTTTTGATTGAGTAGCACCATCTCCAATGATTATTGAAACATTTGATATTTCGTTATTTTTTTCTAGCTTAATTGTAAACGAATTTGCTTTTGTGGTGTTGGATTTTATAAAACCTTGCGCTGGAAAAAATGCTTGTGTTTTGTAAATGTAAGATGCTGTTCCAATAATCGGTAGGTCATAAAATGCTTTTGCTGAAATGCTCCCTATGCCCAACATCCAAGCATTATTGTCTGGGAAATGGTCCATATTGAAAATGTTTTTTTCTGAAAAGAAATAACAACCAGAAAAACCTGGTGTGAATACCATGAATTTTTTATCTAAACTCCCTGAAGCTTTTGCCGCATCCACATAATACCAATTGGAAGGGCTTGTACTCAATTGAATGACATTCCAAGAGTGGTTTAAATCTTCTGGCATTTCGCTTATTTGGTCGGTGTTGAATCTTGAGTATCCATCTACAGTTAAGCAGCGGATATCAGCTAAACTGCACATTTCCTGAACAAGTGTAGCAAACCCAAGTGAGGTTGTTTTTCTGTTAAGAATAACGTTTTCAGGTTGAATGTTTTTGGTGTCGTTAGAACGGACAGCTTTAGGGTCAAGAGCGATGTTGTTGGCTATCCAACTGAAAATCGCTCTTGATTTTAAAGTTTTATCTGAAAATTTTTGCGTAAGAGTATCTGATATTGATGCCACATTTAAAAGTGGGAGAGGTCCCAAATTTTTCACATACAAATCAACATTTTCATATTGCTTTACGTTGATTTGAGCAATTCCTGTTGAGGCTATAAATAAGGGAATAAATAATAGATTGATTACACGCATCATTTTTAAATTTTATTCACTACCACCGCCAGCTTCTTTCTTCGCTTTTTGAGCATCTTTCATCGCTTGAATTTGCTCAGGCGTGAATGTTTCTTTCATTTTTTTTGATTTCTCTTTAGAAGCCATTTTTATTTGTGCTGCTTTTTGATCTGCATTTAATGTAGTATCGCTTTCAATTCTTGTCTTTTCAGTTTTAAAAGCTTTATTGATTTCTTTCATTTTTGCTTTTTGAGCTTCAGTAATTGGAGCTGCAACAGGAGCAACTGAAGCAACTGTTTCTAAAGGTGCTGCTACAATTGGAGCAACAGCTACGGTGTCAGTTTTGGGAGTTTGTTTTTTTGCTTTTTTGTTTTGGCAATTTGCAGATGCACCTACTAATACAAGGCACGACAACACGATGATTCTTTTCATTTTTTTTGTTTTAAAGTTATGATTTCAAATGTCTGATAAATTCCTGATTCAGACGAATCTTATTTAGAATAGTTTAACCCCAAAAAAATCCTTCAGTTTTGAAGGATTTTTTTAATTATCTAATGAATAATAATTCACGATATTTTGGAAGTGGCCAAATGCTGTCATCAATCATCAATTCTAATTTATCTGCATGGTATCTGATGGTATCAAAGTATTTTATTTTGATATCGTCGCAATACGCGATGGCTTTATCTCTTGTGTTGCTGATTTCATTTGCTTTTTTACGCGCTTCTATTATTGCTTCCACATTTTTACTGATAACGCTTATGTGTTCGCAAATTTTTTCCAATACAGCTTGTTGGCTTTCGTATAGACTAGAAGAAATATTCAGGTTTTTCAAACCAACAATATTTTCAATCAACATATTTTGATATTTTACTGCCGTTGGTAAAATCATAGTTGATGCAATGTCACCCATAACCCTTGCTTCAATTTGTACTTTTTTAATGTACTCTTCAAGCATGATTTCATGACGCGCCTCAAGTTCTAAATGATTGTATATGTGGTTATCTTCAAATAATTTTTTTGCTTTCTCTGCAGCAAAAGCATCTAAAGCAACAGGCGTTGTTTTTACATTTGGCAATCCTCTTTTTTCAGCTTCTTTTTCCCATTCTTCGCTATATCCATCTCCTTCAAACAATACTTTTTTACTTTCAACAATGTATTTCTGTATGATTTGCATGATGGCTACTTCTTTCTTTTCGCCTTTTTCTATCAGTGCATCAACCTCTATTTTAAAGTTTTTAAGCGTTTCAGCCATTACAGAATTAAGAATAGTCATTGGGCCAGCACAGTTTGCTGAAGAACCTACAGCACGGAATTCAAATTTATTTCCTGTAAATGCAAATGGTGAAGTACGATTTCTGTCAGTGTTATCCAACATCAATTCTGGAATACTTTTATGAATATCCAATTTTAGCATGGCTTCATCTGCTTCGTCGAAACTACCACCAACCCTGCTTTCAACTTGATTTAGCACATCCGTTAAATACTTTCCGATGAATATTGAAATGATTGCAGGAGGCGCTTCATTAGCGCCCAAACGGTAATCGTTACTCGCACTTGCGATTGAAGCACGAATCAATTCTGAATAATCGTGAACGGCTTTGATTGTATTTACAAAGAAAGTAAGGAACATCAAATTTGTTTTTGGCGTTTTTCCAGGTGCCAATAAATTTACACCTGTATCTGTAGCCATACTCCAGTTGTTGTGCTTTCCACTTCCGTTGATACCAGCAAATGGTTTTTCATGCAACAACACCATCAAATTATGACGCTTAGCTACTCTGGTCATCACATCCATTAATAATGTATTGTGGTCTACCGCAAGGTTTAATTCTTCAAATATAGGCGCACACTCAAATTGAGCTGGTGCCACTTCATTATGCCTTGTTCTTAATGGAATACCCAATTTATAAGATTCGTTTTCGAAATCTTTCATAAATGCATAAACGCGTTCTGGAATTGCGCCAAAATAATGATCCTCCAATTGTTGGCCTTTCGCAGGAGCATGACCAAACACGGTTCTTCCAGTTAATGCTAAATCCGGACGAGCCAATGCCAATCCTGCATCAACCACAAAATATTCCTGTTCCCAACCTAATGTGGCATTTACTTTTGAAACGTTTTTATCAAAATACTGACAAACATCTACAGCCGCCTTATCTAAAGCAACGATAGCTTTTAATAGAGGTGTTTTTGTATCAAGTGATTCACCGGTATAAGAAACGAAAATAGTAGGAATACAAAGTGTTTTTCCTTCTCCAGTTTCTGTAATAAATGCGGGTGATGAAGGATCCCAAGCGGTATAACCTCTTGCTTCGAAAGTTGCCCTCAATCCACCACTTGGAAATGAAGATGCATCTGGCTCTTGCTGAATTAATGCAGCGCCATCAAATTCTTGAATTGGGGTGCCATCGCCTTTTAACGTAAAAAATGAATCATGTTTTTCAGCAGATAAACCTGTTAATGGTTGAAACCAATGCGTGAAATGGGTAACGCCTTTTTCTTCTGCCCAAGCTTTCAAACCATTGGCAATATTGCTGCCCATTGTTCTGTCGATTTTCTTACCGCCTTTAATCGACGATAATAAACTTTTATACGCTTCATCACTTAAATAATGACGCGCTGTTTTTAACGTAAATACATTTTCATTAAAAACTGAGGTTATCTTATCTGCAGTTTTTGTGCTTTGTGCCACACTACTATTTGTAATGTTCTTAATGGCATCGAAACGTAAAGAATTCATATTTTTTGGTTTTTATTTGCCAAAATTAATGAGTTAATTCTTTAAAATGTAATTTTTTGGAAAGAAATATTTTAAAAATGGGGGAGAATGAGTAAAAAAAGTTAGATATTTTTAAATTTAATCTGTTACAAATGTTGATTATTTGACTAGCCCACGGTTTCAACCGTGGGTTGTGAAATTTTTTGATTTTTGAATTAAATATAGTTTCATCAAAATTGGCGTAATTAAATAAGGAAGAAACAAGCTTCGGTATCGGGCAATCGAATTATAATTGGGTACAATAAAGCCAGTTGTTACAATCATTATTCCTGAGATTAATAACATATAAAATAGGAAACGATGAAAATGTTGCTTTTGAAGGTTTCTGTTTTTGAAGTAAAAGTAGACATCAATTAAAATAAGCGATTCAAAAAGCAACAGTTCCAAACTCAATAAAAAAGAAAAAACATTTTTGGTTTCCCAGATATAAGGACGAAGAAATCCATGATTGAGTGCTGTTGGACTATTTCTTAAAAAACTAGATAATGTTGGCTTTAATTCAAAATTATCCAGCTGAGAATTTGCCGTTTTTAGGTTATCGAAATCTGTTTTTCGATTTGTGATAATTTTAAGTGGTTGCAAATTGGGCAAAAAGTTATCCGCAGTTGTAAGTAATGCTAAACCAATTACTAAAAAAGCAATTGAAATTTTGGTATTGCTGACTGCATATTTTTTTGACAATAAAAACCCAATGGTTGCAGGAATTAACGCGAGAAATAAAAAATTGCGCATCAACATTAAAATCAAAAAATTGCTAAGAAGCAAAACCAATTTTTTATAAGAAAACCCTTCTTCCACCATAAAATACAACGCATAACTATACAAACCAAGCGCTCCAAATACAATCACATCTTTATGTACACCTGACGAAAAATAAATCGTGGTTGGGATTAAAAAGCAACAAAATATCAATAGGTTATTTTTTTCTTTATAAATATGAAGGAGTGTTCGGTACAATCCAATGCTACCTAAAAAGGCAAAACCATTAATAAATAAAGCGTTTATATAGTAATTACCAAAACTGATAAAATTCAATACCGCAAGCAATTTGATGATGATATTATTTCTTAGCTCGTTCCAATAAGAATGGTTGGTACTAAAAAAACTATTTACATTAGTATTGTATCCAATGGGTAATAATCCTTTTAAAAAAAAGGAAGGGTTTGATTTTAATAAATTAAATTCTATTAGCCCTTCGTTGTGTAAAGACCAATAGTCGTTTTGTGGTGCATATTTGTAACTAATCCAACCAATTGACACAGCGCCAATGATTCTGTATAAAAATAAAAGGCCAATTAATTTTGAACTCAATTCTGCCTTTTTTACAAAAGGAATGTAGTTGATTAACACACAAAAAACGATGAGATAAATAAAGAAAAATAAATAATCCAAGGTTGATTTTTTTCGTTTGTGGAATTTAGTTAAAATTATTACTTTTTAAATCGGTTAATGCAACAAGGGTTTATTATTTTTGCCAAAATTTTAAAACTTATAATTCACAATGGAAATTACAGTCCAAACCGCAGCAAAATTAAGAATTACAGAAGCAGAATTTGAAATGATAAAAACAAAATTGGGAAGAACACCCAATTTTACTGAACTCTGCGCTTTTAGTGGCATGTGGAGTGAGCATTGTAGTTATAAGAATTCGATTAAATGGTTAAAAACATTGCCAAGAGATGGTGCAAAAATGCTGGTTAAAGCCGGTGAAGAAAATGCAGGATTAATGGATATTGGCGATGGATATGGTGTGGTTTTTAAAATTGAATCCCACAATCACCCTTCAGCACTTGAGCCATTTCAAGGTGCAGCTACTGGCGTTGGTGGAATTAATAGAGATATTTTTACAATGGGCGCTAGGCCAATTGCATCGTTAAATTCTTTGCGTTTTGGCAAATTATCTGAAGCAAAAACACAGCATTTACTGGCTGGTGTGGTTCGTGGCATTGGGCATTATGGCAATTGTTTTGGTGTTCCAACTGTAGGCGGAGAAATTTATTTTGAAGCATGTTATCATACCAATCCTCTGGTAAATGCCATGAGCGTTGGTATTTTAAAAAATGGAGAAACCATCTCTGCTACCGCTGAAGGTGAAGGGAACCCAGTTTTCTTTGTGGGTTCTGCTACTGGTAAAGATGGAATTGGTGGTGCTTCTTTTGCGAGTGCCGAAATTACAAAAGACAGTGTGGAAGATTTGCCTGCTGTTCAGGTTGGTGATCCTTTTCAAGAAAAAAAATTATTGGAAGCTTGCCTAGAAGTAATGCATACGGGTGCAGTTGTAGGCATGCAAGATATGGGCGCAGCAGGAATCATCTGCTCAACTGCCGAAATGAGTGCTAAAGGAAAATCAGGCATGATTATTCATCTTGATAAAGTACCTACTCGTCAACAAGGCATGAAAGCTTGGGAATTATTGTTGAGCGAAAGTCAGGAGCGTATGTTGTTGGTGGTTAAAAAAGGTATGGAGCAATCTGTTCTTGATGTGTTTGAAAAATGGGATTTGCCATGCAGTCATATTGGCGATGTAACCTCAGATGGTATGTTGCGTTTTTATATGAATGGCGTTGAAGAAGCCGTTATTCCTGCTGAAGAATTGGTTTTGGGTGGAGGTGCTCCTCAATATGAAAGAGATTATTCGCGTCCGGCATATTTTGATAAAATAGAAGCCTTCGATATCAATCAAGTTGCAGATGTAACAGATTTGAAATCTACATCGGAGCAATTGATTGAGTTACATAATATCGCTAATAAAAAATGGATTTATGAGCAATATGACAGCATGGTAGGAACAGGCAATACCAGCACAAATGGTCCAAGTGATGCTGCTATTGTGATTGCCAAACCAACCCAAAAAGCTTTGGCACTTACTACAGATTGCAACAGTAAATATGTGTTTGCGGATCCGTATAAAGGTGCAATGATTGCCGTTGCAGAAGCAGCTAGAAACATTGTTTGCAGTGGTGCTCAGCCGTTAGGGGTTACCAACTGTTTGAATTTTGGAAATCCTTACGATCCAGAAGTATATTTTCAGTTTG
>CANKLV010000087.1 GCA_947483415.1 Chitinophagaceae bacterium
AGTATCAAAGTAAGGGCATATTCAGCTTGTGGTACTACAGGAAATCGATCGGCTAAATTATTGAATACATTGTTTACGGTTCCAACAGCACCAGCCACTATTACCATCACACCAATTGTTACCAATATTTGTGGTGCTAAGCGTTACAGGTATAGTGCTCCAGCTTTGCCGGCAGCAACAACTACTACGGTAGCTGCTACAGGATATATCTGGCAGTTCAAGGGTGTATTGGGAGCGACCATTGACTCAGGTACAGCGAACTCACGCGTGATAACCGTTACCTTCAGCAATAATGCTGCAGCCAATACCGGGGACAGTGTAAAATTGTGCTACACATCCGCTTGTGGTAACAGTTTATTCAGAGCTTCTAAATTAACCAACACATTGTTGTCTGCTCCTCTAGCTCCGGCAACAGTAACCATAACACCTTTGGTAACCAATGTATGTGGTGCAAGAAAGTATCGTTATACGGTTTCTGGACTTGTTGCGGGAACCACTACAGCTGGAGCAGCAACAGGATGGTTGTGGTCCATGCCTGCAGAAGGCGCTGTTGGCTCAACAGGAGTATTGGATTCTGGAACCATTAATTCGCAGACCATTGTAGTTGTTTATAGTTCAAATGCTGCTGCTGTAAACGGAGACTCCATAAGGGTAAGGTATACGTCTGCTTGCGGTCTTGGAGCATCTAAAGCAACCAAATTGACCAATACATTGTTGTCTGCTCCTGCAGCTCCGGCAACTGTAACCATAACACCTTTGGTAACCAATGTTTGTGGTGCAAGAAAGTATCGTTATACTGCATCAGGTTTAATCGCTTCAACCACCACTGCAACAGCAGCAACAGGTTGGTTGTGGTCCATGCCTGCAGAAGGCGCTGTTGGTTCAACAGGTGTATTGGATTCTGGAACCATTAATTCGCAGACCATTGTAGTTGTATACAGTTCAAATGCAGCTGCAATTGCAGGAGATAGTATTCGTGTACGTTACACATCTGGTTGTGGATTGGGTGCTGCAAAAGCAACCAAATTAACCAATACTTTATTGGGTGCACCATTGGCACCGGCAACCATCACCATTGCTATCGTAAGTGATATTTGCGGCGCTCGTGTCTACAGATACACAGCACCAGCATTAGCTATTGCTACTACAACAGCAGGAGCAGCTAATGGGTATTTATGGCATATGCCAAAAGGAACTTTAGGATTAACCGGTGTGTTGGATTCAGGTTCGTTGACATCAAAAGTGATAAAGATTAGATACAGCAGTAATGCAGCCGCATTAACTGGAGATAGCATTAAAGTTGCTTACACATCTTCTTGTGGCAACAGTATTCCTAAAGCACAGAAGTTGTCAAACCTTGCACCAACATTATTGGCAGCACCGGCTACATTAACCGGTACTACAAGCATATGTTCAATCGTAGGTACTACGAACAGTGCAAGATATATTGCTACGGCTGTTACTGGAGCACAATACTATGTATGGACCTTGCCAACAGGAGCAGTAATCGATAGCGGAAGCAACGGATTGAAAATAAGAGTTCGTTTCAATACTGCCGGTGCGAATGACAGCATCTATGTAGAAGCTGTAGGGGCTAACGGTTGCGCAGGAACGAAGAAAGTAATGAAGTTGGTAACAACTGGTTGTGTTACTCCAGCTTATTCAAGATCAACAGTACCTTCAGCTACAAAAGCGATTGTAGAACCGATGAAAGTAAACGTTTATCCAAACCCAACTACAAATGCATTCCAAATGTTTGTAAAAACACCAACTGCATCAAAAATCACCATGCGTGTTTTGGATGTACAAGGTCGTTTAATCAAAACGATTTCTTTTAACTCAGACGAAACCATTGCCTTCGGAAATGATTTAAAATCCGGCGTATATATGGTAGAACTAAGAGAAGGAAATGTTATAAAAACGGTTAGGGTAGTGAAGTATTAATAGTTGATTCTTTAAAATATAAAAGCGGCCTGTTCATTAATTTGAGCAGGCTGTTTTTTTGAGGAAAGGTTTGAGAAGTTTGAGATGTTTGTGAGGTTTGAGAGGTTGGAAGTGTTTTCCGTTTTTGGCTTCTTGAATCTCTTGAATTAATAGAATATCCTGAAGATTAGTTTAATCTAACTTGTTGAACCTTTTGAACCAATTGAAACTCCAAAACCTTTTTCTTCTTTGATGATTGGTGATAACACCAACATCGGCAGACGAAAATCCCCAACCTCTCAAACCTCTCAAACCTCTCAAACCTCTTAAACCTCTTAAACCTCTCAAACCCCCTACACCCCCGTATAACTATGTGGCGTTATTGCTTTTAACTCTGCTTTTACTGCTGCCGATACTTTCAACTTCGATATGAATTGATGGATCGCTTTTTTATCGATAACCGTTCCTCTGGTTAGTTCTTTTAATGCCTCATAAGGAGCAGGATAGTGTTCTCTGCGTAAGACGGTTTGTATAGCTTCTGCTACTACAGCCCAGTTGGATTCTAGATCTGATTTAAGTTTGGGCTCATTTAAAATTAATTTTCCCAATCCTTTTTCTATAGATTTTATGGCGATCATGGTATGTGCTATTGGCACGCCGATGTTTCTAAGCACGGTACTATCTGTTAAATCTCTTTGTAGTCTTGAAATTGGAAGCTTTGCCGATAGGTGTTCTAAAATGGCGTTTGCCATTCCTAGATTTCCTTCGGCATTTTCAAAATCTATGGGGTTTACTTTATGTGGCATGGCGCTGCTGCCAATTTCTCCTTTTTTTGTTTTTTGTTTGAAATAATCCATGCTTACATAGCTCCAAATATCTCTCGACAAATCAATTAAAATGGTATTTATTCTTTTGATGGCATCAAAATGTGTGGCTAACAAATCATAATGCTCAATTTGCGTGGTGTATTGCTGGCGCTGCAATCCCAATTTATCTTCTAATAATTCATCTGCAAATTTCTTCCAATTGTATTTTGGAAACGCCACATGATGTGCATTGAAATTTCCAGTAGCGCCACCAAATTTCCCCGAAAAAGGAATGTAACTAAATAACTGCACTTGATTTTCTAAACGCTCTACAAATACCATCAACTCTTTGCCCAATTTTGTTGGAGATGCCGATTGGCCGTGTGTTCGCGCTAGCATTGGAATGTCTTTCCAGGTTTGCGCTAACTTATAAATATATTGTTGTACGTTCAAAATAGCTGGCAAATATTCCAATTCCATGGAATCTTTCCATAACATGGGGACCGCTGTGTTGTTGATATCTTGTGAGGTTAATCCAAAATGCACCCATTCTTTTAATCCACTTATTCCAATCGAATCTAATGTTGATTTTAAAAAATATTCAACTGCCTTAACATCATGATTCGTTGTTTTTTCTGTTTCCTTGATGGTTTCGGCATCTTCAACAGAAAAATTAAACACCACATCGCGCAATAGCTTTTTTTGCTTCACGTCTAGCTTGAAGAATTTCTTTTCTGCTAAAAAAATAAAGTATTCGATTTCAACTTTCAATCGATATTTTATTAAAGCATACTCCGAATAATATTCGGTTAATTCTTTTGTTGCGTTTGCATATCTGCCATCGATTGGCGAAATGTTGGTTAGTGATGTAGTATTCATAAGTGCAAAAATAAGTTGAATTTCGGTAATATTTTTAAGTGATTAGCCACTAAGTTTTTTTGTTTCGCGCAAAGCACGCAAAAACCAAGGACGCAAGAGCCCCCAACCCCAACCCTTCCCCCGAAAGGTGAAGGGAGCCTTAGTGTTGAGCGTTTCAAGATATTCACTGTTGACAAATTCAATTATTTTGTACACTTCAAAACTTCCCCCTTGGGGGATTGAGGGGGCTTGCTCTAACATAAAATCATTATTTTCGCCCCACAAAATAAAATACGTGTTAAACAGAAAAATAAAAGTAGGTGCGGTTAGTTATTTAAATACAAAGCCATTGGTATATGCTTTTGAAAATGGAGCAATGGTTAATGATATGGATTTGGTTTTCGACTATCCTTCCAAAGTAGCGCAAATGTTAATCAATGATGAGATTGATTTGGGTTTGGTACCCGTTGCAATCATTCCACAAATTCCAAACGCACAAATTATCTCAAATTTTTGCATCGCTGCCACAAATCCAGTGGCTAGTGTTTGCTTGTTTAGTAAAGTGCCCATTCAAAATATTGAGTCTGTTATTTTGGATTATCAAAGTCGTACTTCGGTAGCGTTATTGAAAATTTTATTAAAAGATTTCTGGAAAATTTCTCCCGATTTTATTGCTTCCGAAGCTGAATTTGAAAACGAAATTAATGGCACAACTGCCGCGCTTATCATTGGTGATAGAGCACTGGTGCAATTAAATAACTTCCCTTTTGTATATGATTTAGCGGAAGCTTGGCAAAAAATGACCAACTTGCCTTTTGTTTTTGCAGCTTGGGTGGCCAATAAAATATTGCCTGAATCATTCATTACTTCGTTCAATCTTTCCATCAAAAATTCACTTGCCCAAGTGGATACAATTATTGAATCTATTGAATTTCGCGATTACGACTTAAATATTTATTTTAAAGAAAATATTGATTACAAACTTGATGATCAAAAAAGAAAAGGTCTAAATCTTTTCTTATCAAAAATAGAAAGTTGATTTTATTTTTTCTTGTGATAGATTTCAATTACAAAATCCGAATTTAATTTCTTTTCTGTTTCATACAAACCGTTGAAACGGTTATAAAGCATTTTTAATTCTATAGCCCACGGTTTAAACCGTGGGTTATAAAATGGTGGTTGAGTATAATGGTTTCAACCATTTATTTTTTCTTAAATCGATTGGTAACGGTTAACATTACCTGCTTTACATCCGGTGAAATATTTCTCCAATAAAACAAAGAAATATACAACGTACAAAATATGCCTAAAGAGCCAAGTATACCAGCGATTCCATCAAGGTTTCTCGTAGCAAAATAAGCAATCGCATAGGATAGCGCTGCAATGATTAATAGCTCCAGCGTTTTCATTGTAAATGGCTGCATGTTAAATTTTTTCAATAAAAATAAATACCTGATGCTGTTGTATATGGTAAATGAAAATAGGTTCGCAATTGCAGGTCCCATGATGCCATATTTTGTGGTTAAATAATAACTCAAAGGAATAATCATCGAGGTTAATAATAAACTCGTCCACAACTCAAAACGCCAATAAGTTGACGTGCCAATGATTTGTCCATTTACACCCGTTCCCAACTCAATAATGGTTACAATACCTAAATAAAAGAACACCCATTTCCCTTCTAAATAATCGGGATTGATGTGTAATAAATTTATACCATTATCGAAATTTAACCAAACACAAAAAAATACAAACAACGAAAAACCAAGCATATTTATGGAAGAACGTTGATAAATTCTTTCTATTTCTACAAGATTTTTATCTTTCCATGCCCTCGATAACATCGGTATGGTTACCGCTACAATACTTCTAAATGGTGCTTGTAATACAGAAACCATGTAAGACGCCAATCCGAAAATACCTACTTTACCTAAATTCTGTTTTGCTGCAAGTACAATGCCATCAATACTAAAACGCAATACATTTACAATGATTACAAAAAACGTAAGTATCAATATGGAAAATATTTTTTTTCTGAATTTTTTTGTTACCCGGCTAAATGAAAAGTTGATCCATAATTTACCTTCGAGTTTTAGGTGTACAGCAAGAATCAAAACAATCAATGCATATTGAAAAGAAAATAATGCAATAAACGTTTTGAAATTAATGACATTAAAAATTTTAAGTAAGATAATCACGAAGGTGTACAATCGAATTACCGTTTCACGCAGTAAACTGCCCAAAACGCCTTTTCCAAATCCGTATGAATAAGATTCTAGAATATTATATAATAGAATAAAAAATCCCAAAGGAAGTACCCAGTATAAAAATTGAACAAGCAAATATGAGTTGGTACTGAATTTTTTTATAATTATGGGTTCGCATAAAAATAATCCGCCTGCGGTTAAAATAAACCCACTTAATGCAATGATCAACGCAAGTCCTAAAAGGTCGTTTTTTTTGGGCTCCAAATTATCTTCATAATATGGAAAAAATTTCATAATAAATGAAGTAGAACCCAAACATGAAAAGGCATAAACCAACTGACCAATCTCAATTAGAGAGCGTGTTAAACCATTTTGTTCGGTAGTAAACCAACTTTTGTGCGTTAGAAAATAGGTGTTAACGGCACCAATAAAAAATCCCAGGTAAATCCAAAAGGTGGCCTTGATGCTGTTTTTTCTTATTTGGGACATAATTATTTAACTTGTAGGAACAAATTATCTACTATTTTTGCGAAAATAATCTATTAATCTAATTTAACGGAGTATAGATTTTTAATTAATGCGCACTATTAAAATTTTGACTTAAATCAATATTGTATTAAACACAAATTAAAACAAAAAAAAATGAAAGTAGTCATATTTGCTGGTGGATTAGGTACCCGCATTTCTGAAGAAACAGACATTAGGCCAAAGCCAATGGTTGAAATTGGCGGACTTCCTATAATTTGGCACATTATCAAGCACTATGGCTCTCATGGTCACCATGAATTTATTATTTGTCTCGGATACAAAGGTTACGTTATCAAAGAATATTTCATGAATTACTTTTTGCATAATTCGGATTTAACGGTTGATCTTGAAAACAATACCGTTACTTACCACAACAGCAATACCGAAAAATTTAAAGTTACATTGGTGGATACTGGCCTAAATACCAAAACTGCCGGACGATTAAAAGCTGTGAAAAATTATATAGGCAACGAACCCTTTATGCTTACTTATGGCGATGGGGTTAGTGATGTGAATATTAATGAGCTAATTGCATTTCATAAACAACAAGGTAAAATTGCCACTGTTACAGCCATTTCTTTAGAAGCACGTTTTGGTGGTATGGATTTAAATGAACAAGGAGAGGTGGTGTCATTCAGAGAAAAAGCAAAAGATGAAAGCAAATGGATTAATGGTGGTTTTTTTGTACTAAATCCAGAAGTGTTTAATTATCTTGAAGCCGATATGTCTAATGTAATGTGGGAAGATGAACCATTAGAAAAATTGACAAACGATAAACAATTGAGCGCGTTTAAACATCATGGTTTTTGGAAGCCAATGGATGCGCTTCGTGATAAAATTGAATTAGAAAATCTCTGGCAAACTGGTCAGGCAAAATGGAAGACGTGGTAAATCAAACAAACCTTACAAATTATTATAGCGGTAAAAAAGTATTCATCACCGGACATACTGGATTCAAAGGAGCGTGGCTTTCATTATGGCTTCATCAATTGGGCGCCACTGTTAAAGGATAT